>NZ_JCAJZO010000005.1:0-443415 GCF_059510295.1 Streptomyces sp. PTL18 | reverse complement strand
CAGTTCTGAGGCAACGAACAGTTGCCGGCTTTGAGCTGAACAGACAATTGAAGAGTGTGCTTGTTCGCTCGAAACCACTAGGGTTTCGGTGGTCATAGCGTGAGGGAAACGCCCGGTTACATTCCGAACCCGGAAGCTAAGCCTTACAGCGCCGATGGTACTGCAGGGGGGACCCTGTGGGAGAGTAGGACACCGCCGAACAATCTTTGGAGGACCCTTGGTCCCAGCGACATGCTGGGACCAAGGGTCCTTTTTCGTTTTCCCCGAGCGCGCCGGGCACCCGGCTGCGCGACAATGATTTTGCGGTACCGAAGACAGGAGTCACCCATGTCCACCAACTCTCCCGACGAGCGTCCTGAGCGCGACCAGCGCCGCCGGGACAGTGGTGACCGTGGCGGCTACCGCGGTGGCCCGCGCCGCGGCGATGACCGAGGAGGCTACGGCCGGCGCGACGAACGTCGTGGGGACGACCGCCGGCGCGACGAACGTCGTGGGGACGAACGTCGTGGGGACGAACGTCGTGGAGACGACCGCCGTGACGGCGACCGTGGCGGGTTCCGTGGCCGTGACGACCGCGACCGTGGGGGACGCCCTTCCTTCCGTCGTGACGACCGCTCGTCCGCCCCGCGCCGCGACGACCGCGACCGCGGTTTCCGCCGCGACGGCGACCGCCCGCCCTTCCGCCGTGATGACGATCGTGGCGGGTACGGTCGCCGTGATGACGATCGTGGCGGGTACGGCCGTCGTGATGACGATCGTGGCGGGTACGGCCGTCGTGATGACGACCGTGGCAGGTACGGTCGCCGTGATGACGACCGTGGCGGGTACGGCCGACGTGACGATCGTGGCTTCCGCCGTGACGACCAGCGCGGCGGCCAGGGCCGTGATGACGACCGTGGCGGGTACGGCCGACGTGACGAGCGGCGGGACGACCGGCGCGACGGCGGCCGCGGCGGCTTCCGTGGAGACGACCGTCGAGACGCCCGCCGAGACGACCGGCCGTCCGGCACGCGTCGTGATGACAGCCGCGACGATCGGGGCGGCTTCCGCCGCGACGACACCCGCTCCGACCGCGGTGGTTTCCGGGGGCGTGACGACCGCGGTGGGCGTCCCGGTGGTTTCCGCGGGCGTGACGACCGGGGTGGGCGTCCCGGTGGTTTCCGCGGGCGTGACGAGCGTGGTGGGCGTGACGAGCGCGGTGGGCGCCCCGGAGGCTTCCGTGGCCGCGACGACCGGCGCGGGGGCGGCCGGTTCCGCGAGGAGCGGGAGCGTGACCGCGAGCCGATCAAGCGACTGCCGATCCCCGAGGACGTCACCGGCGAGGAGATCGACAAGGACGTGCGGCAGGAGCTGCAGAGCCTGCCCAAGACGCTCGCCGAAGACGTGGCCAAGAACCTGGTGATGGTCGCCCGGCTCATCGACGAGGACCCGGAGGGCGCCTACGGGTACTCCAGGGTGGCGCTGCGCCTCGCGTCCCGCGTCGCCGCCGTGCGCGAAGCGGCAGGCTTCGCCGCGTACGCCAACCAGAAGTACAGTGAGGCGCTCGCGGAGTTCCGGGCCGCCCGGCGCATGACCGGGAACGTCGACCTGTGGCCCGTCATGGCCGACTGCGAGCGCGGTCTCGGCCGACCCGAGAAGGCGCTGGACATGGCCGGCGCACCTGAGGTGCACAAGCTCGACAAGGCCGGTCAGGTCGAGATGCGGCTCGTGGCGGCCGGTGCGCGCCGCGACATGGGGCAGCTCGACGCGGCGATCGTGACGCTGCAGAGCCCCGAGCTGGCGTCCAACTCCGTCCAGCCGTGGACCGCGCGGCTGCGGTACGCGTACGCCGACGCGCTGCTGGCCGCCGGTCGGGACAGCGAGGCACGTGAGTGGTTCGCCAAGGCCGTCGAGGCCGACAGGGACGGCAGCACGGACGCCTCCGACCGGCTCGCCGAGCTGGACGGTGTCGAGTTCGTCGATGCCCTGGACGAGAGCGGGAGCGAGCCCGGCGCCACAGCCGGCGACAACGGCGACGGCGACAACGGCGACAACGGCGACGGCGACCACGACTGACGTCGCTCGGCGGCGCCACGACGCGGCAGGGCGGGGACCCGGACGGGTCCCCGCCCTGCCGCACCTCAGAGCTCCAACGCCCGCAGCACCAGCCCCGATGCCGGCTTGGGCCCGAAGGACGTCGACTTGCGCGGCATCGTCACACCCTGGCGGGCCAGTTCGCGGACGACCTCCTCACGGACCGGGTGCATCAGGACCGCCGTGCCGCCGTCGCGCTCCGCCTTCTCGACCGTGGCCGCCGTGTCGTGGATGTAGGCGATGTGCTCCGGTGCGTCCTCGGGGATGCGCCAGACGTGTTCCAGGAGTGCCGCGTGCAGGACCGTCGCGTCCAGGGTGCGCCAGGCCTGGGGACGGTCCGCGGGGACCGTACGGGCCAGGAGCTCCGGGGACGGCTGGTCCACCAGGTGGAAGGCGCCGTCGCCGGCGAGGAGGAAGGCGTTGCCGGCGCATGCGGCGTCGGCCAGGACCTCCAGGGCCTCGGGCAGTGGCAGGTGCAGGTCGCGTATGCGGAACAGGCCCTCCAGGGCGGCCAGCGCCTCGGTCACCGGGAGCCGGTGCAGCAGGCGGTGGATCGCCCGGACCCTGAGCGGGTAGCGGGCGGTGTCCACCAGGAGGACCAGTCCGTAGTCCCACGGGCTCGGGGAGGCGTGCTCCGCGCGGAGGCGCACATAGGTCGCCCAGCGGTGGTGGCCGTCGGCGATCAGGGCCTGGTGCCGGGCCAGGTCCGCCCGGATCTCCGCCAGAGAGCCGGGATCCGTCACCGACCACAGGCGGTGGCTGAAACCGTCTTCCGTGGTGGTGGCCAGGAGCGGAGTGCGTTCGACAGTGCGTTCGATGACGGCGGTCGCGCCGACCTCTGAGCCGGTGCCGCGGTAGGTGAGCAACAGGGGTTCGAGGTTGGCGCAGGTGGCGCGCATCAGGGCCGCACGGTCGGCTATGACGTGGGGGATGACGTCCTCGTGGGGCAGTACCACGCCCTCCGAGGGTTCCGAGACGCGCAAGGCTCCTATGACGCCGCGCTGGAGGACCCCGCCGCCCCGTTGCTCGTAGACGTACAGGCCGGGCTCGGTGTCGGTCCTCAGGACGCCCTCGGCCAGCCAGCGGCGCAGGGTCTCCGCCGCCTGTTTGGTGCGTGCCGCCGGGGTGGTGGCCTGAGGCAGTATGAGACGCACGATGTTGTGCGGGTCCGCCGACTCGAGGTGGAGGAGTCCGTCCGGGCGAACGACGACGTCGTAGGGCGGTGAGGTGACCGCGGCGAGGCTGCCGACGCGGTCGGGGTCGTAGCGCAGGCCCCGGAAGGGGGCCAGGTCAAGGCCCGTGTGTGCCGGTACGTCCTCGGGACCGGGACCTGCAGTGTTCATTGATGCATCGTAAGTGTGTCAGTGCCGTGCGGGATGATCGGGGGAAGGCGATCGAACGAGGAGCGATGCGTAATGAGCCAGACCGTCAGGACGCGGCCCGAGGGCAGTGCGGCGCCCCTGAGCGAGGCGTACGACACGGCGCTGCTCGACCTGGACGGCGTGGTGTACGCGGGCGGGAGCGCGATCGCGCACGCCGTGGAGTCGCTGGGCAGGGCGAGCCGGGGAGGGATGCATCTGGCGTACGTCACGAACAACGCGCTGCGTACGCCGGACGCGGTGGCCGCGCATCTTACGGAGCTGGGCATTCCGACGGGGGCCCCGGACGTCATCACGTCGGCGCAGGCGGTGGCGCGGCTGATCAGTGAGCAGGTGCCCGCCGGGGCGCGGGTGCTGGTGATCGGTGGCGAGGGGCTGCGGGTCGCGCTGCGGGAGCGGGGGCTCGTGCCGGTCGAGTCGGCCGACGACGATCCGGTGGTCGTGGTGCAGGGGTACGGCGGTCCGGAGCTGCCGTGGGGGCGGTTCGCGGAGGCGTGTTACGCCATCGCGCGCGGGGTGCCGTGGTTCGCGTCGAACACCGATCTGACGATCCCGAGCGCGCGCGGCATCGCTCCGGGCAACGGGGCGGCCGTGGAGGTCGTACGGATCGCGACCGGCGCGGAACCGCAGGTGGCGGGCAAGCCGCTGCCGCCGATGCATCGCGAGACGATCCTGCGCACGGGTGCGAAGCGGCCGCTGGTGGTGGGGGACCGGCTGGACACGGACATCGAGGGCGCGTTCAACGGCGGGGTGGACTCGCTGCTGGTCCTGACGGGTGTGACGGACGGCGCGCAGCTGGTGGCGGCGCCTTGGCGGCACCGGCCGACGTATGTGGACGCGGACCTGCGCGGACTGCTGACGGGGCAGCCGGAGGTGGCCGCGGCGGGCGACGGCTTCCGTTGCGGCGGCTGGACGGCGACGGCGGGGGAGGAAAGGCTGGAGCTCGAGGGCGACGGGGAGGCTCTGGACGGGCTGCGGGCGTTGTGCGCGGCGGCCTGGGCCGTGGCCGGTGAGGGTTCGTGCGGGCTGGACGCGGGGAAGGCGCTGGCACGGCTGGGGCTGTGAGCGGAGGGGCGGCCGATCGAGATGCGAAGCAAGGGTAGGCTAACCTAACCTTGTGTTGGTCGACAGTCCTCCCGAACCGCGCGCGGATGCAGCCCCCGCGCCCCCCACCCGCCGGGTGACACGCTCCCTCGGGCTCCTCGTCTCGGTCGCGATCCTCGCGTTCGTCGCGCTGGCGAGCATCGCGACCGGGGCGAAGGGGCTCTCGCCGGCGCAGGTATGGCACGGCCTGTTCCACGACTCGGGGACCTACGCCGACGTCGTGGTCGGCGACCGGCTGTCGCGTACGGTGCTCGGCCTGCTCGCCGGCGCCGCGCTCGGCCTCGCCGGTGCGGTCCTGCAGGCGCTCACCCGCAACCCGCTGGCCGATCCCGGCCTGCTCGGTATCAACGCGGGCGCGTCCGCGGCGGTCGTCACCGCCATCACGTACTTCGGTGTCACCAGCCTGAACGGCTATGTGTGGTTCGCCTTCCTCGGCGCGGCCGCCGTCGGGGCCCTGGTGTGGTTCCTCGGCGGCAGCCGGGGCGCCACACCGGTACGGCTCGCGCTCGCCGGCACCGCGATCAGCGCCGCGCTCTACGGCTACCTCCAGGCCGTGATGATCACGGACGACGCGGCGCTCGGCCAGATGCGCTTCTGGACGGTGGGCTCACTGGCCTCGGCGACGGACGCCACCGTCCGGCAGGTCCTGCCGTTCCTGCTGGCCGGTACGGTCCTCGCGCTCGCGCTGGCCCGCCCGCTGAACGCCGTGGCGATGGGCGACGACACCGCGCGCGCCCTCGGCGCGCATCTGGGCCGCACCCGCGCCCTGTCCATGGCCGCCGCCACCGTGCTGTGCGGGGCCGCGACCGCCGCCTGTGGGCCGATCGTGTTCGTCGGGCTGACGGTCCCGCACGCCGTACGGTCCTTCACCGGCCCCGACCTGCGCTGGATCCTGCCGTACGCGACCGTCCTGTCCCCGGTGCTGCTGCTCGGCGCCGACGTCGTCGGCCGGGTCGTCGCGCGACCCGCCGAACTCCAGGTCGGGATCGTGACCGCGGTGCTCGGCGGACCGGTCTTCATCCTTCTCGTACGGCGGCGGAGGACGGCCCGGCTGTGAAGTCCAAGCGTGTCCTCACAGCCCCGGGCGGGCTGTCCCTCCGACTGGACGTCCGGGCGCTCGCCGTCGTCGTCCTGCTCCTGCTCGCCGCCCTCACCGCGAGCGTGCTGCTGCTCGGCACCGGCGACTTCCCGATCCCGGCCGGGGACGTCCTCAGGACGCTGGCCGGGGACGGCGACCGGGGTCAGGAGTTCATCGTCACCGAACTGCGGCTGCCACGCGTGCTCGTCGGCCTGCTGGTCGGCGCCTCGCTCGGGCTGGGCGGCGCACTGTTCCAGTCGGTCTCCCGCAATCCGCTGGGCAGCCCGGACGTGCTCGGCCTCGGACAGGGGGCGACGGCCGGGGCGCTGGTGGTGATCGTGCTGTTCTCGGGCACCGCCACCGAGGTCGCCGTGGGCGCGCTCGTCGGCGGCCTGGTGACGGGAGCCGCCATCCACCTGCTCGCCTGGAAACAGGGCGTGCACGGATACCGGCTGGTCCTGGTCGGCATCGGAGTCTCCGCGATCGTCACAGCGGCCAACGGATTTCTGCTCACCAGGGCCGACATCGCCGATGCGGCCCGGGCCGTCTTCTGGATGACCGGCTCGCTGGGCGGCCGCGGCTGGGAGCAGGTCTGGCCGCTGCTCGCCCTGTGCGCCGTCCTCGTACCGCTCGTCCTCGGCAACGCGCGGGCGCTGCGGGTGATGGAGATGGGCGATGACGTCTCCTGCGCCCTCGGGGTGCGGGCGGAACGCGTACGGCTGCTGCTGATGGTGTCCGCGGTGCTGCTGACGGCCGGTGCCACGGCCGCCGCGGGCCCGGTCGGGTTCGTGGCCCTCACCGCACCCCAGCTGGCCCGCCGGCTCACCCGGTCACCCGGGCCCCACCTGGTGCCCTCCATGGTCATGGGCGCCACCCTGCTGATCGTCGCGGACTGGGCCTCGCAGCGCCTGTTCGGCGCCGACCAACTGCCCGTGGGCGTGGTGACCGGAGTCCTCGGCGGCGCCTATCTGTTGTGGCTGCTGGTCACCGAACGCAGGGCGGGCCGGATATGAGGGCAGCGGGAGGGCCGGCAATGCGGGCCGCGGGCGGATCCGACACCAACGACACCAGGACCACGAGGAGCACTGTGAACCGCCTCCGCGCCGACGACGTCACCCTTGCCTACGACCAGCGCGTGATCGCCGAGCGGTTGTCCGTGGAGATCCCCGACAACTCCTTCACCGTGATCGTCGGCCCGAACGCCTGCGGCAAGTCCACACTGCTGCGCGCCCTGTCCCGCATGCTCAGGCCCGCGCAGGGGCGGGTGCTGCTGGATGGCCAGGTCATCCAGTCGATGCCCGCGAAGAAGGTCGCGCGCGCCCTGGGCCTGCTGCCGCAGTCCTCCATCGCACCCGACGGGATCACCGTCGCGGATCTGGTCGGGCGCGGCCGGTACCCGCACCAGGGGCTCCTGCGCCAGTGGTCCGGCGAGGACGAGCGGGTCGTGCAGGAGTCCATGGCGCGAACCGGCGTCGCCGAACTGGCCGACCGCTACGTCGACGAGCTCTCCGGCGGCCAGCGGCAGCGCGTGTGGATCGCCATGGCGCTCGCCCAGCAGACCCCCTTGCTGCTGCTCGACGAGCCGACCACCTATCTCGACATCCAGCACCAGATCGACGTGCTCGACCTGTGTGCCGAACTGCACGAGGAGCAGGGGCGCACTCTGGTCGCGGTCCTGCACGACCTCAACCACGCCGCCCGGTACGCCACCCACCTCGTCGCCCTGCGCGGCGGCAGGGTCGTCGCCGAGGGAGCCCCGAACGACATCGTCACGGCCGAGCTGGTGAAGGAGGTCTTCGGCCTGCGCTGCCAGGTCATCCCCGACCCGGAGACGCGGACCCCGCTGGTCGTCCCGGCGGCCCGCAGGGCACGGACGCAGGCCGCCGCTGCGCCCGCTGAGGCCGCTAGAGAAGCTTCCTGAGGCGGAACAGGTCCCTCAGTCCCGCCTCCAGCTTGACCCGGCCCGAGCCCCACGCCCTGGCGAAGTGCAGGTCCCCGTCGACCATCGCCACCAGGTCGTCCCCGGCCATCGCGAGTCTGATCTGGGCCTTCTCCGGCGGTGGCCCCTGGACGGTGTCCAGCACCTCGATCCGGCCGTCCTCGAGGCGGCCGACGAAAGTGACGTCCAGGTCGGTGATGTGGCAGCTCAGCGAGCGGTCGAGGGCCGCCGCTTCGCGCACGTCCCCTCCGGCGCCCGCCAGGTTGTCCGAGAACTTCTCGAGTGCGCTGCGGCACTCCTCAATCGTGGCCATCGTGAGCGACGGTACCTCAGAGCCTGTCAGCGCTTCGCGGTAGCGTCGGGGGCATGAGCGACTCTGTGACCCAGGTTGGGGTCCCGGCGGAAGCGGCGGTACCGGAGGCGGAGGCTCCGGCGGACTTCGCGTCCGCGCCGGAGGACGACCCCTCCGCGCCGGCCGCGCTGAACGTGTCCCGGACGCCCACTGGCAACGCCGACGTGGACGCGGCCCTGGAGCGGCTCGCCGACGCCGACCACCTCGCCACGGACGGGCACATCGAGGTGTACGAGGATGTACATCAGGGGCTGCGCGACGCGCTCACCGCGCTCGACGCCCGCCCGGGACTTCCGGTGCCCCCCTCGACATACCGACACAGGAGCTGAACCGAACGTGGCAGGAGTCGCACGCCGCCGTCTCGACGCGGAGCTGGTCCGCCGGAAGCTCGCGCGTTCCCGCGAGCACGCCGGCCAGCTGATCGCCGCCGGCCGGGTCACCGTCGGCAGGACCGTCGCGACGAAGCCCGCCACGCAGGTGGAGACCGCCGCCGCCATCGTGGTCGCGCAGGACGACAGCGACCCCGACTACGTCTCCCGGGGCGGCCACAAGCTCGCCGGTGCCCTGACGGCCTTCGTCCCGCAGGGCCTGGTCGTCGAGGGGCGTCGGGCGCTCGACGCGGGCGCGTCCACCGGAGGCTTCACCGACGTCCTGCTGCGCGCGGGCGCCGCCCATGTCGTCGCCGTCGACGTCGGATACGGACAACTCGCCTGGTCTCTCCGAAGCGATGAACGCGTCACCGTCAAGGACCGTACGAACGTACGCGAGTTGACGCTCGAAGCGATCGATGGGGAGCCAGTGGATCTTGTCGTGGGGGATCTGTCCTTCATCCCGCTCGGACTGGTGCTGCCCGCCCTGGTGCGGTGCGCGAAGCCGGACGCCGACCTGGTGATGATGGTCAAGCCGCAGTTCGAGGTGGGGAAGGAACGGCTGGGCAGCGGCGGCGTGGTGCGCAGCCCGGAGCTGCGCGCCGAGGCCGTGCGGGGGGTGGCCGAGCGGGCCGCGGAACTGGGGCTCGGGGCGAAGGGTGTGACGGCCAGCCCGTTGCCCGGGCCTTCGGGCAATGTCGAGTACTTTCTGTGGCTTCGAGCCGGAGCACCCGCGCTGGACCCGGCCGACGTCGACCGTGCTGTGGCGGAGGGGCCGCGTTGACAACGAACCGAGCTCGTACTGTTTTCCTGCTGGCCCACACCGGCCGGTCCGCCGCCATCCGCAGTGCCGAGCTCGTGGTCAAGGGCCTGCTGCGCTCCGGGATCGGCGTGCGCGCCCTGGAGGACGAGGCGGCCGACCTTCCGCTGCCGGACGAGGTGCAGCTGGTCAAGGAGGCCACCCCGCAGTGCCTCGACGGGTGCGAGTTGCTCATCGTGCTCGGCGGTGACGGCACCCTGCTGCGCGGCGCCGAGTTCGCCCGCGCCTCCGGGGTGCCGATGCTCGGCGTCAACCTCGGCCGGGTCGGCTTCCTCGCCGAGGCCGAGCGTGACGACCTCGACCGGGTGGTGGACCGGGTGGTGATGAAGGCGTACGAGGTCGAGGAGCGCATGACGGTCGACGTGGTCGTGCACAAGAACGGCGACATCGTGCACACCGACTGGGCGCTCAACGAGGCGGCCGTGCAGAAGGTCTCCGCCGAGAAGCTGCTCGAGGTCGTCCTGGAGATCGACGGGCGGCCGGTGACGGGGTTCGGCTGCGACGGCATCGTGTGCGCCACCCCCACCGGGTCCACCGCGTACGCCTTCTCCGCGGGCGGGCCCGTGGTGTGGCCGGAGGTGGAGGCGCTGTTGATGGTGCCGATCAGTGCGCATGCGCTGTTCGCGAAGCCACTCGTGACGTCGCCGGACTCCGTGCTCGCGGTGGAGGTGCAGCCGGACACGTCGCACGGCGTGCTGTGGTGCGACGGGCGGCGGATGGTGGAGCTGCCGCAGGGAGCGCGGGTGGAGGTGCGGCGCGGTGCGGTACCGGTGCGGTTGGCCCGGCTGCACCATGCGTCGTTCACCGACCGGCTCGTGGCGAAGTTCGCGTTGCCCGTGTCCGGGTGGCGGGGGCGGCCGCAGTAGGAAAGTTCGCATCGTGCCCCTTTCGGGGCGCGGAGTACCTCCCGGGAGTGACACGGGCCGCTCGCACTTCCCCGGCCGGACCTCGTAAGGTCTTCTCCGTGTTGGAGGAGATGCGGATACGGTCTCTCGGAGTCATCGACGACGCCGTCGTCGAGCTGTCGCCGGGCTTCACCGCCGTGACCGGTGAGACGGGCGCGGGCAAGACCATGGTCGTCACCAGCCTCGGGCTGCTGCTCGGCGGACGTGCGGACCCCGCGCTGGTACGCATCGGTGCGAAGAACGCGGTCGTCGAGGGCCGGATCGCCCTGCCCGAGGACGCTTCCGTCGCCGTACGCGCCGAAGAGGCCGGGGCCGAGCTGGACGACGGGGCGCTGATCGTCAGCCGTACCGTTTCCGCCGAGGGACGCTCGAGGGCGCACCTGGGCGGGCGTTCCGTGCCGGTCGGCGTGCTCGCGGAGCTGGCCGACGAACTGGTCGCCGTGCACGGGCAGACCGACCAGCAGGGCCTGCTCAAGCAGTCCCGGCAGCGGCAGGCGCTGGACCGGTACGCGGGGGACGCCGTCGCCGTACCGCTCGCCAAGTACCAGGAGGCCTACCGGCGGCTGCGTGCGGTCTCGGCCGAGCTGGACGAGATCACCACGCGCGCCCGTGAACGGGCCCAGGAAGCCGACATGCTGCGCTTCGGGCTCGAGGAGATCGCGGCCGTGGAGCCGCGACCGGGCGAGGACGTCGAGCTGGCGGAGGAGGCCGAGCGGCTCGGGCACGCGGAGGCGCTGGCGTCGGCGGCGACGGCCGCGCACACGGCGCTGGTGGGCAATCCTGAGGACCCGGAGAGCGTCGACGCCTCCACCCTGGTCGCCGGCGCGCACCGCGCGCTGGAGGCGGTGCGCTCGCACGACCCGGCGCTGGCGGGGCTCGCCGACAGGCTCGGGGAGATCGGCATCCTGCTGGGCGACGTGGCCGGTGAGCTGGCCGGGTACGCCGACGACCTGGACGCGGATCCGCTGCGGCTCGCGGCCGTGGAGGAGCGGCGGGCCGCGCTCACCGCGCTGACCCGGAAGTACGGCGAGGACATCAACGCCGTTCTCGCCTGGGCCGAGCAGAGTGCCGCCCGGCTGACCGAGCTCGACGGTGACGACGAGCGGATCGAGGAGCTGACCGCCGAGCGGGACGCGCTGCGGTCCGAACTGGGCGGTCTGGCCCAGGAGCTGACGGACGCGCGCGCGGAGGCCGCCGAGCGGTTCGCCGCCGCCGTGACCGCCGAGCTGGCCTCGCTCGCCATGCCGCACGCGCGCGTGTCGTTCGACATCCGGCAGACCGAGGACCCGAACGGGGTCGAGGTCGGTGGGCGTACGGTCGCCTACGGGCCGTCGGGTGTCGACGAGGTCGAACTGCTGCTCGCACCGCACCCCGGTGCGCCGCCGCGGCCCATCGCCAGGGGCGCCTCGGGTGGTGAGCTGTCCCGCGTGATGCTCGCCGTGGAGGTCGTGTTCGCGGGTACCGACCCCGTGCCGACGTATCTCTTCGACGAGGTCGACGCGGGTGTCGGCGGCAGGGCGGCGGTCGAGATCGGGCGCCGGCTCGCGAAGCTCGCGAGAACCGCGCAGGTCGTGGTCGTCACCCATCTGCCGCAGGTGGCGGCGTTCGCCGACCGGCAGCTGCTGGTGGAGAAGACGAACGACGGCTCGGTCACGCGTTCCGGGGTGAAGGTCCTGGAGGGCGAGGAACGGATCCGCGAGCTGTCCCGGATGCTGGCGGGCCAGGAGGACTCGGAGACGGCCCGCGCCCACGCGGAGGAACTGCTGGCCACGGCACGGGCGGATGTCTAGGGCCGGGCTCTCGGGCCGGGTCGGCTGTGGGGAACGGTCCTTGTCGGTCCGGCCGAGCGGGGGCTGGTGCGTGCGGCCGCAAGGCGGAGGAGGGAGTCGACGCGGTGGGGATCCCCCCGCTCGGAGGAAGCCGAGGGCGTGGGGGAGCCGGCGGGTGACGACGCCGCAGAGGTGCGTGCCGGATCCCGCGCCGCCGAGCTGATCCGGAAAGAAGGGTCCTGGCGGTCCTGGCCGGGACACCGTTCCGCCACCGGCTCGCTTAAGGTGGCGGGATGATGATCGGGCGTTCCCGCAGGACCGTTTCGTTCGCGCTCGCCGCGGGCGTCACCCGTGCCGCAACCGCCGCCCTGCGTGCTGCGGCACCGGGCGGGCGGGGGCGTTGGGAGCGGACGAACCACGCCGGGCGGACCGTTGTGCTGTACCCGGGGCCCGCGGTGGCCGCGGCGGCCGCTTCCGGTGCCTGGCGGGTCCACCCGGCGGCCGGGTTCGCCGTGCTGGCCGCCGGTGTCTGCGGGGCCTACGACGACGTCGCCGGCGTGGGCGACCCGCGGCGGGGGTTCCGGGCGCATCTGTCGGCCCTGCGGGACGGTGACGTCACCACCGGCGCCGTGAAGCTGTTCGGGATCTCGGCCGCCGCCCTCGCCGCGGGGGCCGTGCTCAAGGAACGGCCCCTGGACAAGGTGCTCGCGGGTGTGGTGATCGCCGGAGCCGCGCACTTCGTGAACCTCGTGGACGTACGGCCCGGGCGCGCCGCCGGGGCCGTCCTCGCGCTGGCCGCCCCCGGGCTGTTGCGCAAGGGCGCCTGCGGGGAACTGGCCGCCGTCGCCATCGGGGCCGCGGCCGCCGCCCTCCCCGACGACCTGGGCGAGCGCGCGATGCTCGGCGACACCGGGGCGCACGCCCTCGGTGCCGCGTTCGGCGCCGCCGCCGTCGTGGGTTGGGGGTCCCCCCGCTCGAGCGAAGTCGAGAGTGGGGGAGGGCGAGCCGGAGTCCTGGCCCACGCGGTCGCGTTGGTGGCCGCGGCGGTGTACGGGGACAAGGTGAGCGAAGCGGCGAGGTCGTGGCGGATCGGGCAGTTGCCCGTGGCCCCCGTCCCGCCGGCCACCGTCTCACCCGTGTGAGTGACCGCGGCGTGCCCCCGGGCGCCCGCCGCACCGATCTCGCCCGCGCCCGCCCGTGCCGCAACCCCCGCGCGCCCTGGCATCCTTGAGTCAACCGCGGTCCACTTCGCGCGGTCCACGCCCACCGCGCGATCCTTCTGTACGTTTCTTCGTGACCGTCCGACGCCGAACCAGGAGCCCCGGCCACGTGAGCCTCGCTAGCAGCCCCTCACCCCACGGCCGGTCGCCGCTGCGCACCGTGCAGGTGCTCGGCGGGGGCAGCGCCGGCAGCAGCGCGCACGTGCGCACACTGGCGGCGGGCCTGGTCGCCAGGGGCGTGCGCGTGACTGTGTGCGCCCCCTTCGAGGCCGAGCGCACCTACGGTTTCACCGACGTCGGCGCCCGCCACGTCCCCGTGCCCCGCAGCACGGACCCCGCTTCCCTGGCCGCGCTCCGCATCGCCTGCGGCGACGCCGACCTGGTGCACGCGCACGGGCTGCACGCGGGCCTGCGGGCCGCCCTCGCACTCGGCGGACGCCGCACCCCGCTCGTCGTCACCTGGCACACCCGGGCGCACGCCGAGGGCGCCCGCGCCCATCTGCTGCGCCTGCTGGAGCGGCGCGTGGCCCGGGCCGCGTCCGTCGTCCTCGGTACTTCGTCCGACCTGGTCGAACGGGCCCGGCGACGGGGCGCTCGCGACGCCCGGCTCGCCGCCGTCGCGCTCCCCGCACCCCGCGGGCCCGCCGAGTACGAGGACCCCGACCGGCAGCGCCCCAAGATCCGCGCGGAACTCGGCGCCACCGACCGGCCGTTGCTCATGGCCGTCGGCGCCCTCGACCGGCACCGCGGCCACGACGTGCTGCTCGACGCCTCCCGCGCCTGGCGCGGCATCGACCCCGCGCCGCTGGTCGTGATCGCGGGGGAGGGGCCGCTGCGCACGGTGCTGCAGCGGCGCATCGAGGACGAGGGACTTCCCGTGCGGCTGCTGGGGCGGCGCGAGGACGCGGCGGAGCTGCTGGCCGCCGCCGACGTCGCGCTGCTGCCCAGCAGCTGGGAGTCCCGGTCCGTCCTCGCCCAGGAGGCCCTGCACGCGCGTGTCCCGCTCGTCGCCACCGACGTCGGCGGCATCCGCGAACTCGTGGGCGACGCCGCCGAACTCGTCCCGTACGGGGACGCGGACGCGCTCGCCACCGCCGTCGTACGGCTCCTGGACGACCCGGCGCGCCGTGAGCTGCTGAAGGAGAGGGGCAGCCGGCAGGCCGCCACCTGGCCCACCGAGGACGAGACCGTCGCACAGGTCCTCAGTGTCTACGACGAGTTGACCCAGGTGCGGCCCTATCCCTGAGCAGGGTCAGGGCACGTGCCGGCGCGCCCGCAGCGCCAGGCTCAGCGTCAGGACCGTCTGCGGGTCGTCCAGGTCCGCGCCCAGCAGCTCCCCGATCCGCGCCAGCCGGTTGTAGAGCGTCTGCCGGTTCAGATGCAGCTCGCGGGCCGTCTCCGCCTTGCGGCCGGCATGCGCCAGATACGTCTGAAGCGTCGGCAGCAGCGGCGGCTTCGAACGGTCGTCGTGCTCCCGCAGCGGGCCGATCGCGCGGTCCACGAACGCCGCCAGGTCCGGATGGTCGCGCAGCCGCCACAGCAGCAGGTCGATGTCCAGACGGCGGGCGTCGTACCAGGGCAGCTCCGGCAATCCCTGCGCGGCCGTCGCGGTCTCCGCCGCGTGCCGCAGCCCCGCCGACGCCGCGGCCCAGCCGCCCGCCACCCCGACGACCACCACCGGCGGCCTGCCGCCCGGCCGCTGCATGCCCGCCCGCTCCACGCCCGCCCGCAGCGCCGCGGCCACCCGGTCGGCGACCGCCCCCCGCTCCGGCTCCGAACGCAGCCCCAGCAGCAGCGGCACCCGCCCCTCCACCGGCCGCACACCCAGCAGCACCGGCACGCCCACCGACGCCAGTTCCTCCGCGACCGCCCGCGCCAGCACCGCCCAGCCCCCGCCGCCCGGCGCGGGCCCGTCCGCGAGCCGCATCACCACCGGCAGCAGCGGGCCGCGGCCCGGCCTGAAGCCGAGCACCCGGGCCTGCGCGGGCGCGTCCTCGGCGGCGACGCGGCCCTCGGCGAGGTCGGTGAGGAAGTCGCCGCGCCCGCGCGCCGCCAGCTCCTCCTCCTGCCGGGCCTGCATCAGCACCACGGCGAGGACCCCCGCCGCCCGCTCGGCGGCTGTTCGGTGCACCGGCGCCACCGGCCCGTTCACCGGGAGCAGCACCAGCCGGGCCCGCACGGACCCCGCGCCGGGCCCGCCGCCGGGCACGTCCACGATCGCCGTCCCCGCCGGCGGCGCGTCCTTGCGGTGGCCGCGCAGCCCCTCCCACACCTGCAGCGGGTCGGTGTCCGCGGGCCCGGTCCCGGCGGCGTAGAGCAGCTGACCGTCGGCGGTCTCCAGGAACACCGGGTTGCCGCCGAAGCCGGCCAGGATGCCCAGGACCTGCGGCACCCCGCCCCCGCCGAGCAGCGCCTCGGTGCAGCGGCGGTGCACCTCTTCGGCTCGCTGGAGCAGAGCGTAGTGCCCGTTGACGATCTCGGTGTGGATCTCCTCGGTGACCGTCACGAACGGCACCTCGCGGTGCAGCTGCACCAGCGGCAGCCCGGCGGCCTTCGCCGACTCGACGAGGGTGGCGGGCAGCCGGGTGAACCGGGTGCCCAGCTCCACCACCAGGGCCGCGATACCGCGCTCGGCCAGCGTGCGCACGAACGCCCGCTGGTCGGAGGGGCGGGTGCCGAGCCCGTACCCGGTGGTCAGCAGCAGCTCACCGCCCTTGAGCAGCGAGGCGATGTTCGGCACCTCGCCCGCGTGCACCCAGCGCACCGTGCGGCCCAGCCGGTCGGCGCCCGCGAGCACCTCCGGAAGCCCGCTGCGCAGCCCGGGCAGCTCCAGCGCCCGGCGCACGGTGATGCCCGCGCCCTCGGTGCCCGGCAGGTCGAATCGGCTGTCCATGCGGCGACGCTACCTGCGCCTGCGTCCCGGGCACAGCGGCCGGCCCCGGTCAGGCGGGCTGGACGTTGTGGTTGTAGCGGAACACGTTGTCCGGGTCGTACCGCCGCTTGACCCGCGCCAGTCGGTTGAGGTTCTCGGTGCCGAGCCCGGCCACCACCCGGTCCCGGCCCTCGTCCCCGATGAAGTTGAGGTAGACCGCGCCCGTGCGCCACGGCCGTACGTCGGCGCGCACGTCCTCGACCCACCGCACGGCCTGCTCGTCGTGCCGTGGGTCCTCCCAGACGCCGAAGGGATGCACGGCCCAGGCCGCGCCCCGGTAGGGGACGGGGAACCCGGCGGGACCGGAGGCGATCGCTCCGCCCTGCGGGAACAGTGCCTGCCGACAGGCCGAGGGGACGGGCATCGAGCGGGCTCGGGCGCAGAAGACGTCGACCAGTTCGTCGGTCAGGCCGCTCACATACTCGACCGACCAGTGGTTCCGCAGCCCGGCAGGGATGTCGAGCATGCACTGGAAGTCCGCGTACGGCACCGCGGAGACGACCTCGCACGCGTGCGGCAGCGCCAGCAGCGGCCGGGCGATCTCGCGCAGGTCGTCCTCGCCGCCGGCACACGTGACCACCACGGCACACAGCAGCGTCCCGACCAGCTGATCGGGGACGAACGGCTGGGGCGGGCCGGTGAGGTACAGCACGCCGCCGCCCACCTCCGGCGGGCCGGCGGTGATGATGTCGCGGTGGGTCCGGACCGCCTCCGGGGCCGCCTCGGGCACGAACATGAGCAGGGCGACGGAGAACTCGGGCAGTTCGTGCAGCCTCAGCGTGAGCGCGGTGGCGACGCCGAAGTTGCCGCCACCGCCGTGCGACGCCCAGAACAGCTCGGGGTTCTCCCCGGCGGTGGCGAGCACCTCGGCTCCGTCCGCGGTCACCAGCTCCACGCCGAGCAGGTTGTCGACGGCGAGGCCGAAGGCCCGGTCCAGCCAGCCGCTGCCGCCGCCGAGCACGAAGCCGCCGACGCCGGTGGTGGAGACCCGGCCGCCGGTGGTCGCGAGCCCGTGGCGCTGGGTGGAGCGGTCGAGGTGGCTCATCACGGATCCGCCCTCCACCCGCGCCGACGCCGACCCGGGATGGACCGTGACGTGGTGCATCCGGCGCAGGTCCACCACCAGACCGTTGTCGTTGAGCGCCATCCCCGCGACACTGTGCCCGCCGCCCCGCACGGCGATCTTCAGATCCAGGTCGCGGGCGAAGCGCACCGCCCGGACGACATCCGCCGTCCCCGCGCACTGCGCGATCACGGCAGGGCGCCGGTCGATCATGGCGTTGAACACCGTCCGGGCCTCGTCGTAGCCCGGCTCACCAGGGGCCAGGACCTCGCCCGCCAGATCCGCCCGGAGCGCGGCGAGCGCCGTGCGCGCCTTCGACAGGGGAGCCATGGCGGCCGCCCCCTTCCAGCGAGGGGACACATCTCAGCGTAGGCGGACACGGCGCTTCGGTCCTGTCCGGGCAGAGCTCAGCCCCCGTACGCCCCGGAAGCCGTCAGCCGCAGTGCCGTGTCGATCAGCGGCACGTGGCTGAACGCCTGCGGGAAGTTGCCGACCTGGCGCTCCAGGCGCGGGTCCCACTCCTCCGCGAGCAGCCCCACGTCGTTGCGCAGTGCCAGCAGCTTCTCGAACAGCCTGCGGGCCTCGTCCACGCGGCCGATCATCGCCAGGTCGTCGGCCATCCAGAACGAGCAGGCGAGGAACGCGCCCTCGTCGCCCGGCAGGCCGTCCACGCCCTCCTCGTCCCCCGAGGTCGGGTAGCGCAGGATGAAACCGTCCGGTGTGGACAGCTCCCGCTGGATCGCCTCGATCGTGCCGATCACCCGCTTGTCGTCCGGCGGCAGGAAGCCCATCTGCGGGATCAGCAGCAGCGAGGCGTCCAGCTCCTTGGAGCCGTAGGACTGGGTGAAGGTGTTGCGCTCCTTGTCGTAGCCCTTCTCGCACACGTCCCGGTGGATGTCGTCGCGCAGCTCGCGCCACTTCTCCAGCGGGCCGTCCGCGTCACCGGACTCGATCAGCTTGATCGTGCGGTCCACCGCCACCCAGGCCATCACCTTGGAGTGCACGAAGTGCCGGCGCGGGCCACGCACCTCCCAGATGCCCTCGTCCGGCTCGTCCCAGTGCTGCTCCAGGTAGCGGATCAGCTTCAGCTGGAGCAGGGAGGCGTAGTCGTTGCGGGCGAGGCCGGTCATGTGGGCCAGGTGCAGGGCCTCGGTGACCTCTCCGTACACGTCCAGCTGCAGTTGGTGCGCGGCGCCGTTGCCGACGCGCACCGGCGCGGAGTTCTCGTAGCCGGGCAGCCAGTCCAGCTCGGCCTCGCCCAGCTCCCGCTCGCCCGCGATGCCGTACATGATCTGCAGGTTCTCCGGGTCGCCTGCCACGGCCCGCAGCAGCCACTCACGCCAGGCGCGCGCCTCCTCGCGGTAGCCGGTGCGCAGCAGCGACGACAGGGTGATCGCAGCGTCCCGCAGCCAGGTGTAGCGGTAGTCCCAGTTGCGTACGCCGCCGATCTCCTCCGGCAGGGACGTCGTGGGCGCGGCCACGATGCCGCCCGTCGGCGCGTACGTCAGGGCCTTGAGGGTGATCAGCGAGCGGATGACCGCTTCGCGGTAGGGGCCGTGGTACGTACAGTGCTCGACCCAGCCGCGCCAGAAGTCCTCGGCCGCCTCCAGCGACTGCTCGGGCTCCGGCAGTGGCGGCGGCTCCTTGTGCGAGGGCTGCCAGGAGATCGTGAACGCGAACCGGTCACCCGGTGCGACCGTGAAGTCCGCGTAGGTGGTCAGTCCCTTGCCGTACGTCTCGGCCTCGGTGTCGAACCACACGGAGTCAGGTCCGGCGACGGCGACGGTGCGGCCCTCGTGCTTGTGGACCCAGGGCACGATGCGCCCGTAGGAGAACCGCATGCGCAGCGCCGACCGCATCGGCACCCGTCCGGTGACACCCTCCACGATCCGGATCAGCTGGGGGGCGCCGTCACGCGGCGGCATGAAGTCGACGACCCGGACCGTGCCGCGCGGGGTGTCCCACTCGGACTCCAGGACCAGCGACTCGCCGCGGTAGGACCGCCGGGTCGCCCTCGGCGGCTCGGCGTCCGACGCGTGGGCCGGGCCCAGTCGCCAGAAGCCGTGTTCCTCCGTGCCGAGCAGTCCCGCGAAGACGGCATGGGAATCGAAGCGGGGCAGGCACAGCCAGTCCACGGTGCCGTCCCGGCAGACCAGCGCCGCGGTCTGCATGTCTCCGATGAGTGCGTAGTCTTCGATGCGCCCGGCCAATGCAACTCCAGTCGAACGGCCACGTCGCCCCGAGGGGCGGTCGCTCTGTGCGGTCATGGGGGTCGGTGAGAAAGGCGGTTGTTCACCGACCCATTCGAAAATGATGCAGTCGATGTTCAACGAACTGACGAGCTCTTGTTGTTCCGGTGACCGGCGGGGGGTGGTGCCGCTTTCCGGGAGTGCTCGGCAGAGAGTGTCCGAGCAGGATACGACGCACGTGCATGATCCGCGTGCCCCACCGGGCAACCGGGCTGCCCCGAACGAGTGAGCCGCGGTGAAACCCCGGTGAAAAGCGCATAAGGTTCGCGCGTCCGTGGTGACACATGAGCGGAGCGTGGCCGGAAGCAGTCCCCTCACGGCGCTGATACGCTGGTAGCCCGTGGACCGGTGGGCCCGAAACCCCCGAACCGCAGCGACGGCACCCCCGTAAAAAGTACTTCGGGACCCAGCCGTACCGCACCCCAGACCGCGACCACGGGAGCCCCCTCTTGGCCATGCCGCCCGCTGCTTTTCGAAACAGCAAAGCCTCGACGACCAAGCACATCTTCGTCACCGGGGGTGTCGCCTCCTCGCTCGGCAAGGGTCTGACCGCCTCCAGCCTCGGCATGCTGCTCAAGGCCCGGGGCCTGCGCGTCGTGATGCAGAAGCTCGACCCGTACCTGAACGTCGACCCGGGAACGATGAACCCGTTCCAGCACGGTGAGGTGTTCGTCACCAACGACGGCGCCGAGACCGACCTGGACATCGGGCACTACGAGCGCTTCCTCGACCGTGACCTGGACGGCTCGGCGAACGTCACCACCGGGCAGGTCTACTCGACCGTGATCGCCAAGGAGCGGCGCGGCGAGTACCTGGGCGACACCGTGCAGGTCATCCCGCACATCACCAACGAGATCAAGCACCGTATCCGCCGTATGGCCACCGACGAGGTCGACGTCGTGATCACCGAGGTGGGCGGCACCGTCGGCGACATCGAGTCGCTGCCGTTCCTGGAGACCGTCCGTCAGGTCCGCCACGAGGTCGGCCGCGACAACGTCTTCGTGGTGCACATCTCGCTGCTGCCCTACATCGGCCCCTCCGGCGAGCTGAAGACCAAGCCGACCCAGCACTCCGTCGCCGCCCTGCGCAACATCGGTATCCAGCCGGACGCGATCGTGCTCCGCTGCGACCGCGAGGTGCCGACCGCGATCAAGCGCAAGATCTCCCTGATGTGCGACGTCGACGAGGCCGCCGTCGTCGCCTGCCCGGACGCCCGCTCGATCTACGACATCCCGAAGACCGTGCACGGCGAGGGCCTGGACGCCTACGTCGTCCGCAAGCTGGACCTGCCGTTCCGCGACGTGGACTGGACGACCTGGGACGACCTGCTCGACCGGGTCCACAACCCCGAGCACGAGGTCACGCTCGCCCTGGTCGGCAAGTACATCGACCTGCCCGACGCCTATCTGTCGGTGACCGAGGCGCTGCGCGCGGGCGGCTTCGCCCACAAGGCCCGAGTGAAGATCAAGTGGGTCACGTCCGACGACTGCAAGACCCCGGCGGGCGCCGAGAAGCAGCTGTCCGACGTGGACGCGATCTGCATCCCCGGCGGTTTCGGCGACCGCGGTGTGTCCGGCAAGGTCGGCGCCATCCAGTACGCGCGTGAGAACAAGATCCCGCTGCTGGGACTCTGCCTCGGCCTGCAGTGCATCGTGATCGAGGCCGCGCGCAACCTGGCGGGCATCCCCGACGCGAACTCGACCGAGTTCGACGCGGCGACGGCCCACCCCGTCATCTCCACCATGGCCGAGCAGCTCGACATCGTCGCGGGCGAGGGCGACATGGGCGGAACGATGCGGCTCGGCATGTACCCGGCGAAGCTCGCCGAGGGCTCGATCGTGCGTGAGGTCCACGACGGCAAGGAGTACGTCGAGGAGCGTCACCGCCACCGCTACGAGGTCAACAACGCCTACCGCGCCGAACTGGAGAAGAAGGCGGGCATCGTGTTCTCCGGGACGTCGCCCGACGGCAAGCTCGTGGAGTACGTGGAGTACCCGCGCGAGGTACACCCCTATCTGGTGGCGACCCAGGCGCACCCCGAGCTGCGCTCCCGCCCGACCCGCCCGCACCCGCTGTTCGCGGGCCTGGTGAAGGCGGCCGTGGAGCGGAAGAACGGCAAGAACGGCAAGTGACACTCGCCTGTACGGTGGCCGGGGTACGCGTCCTTCGGGGGGCGTACCCCGGTTCCGTGCAAGGCGTGCAAGGCGTGGGAGGAACAGGTCGACATGACGACGATCAAGGACACCGCGGAGCAGTGGGAGATCCGGTCGAGCGAGACCCCGTTCGCCGGCAGGAAGACCTCCGTCCGCACCGACGACGTGGTCATGCCGGACGGCTCGGTGGCACGCCGCGACTACCAGGTCCACCCGGGGTCCGTTGCCGTCCTCGCCCTGGACGACCAGGACCGGGTGCTGGTCATCCGGCAGTACCGCCACCCGGTGCGCCGGAAGCTGTGGGAGATCCCGGCTGGCCTGCTCGACGTCCCCGGTGAGAACCCGCTGCACGCCGCCCAGCGCGAGCTGTACGAGGAGGCGCACCTCAAGGCCGAGGACTGGCGCGTGCTGACCGACGTCTACACCACGCCCGGCGGCTGCGACGAGGCGGTGCGCATCTTCCTCGCCCGTGACCTGTCCGAGGCCGACGGGCAGCGCTTCTCGGTGGAGGACGAGGAGGCCGACATGGAGCTGGCCCGGGTGCCGGTGGCGGACCTCCTGCGGGGCGTCCTGGCGGGCGACCTCCACAACAACTGCCTCGTCGTCGGCGTGCTGGCGCTGGTCGCCGCGCGGACCGGCGACGGCCTGGAGGCCCTGCGCCCCGCCGAGGCCCCGTGGCCGGCCCGGCCGTTCGACGCGTGACGTTCCGCAGGCCGCACACCCCGGACGCACGTGTGACGCCCCGGGCGCCCCGCGTTCGACGCCCGCCCGACGCCCCCGGTCGTACCATCGCCTGATCTGATCGGGGGATGTGCCCGTCGTGCTCCGCCAGGATCGTCGCAGAGCGTCAACTAGGCTCTGACAGAACCTGGGCCCCCGGGCCCGTGTGCAGTGGGACGGGAGTGTGGCCCGTGACGGATCAGGCGGTGGACACAGACGGCAGCGTGCGATCGGACAGCGACCCGCGCACCGCCACCGGTCACGGTCAGTTCCTCGGCCGCACACGGGAGTTGAAGGAACTCCGCGCCGACATCGAGCGCGCGGGTCTGGACACCCTCTCCGGACGCAAGGCTCCCCGGGCCCGCGTGCTGCTCGTCGCCGGCCGCCCTGGTTACGGCCGCACCGCGCTCGCCGAGGAGCTGGTGCGCCGGGTCGCGGACGGTTACCCGGACGGTGTGCTGCGTGCCCGCCTCAGCGAGCCCGACGGCAGCCCCGTCCCCACCGAGCGCACCGCCCGCGAGCTGCTGACCGCCCTCCGCCTGCCCACCCCGCCCGGCGCCGACGAGGACGAGCTGGGCCAGGCGGTGCGGGAGGCCCTCGCGGGACGGCGTGCGCTGTTGCTGCTCGACGACGCCGTGTCCGCCGAGCAGGTGGACGCGGTGCTGCCGGACACGCCCGACTGCCTCGTCGTCGCCGTCTCCCGGGGCCCGCTCACCGGCATCGCCGACGTGCGCCCGTGCACCCTCGGCGGCCTCGACACCAAGACCGCCCTGGAACTGCTCACCCGGTACGCCGGCACGGTGCGCGTCACCGTCGACCCGCGTGCCGCCGAGGGGCTCGTCGAGGAGTGCGCGGGCCAGCCCGCCGCGCTCGTCCTCGCCGGGGGCTGGCTGGCCGCCCACCCCCAGGCCGGGGTCGCCGACCTCGCCCGGCACCTGCGCACCGGCGCCGACGACGGGCCGCCACTCGCCCGTACCTTCCGGCTCTCCTACGAGGCGCTGCCGGGACCCGCCCAGCGGCTGCTGCGGCTGCTCTGCCTGGCTCCCGCCGGCCTGCCCGACCCGCATACCGCTTCCGCGCTCGCCGGCTGCCCGGTGGACACTGCCCGCGCCGCCCTCGACGGCCTCGCGGAGCGCGGCTTCCTGCGACGCCTCGAGGCGCCCCTGCCGCAGTTCGAGGTCCCGGGCTGCCTGCTGCCCCTGCTGCGCGCGTGCGCCGAGCGCCACGACCGCCCGGCCGAGCTGCAGCTGGCCCGCGCCCGGATGCTGGAGCGGACGGTACGGCTGCTGCAGTCCTGCCGGGCGATCACCGAGACCGACGACCCCCAGGTCCGCGAGAAGCTCGCCGCACTGCCCCGTGACCTGCGCTTCTCCAGCCCCCGCGCGGCCGAGGACTGGCTGCGCCTGCGGCAGCCCGCGCTGCTGGCGTCGGCCCGGCTAGCGGTCGCCGACGGTGAGCTGGACACTCTCGCCCGGCGGCTGATGGCCGCCCTGGTGCGGGCCCTGGTCGCCCACCTCGGGACCCGGGCTGCCGCGCCCGAGCTCTACGGCGTCCACCGGCTCGTGCTCGATGTCGCCGAGCGCCGCGGCCTGCACCGCGAGAAGGCGGCGGCCCTGCTGAACCTCGCCGACGTGGACGCGCGGACCGGCCGTTCGAGAGAGGCACTGGCCCGCTACCGGGCCGCGGTGGACGCCGGGCGGGCCGGCGACGACCCGTGCGCCACCGGCCGCGCGATGGAATCCGTAGGCGGCGCCCACCAGGAGCTCGGGGACTTCGACCGGGCGGCCGACTGGTACGGCCGGGCCCTGGCCCATCGCCTCGCCCGCGACGAGCGCGTGGAGGCCGCGCGCCTGTACGGCCGCCTCGCCACCGTCCACACCTACGCGGGCCGGTACGGCGAGGCGCAGCGCAACTGGCGTGCGGCGATCGCTCTGCACCGCAGGAGCGGGGATGTGGCCGCGCACGCCCGGGCGTTGAGCGAACTGGCCCGCGTCCAGGAGTACGCCGGCCGTCCCGAGGAGTCGTTGCGCACCTGCGAGGAGGCCGTGGAATGGGCGCGACAGGCCGACGACACCCGGCTGCGGGCGGCGCTCCGGCTCCGGGTCGCCGACACGCTGGAACGTCTCGGCGACCCGGCGGCCGCCGCCCTGCACCGGTCGGCGGCCGAGCGCATGCTGGGAGACGGGCCTGTCGGAGAGCCGGATGACCCCGGAACACACCGCTAACGCCTGCGAAATCCGTAGTACATCCGCTGAAGATTGATGCAATGAAAGGCTAGACAGCGGGAACGCCTTCATTAGACTGGCTCTGCCGCGCGTTCTTCGGCGGTGTATCCCGGCCTGCCCCATGCATCCGGGTATGTCTTGCAATGCCCCCACATCCCCTGAGCCAAGGACCGTGATCGACGTGAAGGTCGGCATCCCCCGCGAGGTCAAGAACAACGAGTTCCGGGTGGCCATCACCCCCGCCGGCGTGCACGAGCTGGTGCGCCACGGCCACCAGGTGGTCGTCGAGCGGAACGCCGGTGTCGGCTCCTCGATCCCCGACGAGGAGTACCTCTCCGCAGGCGCGCAGATCCTGGACACCGCCGACGAGGTGTGGGCCACCGCCGACCTGCTGCTGAAGGTCAAGGAGCCCATCGCCGAGGAGTACCACCGCCTCCGCAAGGACCAGACGCTCTTCACCTATCTGCATCTGGCCGCCTCCAAGGAGTGCACGGACGCGCTGCTGGAGTCGGGCACCACGGCGATCGCCTACGAGACGGTCGAGCTGCCGAACCGCGCGCTCCCGCTGCTCGCCCCGATGTCCGAGGTCGCGGGCCGGCTCGCCCCGCAGGTCGGCGCCTACCACCTCATGGCCAAGAACGGCGGCCGCGGCGTGCTGCCCGGCGGCGTCCCCGGCGTGCCGGCCGCCAAGGCCGTCGTCATCGGCGGCGGCGTCTCCGGCTGGAACGCCGCGCAGATCGCCATCGGCATGGGCTTCCACGTCACCCTGCTCGACAAGGACATCAACAAGCTCAAGGAAGCCGACAAGGTCTTCGGCACGAAGATCCAGACCGTCGTCTCCAACGCGTTCGAGCTGGAGAAGGCCTGCCTCGACGCCGACCTCGTCATCGGCGCCGTCCTCATCCCGGGCGCCAAGGCCCCGAAGCTGGTCACCAACGAGCTGGTCTCCCGGATGAAGCCCGGAAGTGTCCTTGTCGACATCGCGATCGACCAGGGCGGCTGCTTCGAGGACTCCCGCCCTACCACGCACGCCGAGCCGACCTTCCGGGTCCACGAGTCGGTCTTCTACTGCGTCGCCAACATGCCCGGCGCCGTCCCCAACACCTCCACCTACGCGCTGACCAACGCCACGCTGCCCTACATCGTGGAACTCGCCGACCGCGGCTGGGTCGAGGCGCTGCGTCGCGACCCCGCGCTGGCCAAGGGCCTCAACACCCATGACGGCAAGGTGGTTTACCGGGAGGTCGCCGAGGCACACGGCCTGGAGCACGTGGAGCTCGAATCCCTGCTCGGCTAGCCCGGCCGCCGGAGCGGGTTCGATTTCCCGTGCCCACAAGGCGATAGGTCAACACGCATCGTCAACACCGCTCGTCCGGCCGGACCTTGCCCGACAAGGTCCGGCCGGATGTGTGTATGGTCACTTTGGCGACACTCGTTCAAGTCGCCTCGAACGCAACCCTTGCACCGTTTCGCACACCGGTGAAACCGGGCGAACGACGCCCGGACGCCCTTGACAGCGGGATGTTTCATTGCCGACACATCGATCCGGGTCCGGCGGATTGTGTTGCTGCGGACCGCCGACACGCCATAGAGTCGCCAACCGTCGGCATGGTGCCACGCTGACCTGTCTAGAAGTTCCCTGGTCACCAAGGAGGTAAGACGACTTGTGAATGAGTCGACATTTACTCCCGGGGGTGGTCAACCAGGAATGCCTGCGCGGGGCACGGGCCCCACGGGGCTCGAGGCTGTCGGCTCCGTCGCTGTCCGTACCTTCGCAGCCCACCAGAGCCCGAGCCCCCACATGGCTCAGACAGCACACCAGAGCATGGATGGCCAACACGTGAACGCCATGGCCGGCGACGGAAGTGGCGGGGTCCACAACCGCTTCGCCGACTACGAAGAGCTGCCCGAAGGGCACTTCTACGACCCCGACGCCGAATACGAGCCCGATCCCGAGTACGCGGCCACACTTGCGCCCGACGCGGCCCGCCAGCGCCGTGAGCGCATCGGCCCCACCGGCCGTCCGCTGCCGTACTTCCCGATCCCCGGACCGCTGACCGACCACGGCCCGGCCACGATCATCGCGATGTGCAACCAGAAGGGCGGCGTCGGCAAGACCACGTCGACCATCAACCTGGGCGCCGCGCTCGCGGAGTACGGGCGCCGGGTGCTGCTCGTCGACTTCGACCCGCAGGGCGCGCTGTCCGTGGGCCTCGGCGTGAACCCCATGGAGCTGGACCTCACCGTGTACAACCTGCTCATGGAGCGGGGCATGTCGGCGGACGAGGTCCTGCTGAAGACCGCGGTCCCCAACATGGACCTGCTGCCGAGCAACATCGACCTCTCGGCCGCCGAGGTCCAGCTGGTGTCGGAGGTCGCGCGCGAGTCCACGCTCCAGCGGGCGCTCAAGCCGCTGCTGCCGGACTACGACTACATCGTGATCGACTGTCAGCCCTCGCTCGGCCTGCTCACCGTGAACGCGCTCACCGCCGCGCACAAGGTGATCGTGCCGTTGGAGTGCGAGTTCTTCGCGCTGCGCGGTGTCGCGCTGCTCACCGAGACCATCGAGAAGGTCCAGGAACGGCTCAACCCCGAGCTGGAGCTCGACGGCATCCTCGCCACGATGTACGACTCCCGCACCGTGCACAGCCGTGAGGTCCTCGCGCGGGTCGTCGAGGCGTTCGACGACCACGTCTACCACACCGTGATCGGCCGGACCGTGCGTTTCCCGGAGACCACGGTCGCCGGTGAGCCGATCACCACCTACGCCTCCAACTCCGTCGGTGCCGCCGCCTACCGCCAGCTCGCCAGGGAGGTGCTCGCCCGGTGTCACGCCGAGTGAGTCTGCCGGGGGCCGACGAACTGTTCCGTACCACCGGGGGAATGGCGCTCCAGGCGTCCACTCCCAGGCGCCAGGCCAACGGCGAGGCCCGGGTGCCGGCTCCCGCGGGCGAGAGCGACCCGGCCGCTCCGGCGGAGGACGCACCGGCGTCGGTGCCCGTGCAGGGCGGCGACGGGGAGGGCGACGAACACGTCGCGGCGGACGCCACGGAGACGGAGGCCGGGCAGTCCCGCGCCCGGTCCGCCACCGCGGAGCGGGGCGTGCGGGCCGGCGCGGCGGCGCAGGAAGGTTCTGCCGGATCCGCTGCCGCCTCTTCCGCGGCCCAGGCGCGCAAGCGGGGGCGTGCGGCCGGGCGGCGGCCCAGCGGACGGGAGCGGCACGACGAGAAGATCACCGTGTACGTGTCCGCCGAGGAGCTCATGGACCTGGAGCACGCGCGACTGGTGCTCCGCGGCGAGCACGGGCTCGCGGTGGACCGAGGGCGGATCGTGCGGGAGGCCGTCGCGGTGGTGCTGGCGGATCTGGAGTCCCGGGGGGACGCCAGCATCCTCGTACGCCGGCTTCGGGGGCGGTAAGAGGTAGCCTGCGACGGCTATGACCTCGAACGAATCCGGCTCCGCCGGGCGCCGCCGGGTGCTGGGGCTGGGCCCCGGGGCCGCGGCGCCGCCTGCTCCCCCCGAGACGGAGAGCCTGTCGGTGGCCGAGGAGGATTCTTCGGCTGACGCCGCCGGACACGACGGCGGAGAGGCCGAGCCTGTACCGCCCGCCGCGGAACCCGAGCCCCCGCCCGAGCCGGAACCAGCGTCCGAAGAGCCGCGGGCCGCCGAAGCCCCGGCGGAACCCGGCGACGGTGTCTTCAAGGTCCGGCTCGCCAACTTCGAGGGCCCCTTCGATCTGCTCCTCCAGCTGATCTCCAAGCACAAGCTCGACGTCACCGAGGTCGCCCTGTCCAAGGTGACCGACGAGTTCATGGCGCACATCCGGGCCATGGGGCCGGACTGGGACCTGGACCAGACGACCGAGTTCCTCGTCGTCGCCGCCACCCTGCTCGACCTCAAGGCCGCCCGCCTGCTGCCCGCCGCCGAGCTCGAGGACGAGGCCGACCTCGCGCTGCTCGAAGCCCGGGACCTGCTGTTCGCACGGCTCCTGCAGTACCGCGCGTACAAACGGATCGCCGAGATCTTCAACCGGAGGGCGGAGGAGGAAGCCCGGCGTCACCCGCGGACCGTGGGCCTCGAGCCCCACCACGCCGAGCTGCTCCCCGACGTCGTCATCAGCATCGGCCCGCAGGGTTTCGCCAAGCTCGCCGTGAAGGCGATGCAGCCCAAGCCCAAGCCCCAGGTGTACGTCGACCACATCCACGCGCCGCTCGTCAGCGTGCAGGAGCAGGCCGGGATCGTCGTGGCACGGCTGAGGGAACTCGGCGAGGCCGACTTCCGCGCACTGGTCGAGGACACCGACGACACCCTCACCGTCGTCGCCCGCTTCCTCGCCCTGCTGGAGCTGTACCGGGAGAAGGCCGTGGCGCTGGAGCAGGAGACCGCCCTCGGCGAACTGGTCGTGCGCTGGACCGGCGGTGACGGGGACGAGACTCCGAGGGTCACCGACGAGTTCGACCGGCCGCCCGAGGAGGCCGGGAAGCCCGAGCAGGAGGAGAAGGCGTGAGCGAGGACACCATCGACGTGACGGCGGGGCCGGGCCCCGTCGCCGAGCTCGACCTCAAGCCCGCCCTCGAGGCCGTCCTCATGGTCGTGGACGAGCCTGCCACCGAGGAGCACCTGGCGAAGATCCTGGAGCGGCCCCGCCGGCAGGTCGCCGACGCGCTGCGCGAGCTGGCGGACGAGTACACCGTGCAGGGCCGCGGCTTCGAGCTGCGGTTCGTCGCGGGCGGCTGGCGTTTCTACACCCGGGCCGAGTACGCCCCCGCCGTGGAGCGGTTCGTGCTCGACGGGCAGCAGGCCCGTCTCACCCAGGCCGCGCTGGAGACCCTCGCCGTGGTCGCGTACCGCCAGCCGGTCAGCCGCAGCCGCGTCTCGGCGGTCCGGGGAGTGAACTGTGACGGCGTCATGCGGACCCTCCTCCAACGCGGTCTCGTCGAGGAGGCGGGCACGGAACCCGAAACAGGTGCGATCCTGTACAGGACGACGAACTACTTCCTGGAGCGGATGGGCCTGCGCGGCCTGGACGAGCTTCCGGAGCTCGCGCCCTTCCTCCCGGAGGCGGAGGCGATCGAGGCCGAGACCCAGGAGGGCGTACCGTCGTTCGACCCGGACGCTCCCGATGCTCCGGACGCAGACGACGATCACACGACGAAGACGACGACGGAACTTTGATGCGAAGCAGCGGCAGCGGAAAGAGCGGCGGGCGCGGTAACCACCGCGGTGCCGGCAACAACAGGGACCAGAAGCAGGGGCAGGGTCGCCCCCGCAAGCCCCGCCCCGAGGAGCGCCGCTACGACGTCGGCCCGGGCGCCACGCAGGACGGCCCGAAGTCCGGGCGCGGCGGCGCGGCGCGCGGCGGCGCCAAGGGCGGCCCGAAGCAGCCCCAGCAGCCCCAGCAGCGCGGCGGGCGCGGGCGTACGGCCCCGGCGCGCCCGCGCGAGTACGAGGCGCAGATCGAGGAGCGCAACCGGGCGCGGTACGCAGGGAAGAAGGACATCAAGCTCCCCAAGACCTTCCCGGGCGCCGAGCAGGAGGGCGAGCGGCTGCAGAAGGTGCTGGCGCGTGCGGGCTACGGCTCCCGGCGGGCCTGCGAGGAGCTGGTCGAGCAGGCCAGGGTCGAGGTCAACGGCGAGATCGTCACCGAGCAGGGCCTGCGGGTCGACCCGGAGAAGGACGAGATCAGGGTCGACGGGCTGACCGTGGCCACGCAGTCGTACCAGTTCTTCTCGCTCAACAAGCCCGCCGGTGTCGTCTCCACCATGGAGGACCCGGAGGGCCGCCAGTGCCTCGGCGACTACGTCACCAACCGTGAGACCCGGCTGTTCCACGTCGGCCGGCTCGACACCGAGACCGAGGGCGTCATCCTGCTCACCAACCACGGCGAGCTGGCGCACCGGCTGACCCATCCCAAGTACGGCGTGAAGAAGACCTACCTCGCGCACATCGTGGGCCCGATCCCGCGCGACCTGGGCAAGCGCCTGAAGGAGGGCGTCCGGCTCGAGGACGGGTTCGCGCGTGCGGACCACTTCCGGGTGGTCGAGCAGACCGGCAAGAACTACCTCGTCGAGGTGACCCTGCACGAGGGGCGCAAGCACATTGTGCGGCGCATGCTGGCGGAGGCCGGGTTCCCTGTGGACAAGTTGGTCCGGACCGCGTTCGGTCCGATCACCTTGGGCGACCAGAAGTCGGGGTGGCTGCGGCGACTGTCCAACACGGAGGTCGGGATGCTGATGAAGGAAGTGGATCTTTAGGGTCCGGGAGCTCGCGCCCCTGAGGGGGCGCGGCTTGCCCTACGCTGGTCAGCAGACGTTTTCGTAGATCAGCAAGGAGCACCACCGTGGCGGTACGAGCGGTCCGTGGCGCCGTTCAGCTCGAGCGGGACGAGGCGGGGCACATGGACGAGCGGGTCGGTGCCCTGCTCACCGCCATCCTGGAGCGCAACGGGCTGAGCATCGACGACCTGATCAGCATCTGGTTCACGGCCACGCCCGACCTGCACAGCGACTTCCCGGCCGCCGCCGCCCGCAAGCTCGGCATCGTCGACGTACCGCTGATCTGCGCCCAGGAGCTGGACATCGAGGGCGCGATGCCCCGGGTCGTCCGCATCCTCGCCCACATCGAGTCGGACAAGCCGCGCTCCGAGGTCGCGCATGTCTACCTCGGTGCCGCCGCCGCCCTTCGCAAGGACATCGCTCAGTGAGGACAGCGCTCGTCATCGGCACGGGGCTGATCGGCACGTCAGCGGCCCTCGCGCTCGCCGCCCGCGGGGTCACCGTGCACCTCGCCGACCACGACCCCGAGCAGGCCCGTACGGCCGCCGCGCTCGGTGCCGGGACCGACGAGGCGCCCGAGGGCCCCGTCGACCTGGTGATCGTCGCCGCCCCGCCCGCCCACGTGGCCGCCGCGCTCGCCGACGCCATGCGGCGCGGTCTCGGGCGCGGCTACCTCGACGTGGCCAGCGTCAAGGGCGGACCGCGCCGCGAGCTGGAGGCGCTCGGCCTCGACCTGACCCCGTACCTCGGCACCCACCCGATGTCCGGCCGTGAGAAGTCCGGCCCGCTGGCGGCCAGTGCCGATCTCTTCGAGGGCCGCCCCTGGGTGCTCACCCCGACCCGCGACACCGACACCGAGGTGCTGAACCTCGCCCTGGAGGTGGTCTCGCACTGCCGTGCCGTGCCGGTCGTCATGGACGCCGACGCCCATGACCGGGCCGTCGCGCTCGTCTCGCACATGCCGCACCTGGTCTCCAGCATGGTCGCCGCGCGCCTGGAGCACGCGGAGGAGGCGGCCGTACGGCTCTGCGGGCAGGGCATCCGGGACGTGACCCGGATCGCGGCCTCCGACCCCCGCATGTGGATCGACATCCTGTCCGCGAACCCCGGTCCGGTCGCCGACCTGCTCTCCGAGGTCGCCTCGGACCTCGACGAGACCGTCCAGGCCCTGCGCGCCCTGCAGTCCTTTGACGAGGCCAAACGGCGCGAGGGCGCCGAGGGCATCGAGGACGTGCTGCGCCGCGGCAACGCCGGGCAGGTCAGAGTGCCCGGCAAGCACGGCAGCGCCCCGCGCGCGTACGAGACCGTGGCCGTTCTCATCGACGACCAGCCCGGCCAGCTGGCCCGTATCTTCGCCGACGCGGGCCGGGCGGGGGTCAACATCGAGGACGTCCGCATCGAGCATGCGACGGGCCAGCAGGCGGGCCTGGTGCAGCTCATGGTCGAACAGGCGGCCGCCCCGGTGCTGAGCGCCGCGCTGCGGGAGCGGGGCTGGGTGATCCGGCAGTAGAGCCGGCGCACGACCGACCGTCCACGGGTCCGCGCCGGGCGCCGCTCCGCCCGGCGGAGGGGCAGGCCCGGCATACCGGGGCCGGCGAGCCAGTAACCTTGTGCGGGGCGCCTTCGCGTCCCCACCCACCCGCCACACCGCACCAGGAAGGTGTCCCCACCGTGGAAAACGGCGCCGCCCGGACCGCCCCGGCAGTGATTGTCGCCATCGACGGCCCCTCCGGCACGGGCAAGTCGAGCACCTCGAAGGCCGTGGCCGCACAGCTCGGGTTCAGCTACCTGGACACCGGCGCCCAGTACCGGGCGATCACCTGGTGGATGGTGAACAACGGCATCGACATAACGGACCCCACGGCGATCGCGGCGGTGGCGGGCAAGCCCGAGATCGTCTCCGGCACCGACCCGAAGACGCCGACCATCACGGTGGACGGCACGGACGTCTCCGGCCCGATCCGCTCCCCGGAGGTCACCTCCGAGGTCAGCGCGGTCAGCGCGGTGCCGGAGGTGCGCGCCCGGATCACCGAGCTGCAGCGTTCACTGGCCGCCTCCGCGGAGAACGGCATCGTCGTCGAGGGCCGCGACATCGGCACCACCGTGCTGCCCGACGCCGACCTGAAGATCTTCCTCACCGCCTCCCCGGAGGCGCGCGCCGCGCGCCGCAGCGGCGAGCTGAAGGGCGCCGACCTGCACACCACCCGGGAAGCGCTGATCAAGCGGGACGAGGCCGACTCCAGCCGCAAGACGTCCCCGCTCGCGAAGGCGGACGACGCGGTCGAGGTGGACACCACCGACCTCACCCTCCAGCAGGTCATCGAATGCGTCGTCACCCTCGTCGAGGAGAAGCGGGCCGGGAAGTGACCGAGGCTCCTTTGGCACGCGGCGCCGAGGTGGGGCGGCGCATCGGCGTCGCGCTGATGTACGGGCTGTGGAAGCCGCGCGTGCTCGGCGCCTGGAAGGTGCCCGCGAGCGGCCCCGCGATCCTCGCGGTGAACCACTCCCACAACATCGACGGGCCGATGGTCATGGGCGTGGCGCCCCGGCCGACGCACTTCCTGATCAAGAAGGAGGCGTTCGTCGGTCCGCTCGACCCGTTCCTGCGCGGCATCGGCCAGTTGGAGGTGGACCGCACGTCCACCGACCGCACCGCCATCATGCGGGCACTCGGCGTGCTCGAGAACGGGGGAGTCCTCGGCATCTTCCCCGAGGGCACCCGCGGTGAGGGCGACTTCGCCTCGCTGCGCGCCGGGCTCGCCTACTTCGCGGTCCGCAGCGGGGCGCCGATCGTCCCGGTCGCGGTGCTGGGAAGTTCCGAGCGGAGCAGCCGCTTGGCAAAGGGGCTGCCCCCGCTGCGCAGCCGTGTCGACGTCGTCTTCGGCGACCCGTTCGAGGCCATCGAAGGAGTGCGAGGCTCCGCTACGGACGGTGGCGGGCGACGGGCGGGCGGCAGCGTGCGGCGTACGCGCAAGGCGCTGGACGAGGCGACCGTGCGCATTCAGAAGCAGCTCATGGAGCACCTGGAAAACGCCAGGCGCCTGACCGGGCGCTAGGCGACACTTGAGTAGTGGATCACCGTAGGTGCGGTGTTCCACCGATCACCACGATGAACGAGGTACGGACTTCATGAACGACCAGATCCAGCCCGACGGCTCGGCCGAGCACGAGTACGAGCACGGGGCGCTCGGCGACGCCGAGTACGCGGAGTTCATGGAGCTCGCCGCGGAAGAGGGCTTCGACCTCGAGGAGGTCGAGGGCGCCATCGAGGAGGCCGGCCACGGCCCGCTCCCGGTGCTCGCCGTCGTGGGCCGTCCCAATGTCGGCAAGTCGACTCTGGTGAACCGCATCATCGGCCGCCGCGAGGCCGTCGTCGAGGACAAGCCCGGCGTCACCCGCGACCGTGTCACCTACGAGGCCGAGTGGGCGGGCCGCCGTTTCAAGGTCGTCGACACCGGCGGCTGGGAGCAGGACGTCCTCGGCATCGACGCCTCCGTGGCCGCACAGGCCGAGTACGCGATCGAGGCTGCCGACGCGGTCGTGTTCGTCGTCGACGCAAAGGTCGGCGCCACCGACACCGACGAGGCGGTCGTCCGGCTGCTGCGCAAGGCCGGCAAGCCCGTGGTGCTGTGCGCCAACAAGGTCGACGGCCCGAGCGGCGAGGCGGACGCGGCATACCTGTGGAACCTCGGCCTCGGGGAGCCCCACCCGGTCTCGGCGCTGCACGGCCGTGGCACCGGCGACATGCTGGACGCCGTCCTCGAGGCGCTGCCCGAGGCACCCGCCCAGACCTTCGGCGGCGCCGGGGTCGGCGGCCCGCGTCGTGTCGCCCTCATCGGCCGCCCGAACGTCGGCAAGTCCTCGCTGCTGAACAAGGTCGCGGGCGAGGAGCGCGTCGTCGTCAACGAACTCGCGGGCACCACCCGGGACCCGGTCGACGAGCTGATCGAACTCGGCGGCAAGACGTGGAAGTTCGTCGACACGGCCGGCATCCGCAAGCGGGTCCACCTCCAGCAGGGCGCCGACTACTACGCCTCGCTGCGCACCGCCGCGGCGGTCGAGAAGGCCGAGGTCGCGGTCGTCCTCATCGACGCCTCCGAGTCGATCTCCGTCCAGGACCAGCGCATCGTCACCATGGCGGTCGAGGCGGGCCGTGCGCTCGTCCTCGCCCTCAACAAGTGGGACACCCTCGACGAGGAGCGCCGCTACTACCTGGAGCGGGAGATCGAGACCGAGCTGGGTCAGGTCGCGTGGGCGCCGCGGGTGAACGTCTCGGCGCGCACCGGACGGCACATGGAGAAGCTGGTCCCGGCCATCGAGACCGCGCTCGCGGGCTGGGAGACCCGGGTGCCGACGGGCCGTCTCAACGCGTTCCTCGGCGAGCTCGTCTCCGCTCACCCGCACCCCGTGCGCGGCGGCAAGCAGCCGCGCATCCTCTTCGGCACGCAGGCGGGCACCAAGCCGCCGCGGTTCGTGCTCTTCGCCTCCGGCTTCATCGAGGCGGGCTACCGCCGCTTCATCGAGCGTCGGCTCCGTGAGGAGTTCGGCTTCGAGGGGGCGCCGGTCCACATCTCGGTGCGGGTGCGCGAGAAGCGCGGCAAGAAGAAGTGACGTGACACAAGGGCCGGCCCCCGTCGAGGGCCGGCCCTTTTCGTGTCCGGGTCCGCTGCGGCCCGCTCACAGACCCCTGCGCGGTGCGGGCGGCAGCGCCGGGACGTGGTGCATGCCCCGCGCGTGCCGCGCCACCTGATGCCAGACCGTGGCCGCCGAGGCCGTATGGCCGTGCTGGGCGGCCAGGTGCCCGGTCCCGTGCTGGGGGGAGGCGGAGAAGGCGGTGAAGCCCAGCTCCTCCTCGCCGCTGCGGTCACCCGGGCACGCCCGGAAGGACCGGACGTACTCGGCGTAGAGCGCGTCGTAGATCGGCGTGGCGGAGGGGTCCTGGGCCGCTGCCCCGGAGCGGATCGGCTGATAGGACTGGCGGCGGGGGACGTCATATGCGTGCACATAGGTGCAAACGACCCCGCCGCTCAAGGGATGCGCGCGATTCGTCCGCTTCGCCGGAAGCGGCGGCGCCCGCGACCCCAGCCGGATCTCAGATGCCTGCCAGAGGCAGCGCCGCGGCCACGAGCCGGCCGTTCGCCGCGGCCCTGTCCAGTGCCTCCCGCAGCAGGTCCTCGCGCGGCTGGCGCCCGATCGATCCCACCGGCGCCGCGAACATCAGCACCTGCTGGTGCTTGTTGGCGGCCGCCCGCCACCCGTCCGTCACCTGCAGCGGTTGGTGGGCCTGCCACCACGCCACCGGCTGCCCGCCGTTCACCCCGGGCTGCAGCACCGCGTGCAGCTGGCCCACGGCGAGCAGCACCGACCAGCCGTGCAGGACGGGCGGCACCGACTCGATCGCGGTCAGGGGCAGGAAGCCCTGTTCGATGAGCAGCGGCAGGAAGTCGTCGCCGATCCCGGTCGTGCCCGGGCGTGCGATCGGCGCGGTCGGCTCCACCACGAGCGCCGGGTGCAGCTCACCGGCGATCAGGACGAGTCCGCTGGTGACGCCGAGCACCGCCTGCTCGGGGACGGCCGCGCCGGACCCTTGGTGGGCGGTGATGGAACGGACGGCGCCCTGCAGCTGCTCCTCGGTGACCTGGACGACCTGGGAGGGCAGGCAGGTGGCGTGGGCGAAGGCGAGGACGGCCGTCTCCTCGCCGACGAACAGGACGGTGCTGGTGCGCTCCTGTGCGGAGTCGCCCGGGGTGCGGCAGGAGGTGCAGTCGTAACTGCCCGGGGCGTTGTCTCCGGCGAGCAGCCGGTCGGCTTCTTCGTCGCCGATCTCGGCGCGTACGGCGTCGCTGACGTCGAGCATGCGCGGCACGGGTGGCTCCCTCGGGATGCGGTGCGTGACGGTGCCGGGTGGCTCCCGGCCCATGAGCCCGGGGGTCCCCGGCTCATGAAGATGACAACGGGCGATCTGTGGCCGGAGTCACGCCCGGAGGCGAACGGAATCGAACCAACCGACGCGCAGGGTGAGGCTCTCCGCGGAATCGGTCACTCCATGTCAACTTCTGCGATGGCGCGGCAAGTTGGTTCCGTGAACTGGCTCACAGATCCTCATGGAGGCTGGTCGACAAATCCGGAAATCAGCGAATGAAGTGGGTGGCCGAAAATCGCCGATACCGGCGGTAATGGCCAACTGGCCTGGAATGACAGGGAGTTGGTTGATTCCGGGCTGCCGACCTCCTTACATTCCTCCGCCGTGTGCAACGAGCACCGCCCGGGTACGTCCACCGGCCGCGCCGCACAGCCGGCGCGCAGCACCACATCCGGTGGACGGGGCGGAGGTGCGACGACCGCGTTCCATGCGCGGGTCGACGCACCCCGCCTTGGGGGATCCGGGTTCGTGGAGAGGGAATTACATGTCCGAATGTGCCGATAACGCCCGTAAGACTCGTACGACCCGTAACTCGGCGGTCCTCGCCGGCGCGGCCCTGCTCGCCCCGCTCGGACTGCTCGCCGCGACCGGCAACGCCGCCGCGGCAGACGGTGGAGTGTGGGACCGCATCGCCCAGTGCGAGAGCGGCGGGAACTGGCACATCAACACCGGCAACGGCTACTACGGAGGACTGCAGTTCTCCGCCGGCACCTGGCGCGCCTACGGCGGCACGGCCTACGCCCCGACCGCCGACCGGGCCTCCCGTGAGGCGCAGATCGCAGTCGCCGGCAAGGTCCAGCAGGCCCAGGGCTGGGGCGCCTGGCCGGTCTGCTCGCAGCGCGCCGGAGCCTACGGCAGCGCGCCCGCCGCGTCGGGCGGCGAGGTGGGTACCCGCTCCTCCTCGAGGGCGGCCACCACCGAGTCCGCCCCGGCGAAGCAGGCGTGGAAGGCGCCGCAGCGCTCGACGGGTCACGTCAACCGCAGCGCGTCCCGCGGCGACTACACCATGCGCGCGGGCGACACGCTCAGTGACATCGCCGAGCGGCACGGCACCACCTGGCAGCGGCTGTACGAGCGCAACAAGGCGGTCATCGGCGGCGACCCCGACCTGATCCTTCCCGGGCAGCGGCTCGAACTCTGACCGCGCCCGCCCCGCCCGCCCCTCGGGCCCCGACGTCACAGCGGGACGTCGGGGCCCGACGCGTCCCTGCACCGCCGACGGGCCGCCCGTGGAGCCGAGGAGCGGGCCGGAGCCGCGCACGGGCCGCCCGTCCGTGGCAGGCTGGGAGGACAACGCCTTCGGGACCGGAGGGACGAACCGCGCGACGTACGACGTCGCGAGCGCGCTCGTCCAGTGGCACGACGTGGCCCCGCATGATGACCGAGCCCTCACCCACCGCCCCGCCCGTGCCGGCCGACTGCGTCGCCGACACCGCGGGCGGACTGACCTTCGACATCGGCGGCAGCGCCGAGCCGGGGCCCGCCCACCTGGTGCTGCGCCGCCGCGACGGCTCGGAGTGCGCGCTGCCACTGACCCCCGCCGAGGGCGGCCGGTTGCGCGCCGCCCTGCCCAGCAGCGTCGACCTGCCCGAGGGCCGCTGGGACGCCTATGCACGGTTCGCCGAGGACCGGATGCACCCCCTCGTCCCGGGGGTCAACGACGTGCGCTCCCTCGTCGACCGCATGCCCGGGGAGACGGCCGGCCGGATCGCCGTCCGCATCCCGTACACCACCGGGCGGGGCACCCTCGCCGTCCGCAGCTGGCTGCGCGCCCCGCACGCCGAGGCGAGGGAACTGCACATCGCGCACGGCGAGTTGACGGTGAGCGGCCGGGTGTACGGAACCGGGCTCGCGCCCGACGCCTACGCCGAGGTCCGCGAGCGGAGGTGCGCGGAGAAGGTGCTCCGCGCGGACGTCACCGCCCGGGAGACGGAGTTCGGCTTCACCGTGCCCTTCGCACCGCTCGCCCCCGGCATCTGGGACCTGTGGCTGCGCCCGGCGGGGGAGGAGGGGCCGCGGGTGCGGATCGCGCGGCTGCTCGACGACGTCGCGGACAAGAAGCCGGTCTTCCGATACCCGAAGGCCGCGGTGCGGGCGCCGCACGGCGAGACGCGGGCCCGGCCGTACTACACCGTCGACAACGACCTGTCGGTGACCGTCAGCGCCGTGAGCTGACTCCTTTGCGGACAGAAGGTGACCGCGAGAACTGGCAGACTCGGGCCCATGCTGGAGACCTCGGCACGACTGCTGCGCCTGCTGTCCCTGCTCCAGACCCACCGTGAATGGTCCGGAGCCGACCTCGCCGAGCGTCTCGGCATCAGCCCCCGCACCGTCCGCCGGGATGTGGAGCGGCTGCGCGACCTCGGCTACCCGGTCAACGCCAGCCCCGGGACCGGTGGCGGCTACCAGCTCGGCGCGGGAGCCGAGCTGCCGCCGCTGCTGCTGGACGACGACGAGGCGGTGGCCGTGGCCGTGGGGCTGCGCACGGCCGCCGGGCAGGGGATCGAGGGCATCGGCGAGAGCTCCGTCCGCGCCCTCGCCAAGCTGGAGCAGGTGCTGCCCGACCGGCTGCGCCGCCGCGTGAGCGCCCTCAACGCCTTCACCGTGCCCATGCTGCGCGGGCCCGCGCCGTCCCCCGTCGACCCGGGCCTCCTCACCGAGCTGGCCCACCTGTGCCGGGACGCGGAGCGGCTCCGCTTCGAGTACCGCGATCACGACGGCGCCCCCACCCGCCGTACCGTCGAGCCCCACCGCCTGGTGTGCACCGAGCGCCGCTGGTACCTGGTCGCCTGGGACCTCGACCGCGACGACTGGCGCACCTTCCGCGTCGACCGGATCACCCCGAGGCCGCCGCACGGCCCCCGCTTCGCCCCGCGCACACCACCCGCCGACGACCTGGCCGCGTACGTGTCGCGGGGCGTCTCCACACGCGCGTACGGCGCGCGGGCCGTCCTGCGGCTGCTGGTGCCGCTGCACGAGGCGGCCGAGCGCGTCTCCCCGTCGGCCGGGACCCTGGAGGCCGAGAGTGACGGCAGCTGTCTGCTGCGCACCGGGGCCCCGAGCGTGGAGGCGATGCTGGTTCATGTGATGACGATCGGCTTCGCGTTCGAGATCCTGGAGCCCGCCGAGCTCACCGAGATCGTCAGGACGGCCCGGAACCGGCTTGATGCCGCTCTGGCTCGGGCTGCGGAGCCTGACCGGCGTACAGCGGATGGTGCAGGTCGAACGCGGGGGACTCCGAGCGGATCCGGGGCACCGTGACGAAGTTGTGCCGCGGCGGCGGACAGGAGGTGGCCCACTCCAGGGAGCGGCCGAAGCCCCACGGGTCGTCGGCCTCCACCTTCGGGGCGTACTGGCCGGTCCGCCAGACGTTGTACAGGAACGGCAGCGTCGACAGGCCGAGCAGGAACGCGCCGACCGACGAGACGGTGTTGAGCGCGGTGAACCCGTCGGCGGCCAGATAGTCGGCGTACCGGCGCGGCATACCCTCCGCACCCAGCCAGTGCTGCACCAGGAAGGTGGTGTGGAAGCCGGCGAACAGCGTCCAGAAATGGATCTTGCCGAGCCGCTCGTCGAGCATCCTGCCGGTGAACTTGGGCCACCAGAAGTAGAAGCCGCCGAAGGTGGCGAAGACGACCGTGCCGAAGACCACGTAGTGGAAGTGGGCGACCACGAAGTACGAGTCGGTGACGTGGAAGTCCAGCGGCGGCGACGCCAGGATCACTCCGGTCAGCCCGCCGAACAGGAACGACACCAGGAAGCCGGTCGCCCACAGCATCGGCGTCTCGAACGACAGCGACCCCCGCAGCATCGTGCCGCTCCAGTTGAAGAACTTCACCCCCGTCGGCACCGCGATCATGAACGACATGAACGAGAAGTACGGCAGCAGCACCGCCTGCGTGGCGAACATGTGGTGCGCCCAGACGACGATCGACAGCCCCGTGATCGCCATCGTGGCGCCGACCAGCGTCAGATAGCCGAAGATCGGTTTCCGGCTGAAGACCGGGATGATCTCCGTGATGATCCCGAAGAACGGCAGTGCGATGATGTACACCTCGGGATGGCCGAAGAACCAGAACAGGTGCTGCCACAGGATGGCGCCGCCGTCCGCGGACTCGAACACCTGCGAGCCGAACCGCCGGTCCGCCTCCAGGACCAGCAGCGCAGCCGCCAGCACCGGGAACGCCATCAGGATGAGGATCGACGTGAACAGCGTGTTCCAGGTGAAGATCGGCATCCGGAACATCGTCATCCCCGGGGCGCGCATGCCGACGATCGTCGTCAGGAAGTTCACCGCGCCGAGGATCGTGCCGAAGCCGGCCAGCGCCAGCCCCATGATCCACAGGTCGGCGCCGATGCCCGGTGTGTGCTGGCGGCTGTTGAGCGGGGCGTAGGCGAACCAGCCGAAGTCGGCGGCGCCGTCCGGCGTCAGCAGCGAACCCGCCACGATCAGCCCGCCGAACAGGAACAGCCAGTACGACAGCATGTTCAGCCGCGGGAACGCCACATCGGGGGCGCCGATCTGCAACGGCATGATCTCGTTCGCGAAGCCCGCGAAGGTCGGGGTCGCGAACAGCAGCAGCATGATCGTGCCGTGCAGGGTGAACAGCTGGTTGTACTGGGTGTTGCTCATGATCTGCAGGCCGGGCCGGGCCAGTTCCGCGCGCATCAGCAGCGCCATCGCACCGCCGATCAGGAAGAAGCCGAACGAGGTGATCAGATAGAGGTGGCCGATCTTCTTGTGGTCGGTGGTCGTCAGCCAGTCGACGACCAGCCGCCCGGCCCGCCTCCTCGGTACGGGCCCCGCGATCGCCCGTGCCGTGTCCGTCCCCATGCCTGACCTCTCGCTCGTCGCGCCCGGGGGGCTGCCGGCACCCGCGGCTCGGCACTCCGGCGGGCTCACGTCATGATGTGCGCGCCGCCGACGGCTCCGACCGCAGACATACGGGGATTCTGTGCTGAAGCCGTGTGTTTCTCATGCGGAGTCAGGCGGCGCGGTATCCCGGAATCGGAATGGAAAGAGTCCCCGGTGAACTGCGTGCCTGGCTTTCCGTGGGGTTATTCCGAACCCCTTCCGACGCTGGTCAAGCTAGCCCCGAATTATGTTCGCCGGTGTGCGCGGCGCGACCGGAACCGCCCGTACGTGTGACGCCGTTGGGGCGAAACGGGTGTCGTGATCCTGTGACAGAAGTGTAATCATAGGGGTATCTGGGGCTGCTGTGGCGTTCCGGCTTCCGCCTCGGGAGTCGGGGGCCTACGGTGGCGGCATGGCACCCCATCCCGCACCCGATGCCGAACCCGAGGACTCCCCGGAGCGTTACGTGGGCCTGGAGGCCGAGCAGGCCGAGCGGCTCGCCCGAGAACGCGGCTGGCGCACCGTGCGCTCGCTGCCGCCGGGCTCGGTCATCACCATGGAGTACCTCTTCGGCCGGATCAACTTCGAGGTCGAGGGCGGCAGGGTCAAGCGCTCCTGGAAGGGCTGACCGAACCGTCCGGCACCCATGGACGAGGGCCCCGGAAACCGCCATGGAGCCGGGGCCCTCGTCATGCGGAGAGGTGTGCGTACCGCTCCCCGGGGCGTGCCCTGCTCAGCCGCCCGCCAGGGGCCGGGCCGAGGTGGTGCCGCGCGAGACGCGGTCCGAGTGCGGCGGGCGGCGGCTGCCCACCGGGGTGACCGGGGTGCGCTCCGCCCGGGTCAGATGCGGTCCCGCGGCCAGATACACCGGTGAGCGGGGAGCGCGGGAGGCGGTCACCGGCTCCCGCAGCGGCGCGGACTCGCCCGCGGCGGCGCGCGGGGTGACGACCGGCGACGGCGTGCCGACCGGGGCCGGAGCGCGTGCCGGCACGGCGCGGCGGCTGCGCAGGCGGTCCCGCAGCGCCAGGATGCGCACCTCGGCGGCGGCGATCGGCGACTCGAACCAGGGCAGCGCCAGCAGGATCATCAGGCCCGCGGCCCAGCCGAGGAGCACGTCGCTCAGCCAGTGCGTGCCGAGGTAGACCGTCGTCAGCCCGACACCCAGGGAGGTCACCGCGGAGAGTGCGGACAGCCAGCGTCTGGCGCGCGGCGTGGAGGCCAGATAGGCGAGGATGCCCCAGGTCACCACGGCGTTCGCGGTGTGACCGGAGGGGAATATATCGCCGCCCCGCCACATCTCGTTCGACCCGATCACGGTCGCGTAGTGCGGGCCGAGACGTCCCATGCCGTACTTGGCGGCACCGACCGTGATGTTGAGCATCAGCAGTGCCGTGGCCAGCGTGAGCAGGGGGCGCAGGGTGTGCTGCCGCCAGGAGCGCCAGCCGAGCCAGGCCGCGACCATCACCGCGGTGGGGCCGCGCTGGCCCAGGACCACGTAGTAGTCGAGGAACGCGTGGATCTGCGGCCACTGCTGGTACGGCCGGAAGAACATGACCTGCCAGTCGAGCCGGACCAGCCAGGAGGAGACGACGACGGCCCACACGATCGCCAAGTAGAAGGCCAGAGTCGCCGAGAAGAGAACCACTCGGTGCCGGCTCATCCTGGGCACGTCGATGTGCGCCGGTCGGCCCGGCTCACGGTCCAACCGGGCGAAGACCCGCTCCCAACGGCTCAGCTTTGGTTCGGTACGCACTCAATCGACGTTACAGCGGGTGAGGTGTGAACCCGCCCGAAACACTGGGGTCGTGATGACGATGTGATGTGGGATTCCTCTCAACAGGACGTTTATTTCAACGGATTTCGCAATCGGCTGCGAGGAGCCGCCTTCAATTCCATTGATCTTCGGGCTACGCGTTTTATGGGCATTGACTATTCGTTCACCGAACGCTGGCGCTCAATTCCCCGGCCGATCACCGGCCGTCGCGGAGCGGATCACGGCGGACCCGAGCCGTTCAGCCAGAACGCTCCGTAGACGGCCGACGCCAGCGCGGCACCGCCGAGGACGGCCGCCGACCTCCCGGTACGCCCGCGGGCGAGAGCCCGGGCCAGGGGCAGCAGCAGGGGGAAGGCGGGCATCAGGAGGCGCGGCTTGGAGCCGAAGTAGCTTGCCGCGCCCAGGGCGAGTGCCGTCACCACACCCGTGTACACGAGCAAAGGCAGCGGCTGGCCCTGCCGTACGCACACCACGTACAGCCAGACGATCAACGCGACCCCGGCCACCAGACCCACGCCGGCCGGCACCGCGGCCGGCGACGTGAACCGGGCGGCGGCGAAGCGCGCGAAGGCGTAGCCACCGTCGAAGCCGTTGCGCCAGCCCGCCTGGACGTCGAGGTAGCCGAGCGGGCCCCGGCCGGTGCGATGACCGACCCACAGGACGTACGCGGCGGCGCCGACCGGGGCGAGGAGCGTCCCCAGCACCCGGCGGACAGCGGTGCCGGGCCGCCGCTCCGCCGCCGGCGCGCCCCGGTCGCGCACGGACGCGTGGATGGCCGCCATCCACACGGCCGCGACGACGGCCGCACCGACCGGGCGGGTCAGTCCCGCCAGCGACGCGAGCACGCCCGCACTCACCCAGCGCTCCGTCAGCACCGCGTACAACGCCCAGGCGGCGAGCGCCGTGAACAAGGACTCGCTGTACGCCATCGACTGCACGATCCCGACCGGCAGCACCGCCCACACCAGCGCCGCGCAGACCCCGACGCGGCGCCCGTACACACGATCCGCGACAGCGAAGATCCCCCAGGCGGCGGCGAGCGAGGCGAGCGTGGAGACGGCGAGGCCCGCGTCGGCGTACGACAGGGGGGTGAGCGCCGCGCCGAGCCGCTCCAGCCAGGGCAGCAGCGGGAAGAACGCGAGGTTGGAGTGCACGTCGCCGTTCGGCAGCCGGACCTCGTAGCCGTAACCGAGTGCGGCGACCCGGGTGTACCACAGCGCGTCCCAGCGGGCGTTCAGCAGCGTGTGAGGACTCGTACCGCGCGCCGCGCTCCACACGGCGAGCACGACGAGCCCGAGGGCGCGCACCGCGGCGTACCCCACCAGGGCGGGCACGGCCCGGCGCACGGTGCCGGTGGGGGGAGGCACCGGGCGCGTTGCAAGATCGGTCACGCGCTCGATTATCGGTGCCGTACGGAACCGGAGCGGTTCCACCGGCGTGGCGGAGCGAGCGGGCGTGGTACATACCACACCCTCTCCCAGGGGAACGTGAGAGGTCTGCCACGCGACGGCCGGGGGAACTCGCGTACGCTGACCACTCACTCGCTTCGTTGCGTGGGCCCGGAGTACCGCTCCTCCCGGCCGCTCCCGCGGGGACGTCCCCACCCCGTGCGTCCGCCGGAGCGAGGGACCATCTGGGAGGTACGTACATGTCCGGGACGACCACGGCCGCCGCTCGGCTGCGCCGTAGGACGGCCGGGGCCGGTGCCAACCGCTGGGTCGTGCTCGTCGTCCTCTGCGTGAGCCTGCTGCTCGTCGCCCTCGACGCGACCGTGCTGCACGTGGCGATGCCCGCCGTCACCGAGGACCTCAAGCCCGGCGCGATAGAACTGCTCTGGATCGTCGACACCTATCCACTCGTCTGCGCCTCGCTGCTGATCCTCTTCGGCACACTCGGCGACCGGATCGGCCGCAGACGTGTCCTGCTGCTCGGCTACGGGCTCTTCGGTGTCGCCTCCGGCGTCGCCGCCCTCGCCCAGGACGCCCAGGTGCTGATCGCGGCGCGGGCGCTGCTCGGCGTGGGCGGCGCGATGATCATGCCGGCGACCCTGTCCCTCCTCCGCCAGGTGTTCCCCGACCGGCGCGAGCGGGCGCTGGCGATCGGCGTCTGGAGCGCGGTGGCCGCCGTGGGCGCTGCGGTCGGTCCACTCCTCGGCGGCTTCCTGCTCGAGCACTTCTGGTGGGGTTCGGTCTTCCTGATCAACATCCCGCTGATGCTGGTCAGTCTGCCGGTCGGACGGCTGCTGCTGCCCGAGTCGAGAGGGGAGCGGGACGGGCCGTGGGACGTGGCCGGTGCGCTGATGGCGGCGGGGGGCCTCTTCGGGCTGGTACTCGCGGTGAAGCGGCTCGGCGGCGGGCAGCCGCCGTTCAGCCCTGCCACGCTGCTGCCGCTGCTGGTGGGCGCGGCCCTGCTGGTGGGCTTCCTACGGCGGCAGCGATGCCGCGCACACCCCCTGGTGGACCTGAGGATGTTCGCGCGTCCGGCGTTCAGCACATCGGTGGGGTGCATCGTGCTGGCGATGCTCGCGCTGGTCGGTCTGGAGCTGATCGCGGCGCAGTACCTGCAACTGGTGCTGCGTCTGTCGCCGCTGCAGACGGGCCTCAGGCTGCTGCCGCTGACGTTCGCGGCGATGGCGGCGGGCCTGGTCGGCTCCCAGTTGCTGCACCGGTTCGGCCCGCGCCGGATGGTCGCGTTCGGCTTCTGCCTCACCGCCGCTGCGGTGCTCCTGCTGACGGCGATGGGCGCACAGGACGACCCGGCACTGCTGCTGTCCGGTTTCGTCCTGCTGGGCTTCGGCCTGGAGACCACGCTCTTCGGTGCCTACGAGTCGATGCTGAGCGAGGCCCCGCAGGAGCAGTCCGGTGGCGCGGCGGCGATCGGCGAGACGTCGTACCAACTGGGTGCGGGCATCGGGATCGCGCTGCTGGGCAGCGTGATGAACGCGGCGTACGCCCCCGGGCTGTCCTCGGTGCCCGGCGTCCCACCGCACGCCGCACGGGCGGCGGGGCACTCGCTGGGAGAGGCCTACGAGGTGGCCGACCGGCTGGGCGGTGCACGGGGCGACGCACTGCGCCACGCCGCCCGGGACTCCTTCGTGCACGGCCTGCATGTGACGCTGCTGGTGAGCGCAGGGCTGCTGCTGCTGGGCGCGGTGATGGCGGTGAGGCTGCCGCGGGTGATGCACTGCGAGGCACCTTCGGCGGTGCCGACGTCACGCGAGTCCGCCGACACGCGCGTCTCGGCGTAGCCGGGGCCGGGCGGGCACCCGGTACTGGACGCGGAGCGCACCGCGTCGTAGCGTCGGCCCCGTCCCGTCCGACTAGCGCTGCTAGTTTTCAGTTCACGGAGGCTGCCCCCATGAACGCGTCATCGACGTCGCCGTCCTTCGACCCGGCCGACCCGCTCGGGATCGACGACCTGCTGGACGCCGAGGACCGTGCCATCCGCGACACCGTACGGAGCTGGGCGGCGGACCGTGTGCTGCCGTACGTCGGTGAGTGGTACGAGAAGGGCGAGCTGCCCGACATCCACGAGCTCGCCCGTGAGCTCGGCGGCATCGGCGCCCTCGGCATGTCGCTCAGCGGCTACGGCTGCGCCGGAGCCAGTGCCGTGCAGTACGGGCTCGCCTGCCTGGAGCTGGAGGCCGCGGACTCCGGCATCCGGTCCCTGGTCTCCGTGCAGGGCTCCCTCGCCATGTACGCCGTCCACCGCTACGGCAGCGAGGAGCAGAAGCAGCAGTGGCTGCCCCGCATGGCCGCCGGCGAGGTCATCGGCTGCTTCGGGCTCACCGAACCCGACCACGGCTCCGATCCGGCCTCGATGCGGACGTACGCCAAGCGCGACGGCACCGACTGGGTCCTCAGCGGCCGCAAGATGTGGATCACCAACGGCTCCGTCGCCGGGGTGGCCGTGGTGTGGGCCAGGACCGACGACGGCATCCGGGGGTTCGTCGTCCCCACCGGCAGCCCGGGCTTCTCCGCCCCCGAGATCAAGCACAAGTGGTCCTTGCGCGCCTCTGTCACCAGCGAGCTGGTCCTGGACGACGTACGGCTGCCCGCCGACGCCGTACTTCCCGGTGTCCAAGGGCTCAAGGGCCCGCTCAACTGTCTCTCCCACGCCCGCTACGGGATCGTGTGGGGTGCCATGGGGGCCGCCAGGTCGTGCTTCGAGGCCGCCGTGGAGTACGCGAAGAGCAGGGAACAGTTCGGCAGGCCGATCGGGGGGTTCCAGCTCACCCAGGCCAAGCTCGCCGACATGGCGGTCGAACTGCACAAGGGGATTCTGCTCGCCCACCACCTGGGGCGGCGCATGGACGCGGGACGGCTCCGTCCCGAACAGGTCAGCTTCGGCAAGCTCAACAACGTACGCGAGGCGATCGAGATCTGCCGCACCGCGCGCACGATCCTCGGCGCCAACGGGATCTCGCTCGAGTACCCCGTGATGCGGCACGCCACCAACCTGGAATCGGTGCTCACCTACGAGGGCACCGTGGAGATGCACCAGCTCGTGCTGGGCAAGGCGCTCACCGGGCTCGACGCCTTCCGGTGACCCGGGGCCCGGGAGCGGGCAGGGCCGGTGGGGCGGCCCTGCCTCAGCTCTGGTTGAAGAAGCCGTCCGTGGTACGGCTCGCGGCGTCGCCGCTGACGATCTCCGTGTTCGCCGGGGTCAGCAGGAAGACCCGGCTGGAGACACGGTCGATCGAGCCGCGCAGGCCGAAGATCAGACCGGCCGCGAAGTCCACCACGCGCTTGGCGTCGCCCGGCTCCATGTTCGTGAGGTTCATGATGACCGGGACCCCGTCCCGGAACAGCTCGCCGATGACCCGGGCGTCCCGGAAGCTGTCCGGGGTGACCGTGCCGATCCGGCGGCCCTTCTCCTCCGCCGTGTCGGAGGCGACCCTGACGCGCGGGTCGGTCACCCAGGCGTCGCCGGTCTCCTGGTCCTCGGCGTAGTCGTCGTCGTAGTAACGCTCGTCATCGTTGTCGTCGACGAGGCCGAGCCAGGCACTCGCCTTGCGCACCGATCCCATGGACGCCTCCTCTCACAGCGGTCCTTTTCATGCCTTCCGCAACCCCATGGTCGTCCATGATGCGGATGTGGCGCCAAGGGGATAGACGCCGCGCGGGGGTTTCGTGACGGTACTGGTGCACAGCGGATCCGTCGAGAGGCCGTATGCCCCAAGAGTTCGGCCTCAGACGCCTGCTGACTATGAGTGAAATACGATTTGTCGCGGCGTCCGGGTGACGGCGGGTGCGTACGGGTGAACGAGGTGGCGGACAGGCTGCCGCGGCTCAACGTTTTGCGACCCACGGGGGAGTGTCGTGTTCGGAATGGTCCGGCCCTGTCGTCACCGGATGAGCGAGGGCCTGCGGGCCCAGTGGACGGCGCACCTGTGCGGGCTGTGTCTCGCGCTGCGCCGGGACCACGGGCAGCTCGCGCGCCTCGTCACCAACTACGACGGCCTGCTGGTCTCCGTTCTGACGGAGGCTCAGGCCGCGCGGACCGCCGGGCGGCGCACCGCCGGTCCCTGTCCGCTGCGCGGCATGCGCACCGCGTCCGTCGCGCGGGGCGAGGGGGCGCGGCTCGCGGCCGCCGTGTCGCTGGTGCTCGCCGCCGCCAAGGTGCGCGACCACGTGGCCGACGGGGACGGGCTGTTGGCGCGCGCGCCGGTGGCGTTCGCCGCGCGCCGGGTGGCCGCGAACTGGGGCAGGGCCGGGGCCCGTACCGGCTCCGACATCGGGTTCGACACCGCCGTGCTGGTGGACGCCGTGGACCGGCAGGTGGGCATCGAGGCGCTCGCCGGGCCCGGCACTCCCCTCCTGGCCGTCACCGAACCGACCGAGACCGCCACCGCCGCAGCCTTCGCGCACACCGCGGTCCTCGCCGGGCGACCCGGCAACACCGCACCGCTCGCCGAGGCCGGCCGGTTCTTCGGGCGGCTTGCGCACCTGCTGGACGCCGTGGAGGACCGCGGGGCGGACGCCGCGTCGGGCGCCTGGAACCCGCTGACGGCCACGGGTACCCCACTTCAGGAGGCCCGTCGCCTCGCTGACGACGCGCTGCACGGGATACGGCTCGCGCTGCGGGAGGTCGAGTTCGGCGACGGGCGGCTCGCCCACGTCCTGCTCGTCCACGAGCTGCGGCGCTCGGTGGACCGGGCCTTCGGCACGGAGTCCTGCGGGCACGACCCTCAAGGCGCCTTCGGCCCACCGCGGCAGAACGGCCCGTACACCACGGAGGACCTCTCGAAGCCCGGCAAGCGCGGCCTCCTCGCCGGCTGCGCGGTCGCCGTGGGGCTGTGCTGCAGCTGCCGGGTGTGCTGCGCCGACGAGTTCGAGGGGCCGTGGTCACGGAAGAGGCGAGAGGGATGGTGCAACGACTGCGACTGCGACTGCGACGATTGCGGCGACTGCTGTGAGTGCTGCGGCAACTGCTGTTCCTGCGGCGACGGATGTGACTGCGGCTGCGACTGCTGATGTCCGTCACGTGAACAAGAAGCATGATCTGGTGACCGGTGCGCCATGGAAATCGTTGGCGAGGGGCAGAACGATTTTCTGCCCCTCCGACCATTCGTCCTCCATATAAGGCACTTAAGGCACTTCATCAGTGGACGTCACACCCCCCACCACCCGCGCCAGAATGCTGAGGTTCCTCGTCCTCGCCCTGGCCGTCCTGCTCTCCCTGCTCGGCGCGGCCGCCGCCCAGCAGATCTCCGAGCACCGCGACGCGGCCGTCGCCGCCGACCACGCCCATCTGGAGATCGCCCTCCAGGGGCTCGTCCACGAGCTGCAGAAGGAGCGCGGGCTGACCGCCGGATACGTCGGCGGCGTAGGGCAGTTCGGCCCGAAGCTGCTTGCGCAGCGCAGAGCCACCGATGCCGCCCGCGCCGGGCTGGACCGGGTGCTGCGGGGCCGCGACGATGCCGCCGCCGACTCCGTGCGCGCGTCCCTGCGACGGCTCGACGAGCTCACGGTGATCCGCCGGCAGGCCGACGACGGCACCGGCGCCGTCCAGGCGACCTTCGCCTCCTTCAGCGCCGGTATCGCCGCCCTCGACCGGCTCGAGCTCGGCCTCGGCGACGTGTACGACGTCCAGGTGCGCGCCGTCTGCCAGACGCTCCACATCCTCGGTGACGCCAAGGAGTCCACCGGCGAGGAGCGCGTCCTCGTCCTGGGTTCGCTGCGCGCCGGACGGTTCCACGGCGACGACTACAGCCGCTTCCTGCAGCTCCGCGCCGCCAGGCTCGCCGCCCTGGAGAGCTTCCCGCGCTATGCCACCGCCGCCCAGCGCCGGCGCCTCAAGGCCGCGCTCGGCACACCCGAGGCCGAACGCGCCCTCACCTACGAGAACGTCGCCGTGCACGCGGACGGCCGCCTCCGCAACGGCGGCATTCCTCCGATGGCCTGGTGGGATTCCATGACCTCCACCGACGACGGACTGCGCGCGGTGCAGATCTCGCTCGGCAGGGACGTGGAGGAACGCGCCGCCACGCTGGAGCACGCCGCCCAGCGCGATCTGCTGCTGCTCGTGCTGTTCGCGTTCGGCACCGTGGCCGCGCTCAGCCACCTCGCCCTCGACTGCCTGCGCTCGGTGCAGCACGTCACCCTCGGCCTCGCCGCCGGGCAGGCACTCCTGCGCCCAGCACCTCTGGCCGCCGGGCAGGCATTCCCGCGCCCGGCGTCGCTCGGGGGCGGGGGCGGGGGCGAACCGTTCAGTTCTCCGGTTCCGGAGGCGAGAGCCGCGACCTGCTGATCGCCGAGTCGAACCTCAGCCCGGGCTGCTGAGCGACCGCGTACCGCGGGCGGTTGATCCCGGTCCTGGCCGCTGATCCCGGTCCTGGCCGCGACCGGGCATCGGTGCCGCTCGTTCCCGGCCCCTCGACGCCGAACCGGTCGCCCACCGGCACGCGGCCGGTGTCGTCGACGGCTTCGCCCTCACGCCCGCCGAGCCGCGCCGTGACCTGAAGCGGCTCGTCAACGGCACGGTCGCGCTGCGCCAGCACCGCGGCCTGTTCCGCACCTTCCATCCGGGCAGCACTGCAGGGAGCACCCGGACCTGCCCCGGCCCGCCCACCGGTACGTCGTGACCGGGGAACGCCATGACGCCACGCCATGACGCCACGTCATGACGCCGCGCTCTGTCCGACGCCGTCCGCGGAACGGGTTCCTCCGATCGGGCGCCGCCGATGGGTTCTTCCTCGTACCCGCATCCCACCACGCTGCGCTCGCACCCCGGGCACACGGATCCCGTGTGGAAGGGTTGACCACATGACGACGGACGCATCCGACGAGTGGAAACAGTGGCACGAGCACCGCACCGCACAGGTGTCGGAGCCGTACGGGCCGCTCGCGTTGACCGGTACCTACTGGCTCGACGATTATCCGGATGGTCATATTCCGGAGATTCCCGGACGGTGGACGGATGACGGTGACGCGGTGGTGCTGACGGCCGGTGAGGCCGACGGACTGACGGTCGACGGGCGGCCCTTCACCGGTGAGGTCCGCCTGGACCCCGGTGCGGGGCCGGTGAGCGCGGCGCGCGTCGCGGCCGGCGAGCGCCGCCTGGTCGTCCTCGCCCGCGAGGGCGCGCGGGGCGTGCGTGACTACGACCCGGCCGCCCCGGCACGCCGGACCTTCCGGGGCATCGATGCCACACCGTACGATCCGCGCTGGTCCGTCGAGGGGCACTTCACCCCGTACGGGGAGAGCCGCACCGTACGCGTCGAGAACGCCGACGGACGTCATCGCGGGCTCGGCCTCGGCGGAGTGCTCGCCTTCACCCTCGACGGACAGGACCTGACGCTCCAGGTGTCGGTCGAGGGCGACGGCTCGCTGTGGGCCGTGTTCGCCGATGCCACCAGCGGGGACACCAGTTTCCGCTTCCGGTTCCTGCGGCCGCCCGCGCCCGACGCCGAGGGACGCACGACCGTGGACTTCAACCGCGCGCTGCTGCCGCCCTGCGCCTTCGCGCACCACTTCATCTGCCCCTTCCCGCCCCCGGGCAACACGCTGGGCGTCGCGATCGAGGCGGGGGAGCGCGCCCTGCTGTAGACACAAAGCGCCACAGGGCCGCTGTCAACCCCTATGAGCCATAGAGAGGTTAAAGACCGCACGGCCGAAAGGCGCCCTTGCGCCCTTCGGCCAGGCGGCCGAATACTCCCCCACAGCGCTTGTCAGGGGCACGGCGTGTCCGGAATCCGGATGGCACGGCCCCCGGCTGCGACTCACGGGCCCCATCCCCCACGTGGGCCCCCGACTTCCCTTGGAGGGGAACGACAAGTGAGGATCAAGCGCACCAACCCCACGAGCGGCCTCGCGAGACGGACCCGGCTGATCGCCGTGGCCACCGGGCTCCTGGCCGCCGCCGCGTTCACGGTCCCCAGCGCGAACGCGAGCTCCGCACAGACCTTCAGCGCGAACCGGCTGGCCAAGGCGAGCGACTCGGTGCTCAAGGCCGATGTCCCGGGCACCGCCTGGGTCGTCGACCCGAAGACGAACCGCGTCGTCGTCACCGTCGACAGCACGGTCTCGAACGCCGAGATCGCCAAGCTCAAGCAGGAGGCCGGCGGCAACGCCGGCGCCCTCACGATCGAGCACACCCCGGGCAGGTTCAACAAGCTGATCTCCGGCGGCAACGCCATCTATGCGAGTAGCTGGCGCTGCTCGCTCGGCTTCAACGTCCAGGACAACAGCGGGAACTACTACTTCCTGACCGCCGGTCACTGCACCGACGGCGCGGGCACCTGGTGGTCGAACTCCTCGCACTCCACCACGCTCGGCACCACGGCCGGCTCCAGCTTCCCCGGCAACGACTACGGCATCGTGCGCTACACCAACAGCTCGGTGACCAAGTCGGGCACGGTGGGCAGCGTCGACATCACCAGCGCGGCCACCCCGTCCGTCGGCACCACCGTCTACCGCCGCGGCTCCACCACCGGCATCCACAGCGGCCGCGTCACCGCGCTCAACGCGACGGTGAACTACGGCAACGGGGACATCGTCCACGGCCTCATCCAGACCACGGTCTGCGCCGAGCCCGGCGACTCCGGCGGCCCGCTGTACTCCAACAGCGGCATCGCCTACGGCCTGACCTCCGGCGGCAGCGGTGACTGCACCTCCGGCGGAACGACCTTCTTCCAGCCGGTCACCGAGGCCCTGAGCGCCTACGGCGTCCACGTCTACTGACACCGAAGGACACCAAGGCCCTTCGAGCCGGCCCATCCGCACGGCCGACCTGCATCCGGCGGCAGGCGAGCCCCCGTACGCGACCCGCGTGCGGGGGCTCGTCCTTGTCACGTCACCGGCCTGCCGTCGAAGCGGCACCAGGCACGCACCTGATGCGCCCACTTCGGACCCCGGGTGCCGGCATGGTCGAGGAGCCGCCGGCGGTGGCGGCCGAGAAGAACTCGACGCCGGGGCCCGCCCTTCCCGGTCGAGCTGCTCAAGGTCCCGGAGCGGGCGCAGCGGCCGGTGGCGCCGCCTCGGCCGCACGCTTCTTCTGGCTTGAGTCCGGACCCTGGAGGGATGGATTCCGGACAGGACCGGACCATGACGGCTGCGCGGGGACCCTGGGCCGACCTGTGGGACGGGGATCGGGGGCGCGGGAGGTTCCCGCCCCCGCTGCCGACGGCGTCCTGCGCCCGCGCGCCGGGAGAAGGAACTCTCATGTGTGGTGGTTCATCCCTGTTTGTGCATATGAACCGCCGGGGAGGATGATCGTACGGGAGTTCGAAAATTGGTCTATGGTGGGGGCGAGGGGGATGGGAACAGACGTTCGAGAGCTGCTTGGGTGGCTCATGGGTACGGGAGGTGCGTGTGCCGGGTTTCACGCATCTGCACACCGCCTCCGGGTTCTCCCTGCGGTACGGCGCCTCGCACCCGGAGCGGCTGGCCGAGCGTGCCGGTGAGCTGGGGATGGACGCCCTCGCCCTCACCGATCGGGACACCCTGGCGGGCGCGGTCCGGTTCGCCAGGGCATGCGCGGCCGCCGGTGTCCGGCCGTTGTTCGGGGCGGAGCTGGCGGTGGCGGAGTACGAGCCCGCGCGGCGGGAGAGGCGCCGCACCCCCGTGCGCGGTGGTGCCTTCGTCGACGAGTCGACACCCCGCGCGGTCTTCCTCGCCCGGGACGGCGCCCGCGGCTGGGCCGCCCTGTGCCGCCTGGTCTCCGCCGCCCACGCGCACGAGGGCAACCCCCTGCTGTCCTGGGCCGACAACCACGCCGACGGCCTGACCGTCCTGCTCGGCCCGGATTCCGACGTGGGTCGTGCCCTCGCCGCCGGGCGCCCCGACCGCGCGGCGAAGCTGCTCGCACCCTGGCGGGAGGTCTACGGCGACGCCCTGCGACTGGAGGCCGTCTGGCACGGCCGCACCGGCACCGGACCCGGCTCGCTGCGCCTGGCCGCCCGCACCGTCGCCTTCGCCGCCGAGCAGTGCGTCCGGCCCGTGCTCAGCAACGCCGTCCGGTACGCCGACCCGGGGCTCGGCCCGGTCGCCGACGTCCTGGACGCCGCCCGCCGCCTGGTCCCCATCGACCCCACCAAGGAGCTGGACTCCGGCGAGGCCCGGCTCAAGGACGCGGGCGCCATGTTCGAGATCGCCGAGCGGGTGGTGGAGGCGGCCGGCTTCCGCCGGGACACCGCCCACCGTCTGCTGGAGCAGACGCAGGCCACCGCCGCCGAGTGCCTGGTCGACCCCGAGGACGACCTCGGCACGGGCACCGTCCACTTCCCCGAACCGCACCTCGTCGGCGCCGGCCGCCGCACCGCCCAGCGCACGCTCGCCTCCCGGGTGGCGGCGGGCATGGTGCTGCGCGGCTACGCCGGCCGCCGGGACTACTGGGAGCGGATGCACGAGGAACTGGACATCATCGCCCACCACGGCTTCGCCTCCTACTTCCTCACCGTCGCCCAGGTCGTGGACGACGTACGGACGATGGGCATCCGGGTCGCGGCGCGCGGCTCCGGCGCGGGCTCCCTGGTCAACCACCTGCTCGGCATCGCGCACGCCGACCCCGTCGAGCACGGGCTGCTGATGGAGCGCTTCCTGTCCAAGCGCCGCACCGCCCTGCCCGACATCGACATCGACGTGGAGTCCGCGCGACGCCTGGAGGTCTACCGGGCGATCATCGGCCGGTTCGGCACCGAGCGGGTCGCCACGGTCGCGATGCCGGAGACGTACCGGGTCCGTCACGCCATCCGTGACGTGGGCGCCGCCCTGTCCATGGACCCCGCCGAGATCGACCGCATCGCCAAGTCCTTCCCGCACATCCGCGCCCGCGACGCCCGCGCCGCGCTGGAGGAGCTGCCCGAGCTGAGGCGACTGGCGGGAGAGAAGGAGCGGTACGGCCTGCTCTGGGAGCTGGTCGAGGCCCTGGACGCCCTTCCGCGCGGGGTCGCCATGCATCCGTGCGGGGTCCTGCTCTCCGACGCCTCCCTCCTGTCCCGTACGCCGGTCGTGCCGACCAGCGGCGAGGGCTTCCCCATGTCGCAGTTCGACAAGGACGACGTCGAGGAACTGGGGCTGCTCAAGCTCGACGTGCTCGGGGTGCGGATGCAGTCCGCGATGGCGCACGCCGTCGCGGAGGTGAAGCGGGTGACGGGGAAGCGGATCGACCTGGACTCCCTCGCACCGGGCGACCCGGCGACGTACCGGCTCATCCGTTCCACGGAGACGCTGGGCTGTTTCCAGATCGAGTCGCCGGGCCAGCGGGACCTGGTCGGACGGCTCCAGCCGGCCACGTTCCACGACCTGGTCGTCGACATCTCCCTCTTCCGGCCCGGCCCGGTCGCGGCCGACATGGTGCGGCCGTTCATCGAGGCCCGGCACGGACGGGCTCCGGTCCGCTGTCCGCACCCGGATCTGGAGGAGCCGCTGAAGGAGACGTACGGCGTCGTCGTCTTCCACGAGCAGATCATCCACATCGTCGACATCATGACCGGCTGCGGGCGGGATGAGGCGGACCAGGTGCGGCGCGGGCTGTCCGACCCTCGGGCGCAGGGGCGGATCCGGGTGTGGTTCGCACAGCAGGCGGCGGCGAGGGGGTACGACGCGGAAACGATTCAGCAGACCTGGGAGATCGTCGAGGCGTTCGGCTCCTACGGCTTCTGCAAGGCGCACGCGGTCGCCTTCGCCGTCCCCACGTACCAGTCGGCGTGGCTGAAGACCCATCACCCGGCCGCCTTCTACGCCGGCCTGCTCACGCACGACCCCGGGATGTACCCGAAGCGGCTGCTGCTGGCGGACGCGCGGCGCCGGGGCGTGCCGATCCTGGCGCTGGACGTGAACAAGTCGGGCGTCGCACACCGTATCGAACTGGTGTCTGAATCGCTTGATTCCGCCGGACGTTGGGGCCTGCGCCTCGCCCTCTCCGACGTGCACGGCATCAGCGAGGCCGAGGCCGAACGGATCGAGACCGGGCAGCCGTACGCCTCCCTGCTCGACTTCTGGGAGCGGGCCCGGCCGAGCCGCCCCCTCGCCCAGCGGCTCGCCCAGGTCGGCGCGTTGGACGCGTTCGGCGCCAACCGCCGTGACCTGCAACTGCACTTGACCGAACTGCACCGGGGCTCCCGGGGCGCGGGTGGCGCCCAGCTCCCCCTGGCCGGTGGGCGCAGGACCGCGCCGGCCGGGCTGCCCGACCTGACCCCCCAGGAGAAGCTCAGCGCCGAGCTGGGCGTGCTGTCCATGGACGCCTCGCGCAACCTGATGGACGACTACCGCACGTTCCTCGACGAACTGGGCGTGATCTCGGCGCGCCGGCTGCGCGACGCACGGCACGGTGAGACGGTGCTGGTCGCGGGCGCCAAGGCGGCCACCCAGACCCCGCCGATCCGCTCCGGCAAGCGGGTCATCTTCACCACGCTCGACGACGGCACGGGCCTGGTCGACCTCGCCTTCTTCGACGACTCCCACGACACCTGCGCCCACACCGTCTTCCACTCCTGGCTGCTGCTGGTGCGCGGGGTGGTGCAGCGGCGCGGACCGCGCAGCCTCAGCGTGGTGGGCTCGGCCGCCTGGAACCTCGCCGAGCTGATGGAACTGCGGGCGGAGGGCGGCCTCGACGAGGTGGCGGCGCGGTTGGCGGAGCCCGCAGCGCACCCGCAGGACGGCGGCGACGGCGACGCGGCGAAGGGTCGGCGCATCCGGATGCCCACGGGGTACGAGATGAACCCCTGGGCCGACATGCGTCCCGCGGGCGAGGGCCCGGCGGGCGGAAGGAAACTGTGGCACCAGAGTCCGGGGAGTGCGGGATGACCATCCTCTGCGTACGTTTCCAGCTGCCCGAGCTGTACGAGGCGGCCCTGCCCGGGCTGCTCGGGCTCCTCGAGGAGTTCACACCCGTCGTCGAGGCGCTGCCGCCCGACACCGCGCTCGCCGACCTCGGGGGAGCGGAGCGGTACTTCGGGCGGGACGCGGTCGAACTGGCCAGGCTGATCCGCGTACGGGCCCTCGCGCACCACGGGGTGGACTGCGCGATCGGGGCCGGACCCGGGCCGATGCTGGCCCGCATGGCCCTCGCGGAGGCGGCGCCCGGCGAGACCCGGGCGGTGCCCGGCGACCCGGACGCCGTCACGGAGTTCCTGGCCGACCGCCAGGTCCGCGCGCTGCCCGGGGTCGGCGGCACGACCGCCCGCACCCTCGCCGAGTACGGCCTCGACACCATCGGCGGGCTGGCCGCCGCACCCCTGTCGACGGTGCAGCGGCTCGTCGGCGCCCGGATCGGCCGCGACCTGCACGAGAAGGCGCACGGCATCGACCGCGGCCGGGTCGTACCCAACGCCGTCACGCGTTCGCTGGCCACCGAACGCACCTTCCAGCGCGACGAGTTGGACGCGGACCGGCACCGCCGTGCCCTGCTGTCCGCCACCGAGGAACTGGGCGCCCGGCTGCGCGCCGTGGAGCGGGTCTGCGGCAGGCTCACCCTCACCGTGCGCTACGCCGACCGCTCCGCGACGACCCGTACCCGCACGCTCACCGAGCCGACCGCCCACTCGGCGGCGCTCGCCGCCGAGGCGTACCGCATGTACGAGGCGCTCGGCCTGCAGCGCGCCCGTGTCCGTGCGGTCGCCCTGCGCGCCGAGGACCTGACCTCCGCCGAACACGCGGCTCACCAGCTCATGTTCGACCCGGTGGACGAGAAGGTCCGCCGCATCGAGGAGGTCGCGGACCGGGCACGCGCGAAGTTCGGGCCGCGGGCGGTGATACGGGGGGCGCTGGCCGCCTAGGCGTCAGCTCGCCCACGGGGGCGGGTTCGCCTTCGCGCGACTCGCCCCGGACGGGGCGACCGTCACCGAACTGGCCGCCCTCTCGGGGTGACCAAGCAGGCCGCCAGCCAGTTGGTCGAGGAGATCGTGCGGAAGGGGTATGCGGAGCGACGGCCTCACCCCGGGGACGCGCGGGCGCGGCTGATCGTGTTGACCGAGCGGGGGTGGGCCTGCACCCGGGTTCCCTCCAGCGCCAGTTGCTGCGTATCTCCCCCTATGGGCCGATCAAGCCCGTCTGGTGATGCTTCGTCTCATGTGTTCAGGGCGCTATCAGGAATCGCGACCCCGTTCAGCCGACACTGGAAGTTTTTACTGACGCGTAACTTCACTTGTCACCTACTCGTCCGTAACTTGACGAGTGAACAGCATCCCGTGATCCGGATCACAGGGCGCAAGGTCATCGCTCCTTCCCCGAGCCGCAAGGAGATCACCCGATGCTGCCCTGGAAACGCCTGCTCAGACCCCTTGCCGCACTGCTGCTGGCCACCGCGGTCGCCGTCGTCCCCGCCGCCACCGCCGAAGCCGCGCCGAGATGGGGGTCCCCCCTGCTCGAGCGAAGCCGAGAGCTTGCGGGAGGTTGGAACGACTACTCCTGCAAGCCGTCCGCCGCCCATCCCCGCCCGGTCGTCCTCGTCCACGGGACCTTCGCGAACTCCGTCGACAACTGGCTGGCCTTCGCGCCCTACCTGGAGACCCGCGGCTACTGCGTCTTCTCCTTCGACTACGGTCAACTGCCGGGCGTCCCGCTCTTCTACGGCCTCGGCCCCATCGACAAGTCGGCGGAGCAGCTGTCCGCCTTCGTCGACAAGGTGCTCGCCGCGACCGGCGTCGCCAAGGTCGACATCGTCGGTCACTCCCAGGGCGGCATGATGCCCCGCTACTACCTCAAGTTCCTCGGTGGCGGCGCCAAGGTGAACGCCCTCGTCGGCATCGCGCCCGACAACCACGGCACGACCCTGGACGGCCTCACCAACCTGCTGCCGTACTTCCCCGGCGCGCAGGATCTTCTGTCCGCGGCCACGCCCGGGCTCGCCGACCAGGTCGCCGGGTCCGCCTTCCTCACGAAGCTCAACGCGGGAGGCGACACCGTGGCCGGCGTCCACTACACGGTCATCGCCACCAAGTACGACGAGGTGGTCACGCCGTACCGCTCCCAGTTCCTGAGCGGGCCCGACGTCCACAACGTGGTGCTGCAGGACCTGTGCGGGGTGGACCTCTCCGAGCACGTGGCGATCGGGCTGGCGGACCGGATCGCCTTCCACGAGGCGGCCAACGCCCTCGACCCGGCCCACGCCACCGCGACCACCTGCGCGTCGGTGTTCAGCTGAACGTTCCGAAGAAGCCCGCCGGGGCCTGTCCGGCCTGAGCCGCCGGACAGGTCCCGGAGTGAGGGGCGAACAGCAAGCTAGCCCCAGGGAGCCGTGAAATCGCCTGTTCGGGGCCGCTGCTGGAGATCCTTATGGTCCCGTTAAGGGCGTGCTGAATCTGCGATCAGGGAACGACCCTGTCCGCGACCAGGAAAGGGCCGTCCGGCCCTGAAGGACGCCGCCGCGGACGTCACTTCCCGGTCAGGCAGAACGGATGCCCGGCCGGGTCGGTGAGGACCCGCCATCCGCCGTGGTCCGGCTGGTGCCCCGGTTTGCCGGCGCCCGACTCCAGCAGCAGTGCCTCCGCCTGGTCGAGGTCGTCGACCGCGAAGTCGAGGTGGATCTGCTGCGGCACGGACTGGTCCGGCCAGCGCGGGGCCCGGTAGTCGTCGACCCGCTGGAAGCCGATGAAAAGCCCGTCGTCACGGGTGAGTCCGGCGAAGTCGCCGTTGGATTCGGGGTGGAGCTCCAGCCCGGTGGCCCGCTGGTAGAACGCGGCCAGCGCCAACGGGTCGGAGCAGTCGAGTGTGATCGCTGTCAGTCTCATCTGCGGGGGCACGCCACCTCCGTGACCGTTGTTGCGCCCCTGGGTCAGCCGTCCGGCCACCAGATGCGGGCGATGTCCTTGCGGACCTCCGGACGCTCCGTGGGGCGCTCGTCGGCTTCCTCACGCGTCCGGCGGGAGTCGGTCCTCTTCAGGGGCTTGTGCACGGTCACTCGGCGCATGGCTGCCTCCTTGTGCCTACTGGGTCCCGCGTTGGCGCGGGGGTAGGCCCTTTCGGCGAGGGTTCCTCATCGGTCGAGGTATGTCTGTGGCGGCTGTCACGATTCGACTGTCAGTGGCGGCCGGCACCCTGTTGCCATGAACCGCGACATCAACACGGATATGACCAGGAACATGGCCAGGAACAGCGGGGTCCAAACCTCGGCGGGCGCGGACCCCGGCGTGGACTGGGACGCCGAGGCAGCCACCTTCGACGCCGAACCGGACCACGGACTGCGTGACCCCGCGGTGCGCCAGGCCTGGGCCGCCCGGCTGGGGACGTGGCTGCCGCGGCGGCCCGGCGAGGTGCTGGACCTCGGCTGCGGCACCGGCAGCCTGTCTCTGCTCGCCGCCGAACAGGGACACCGGGTGACAGGGGTCGACCTGTCACCGGCCATGGTCGCGCGTGCCCGCGCCAAGCTCGCCGGCCGCGACGCGGTGTTCCTGGTCGGCGACGCGGCGACGCCACCAGTCGGCGAACAGCTCTTCGACACCGTCCTCGTCCGCCATGTGCTGTGGACCCTGCCCGATCCCGGCCGCGTCCTGCGCCACTGGCGGGGACTGCTCCGGCCGGCCGGCCGGCTGGTGCTGGTGGAGGGGGTGTGGGGGACGGTGAGCCCGGCCGGCATACCCGCCGACCGCCTGACCGCCCTGCTCGCGCCCCTCGTCCGTGACGTACGCGTCGAGCGGCTGTCGGACGACGCGCGGCTGTGGGGGAGGGAGGTGGACGACGAGCGGTACGCGGTGGTGGCGGTCGTCTGAGGGGCGGCTCGGTGCACGGTCAGCGCAGCAGGGCCTCGAAGCCTTCCGCCCTGGCCAGGAGTTCGAGCTGGTCCAGGGCGCGCACGGCGGCCGCCGCGGCCGCCGGGTCCCTGTCCGCCAGGCCGCTCGCCGCGAACTCGTCCTCGTCCAGGCGCAGTACCGCGGTGCCGTCCGCCGACCGCCACAGGTCCAGGTCGAGGTCCTCCACGACGAGTTCCGAGCCGGCGACCGCGGCGGGGCGGGTGATGTCGCAGTACCAGCCCTTGAGCGTGCCCTGCCCGTCCCTGACCTCCTTCACCGAGTACCACCGGTCGCGCCAGTAGTACTCGGTGAAGACGTCACCGGGCTCGAACCGTACGAAGCCGAAGTCACGGGCACCGCCACCCGCCCAGGGAGCCCGTACGACGACCCGGGTGCCGTCGTCGTGCAGCAGTTCGGCGCGATAACGGATCTTCGTCCGACCCGCCTTGACCAGGACCACCTCGAGGCGGCGTGTGGCATCAGGCGAATTCACGGACATGGCGCACCTCCGTGCCGCAGATCTCGTAACCGAACCACTTGTTGATCGCGATCATCGGGCCGTTGCCCGCGTCGTTGCCCGTGAACGCCTCCGTGAACCCGGCGGCGCGGGCGCGGTGCAGGGAGTGGTTCTTGGCGAGCTTGGCGAGGCCCCGGCCGCGGACGGCACGGGCGGTTCCGGTCATCACGGTGCCGATGGAGGTCCCCCCGCTCGAGCGAAGCCGAGAGTGGGGGAGGGCGGCGCCGTCGGTGCGGGCCGCGCTGAAGGCGGCGGGGCGGCCGTCGACCACGGCCACCGAGGTCAGCTCGGGGCTGAAGAGGGGGTGGCGCCAGGTCTCTTCCAGCCAGGCCTCGTAGTCGGTGAACTCGTAGTCGATGTCGCTCGGCTCGTCGGACATCGTCTCCGCGTCCAGTTCGAACAGCGGGCGGGGATCGTCGGCGAAGTCCGCGCCCGTGCGCAGCTCGACGCCCGGCGGCGGGTCCTCGAGCGGCGGCAGGGTGCCGTTCGCCAGGTCCAGGCGGAGGAAGTGGGCGGAGCGGCTGCCCCGGTATCCGTGCCGCTGGGCGAAGGCGCGGTTGCCGGGCTCGTCCAGGACCCAGGAGAAGAGCCGGGTGGCGCCCACGGAGGCCAGGTGCTCCTCGGCGGCGCGGACGAGGAGCGAGCCGGCGCCGCGGCGGGTGCGTTCCGGGTGCACGTAGACGTTGATGTTGCCCTGGCCGGGCTCCCGGCTCCCCTGGGCGAGGTGGACCTGGGCCGTGCCGATGACCTCGCCGTCCTCCTCGGCCACGAGCGGCCGGTAGTGGGCGTCGGGGTGCATGTGGGCGGCGTCGTAGGCGATGGACTCCGGGGTGAACAGGATGAACGGGAGGGCGAGTCGCCGGACCCGGGCGAAGCCCTCGGTGTCGGCCCGTACGTCGGGGCGGAGGTCGCGCACGATCACTGTCATGGGGGCGCACGGTATCCGGGCCGGGCGCGGGGGTGCCTCTCATTTTCCGGCGGGTGCGGGAGAATCGGACCGTGACCTTGAAGATCCGCATCGATGGGAGCGCGCCGCCGTACGAACAGGTGCGGGCGCAGATCTCCGAGCAGGCCCGGGCCGGCGTGCTGCCGGTGGGGTACCGGCTGCCGACCGTACGGGGGCTGGCCGAGTCCCTCGGCCTCGCCGCGAACACGGTGGCGAAGGCGTACCGGGCGCTGGAGGAGGACGGGGTGGTCGAGACGCGGGGCCGCAACGGCACGTTCGTGGCCGCCGCCGGCTCGGCCGCCGAGAGGGAGGCAGCGGTGGCCGCACAGGCCTATGCCGAGCGGGTGCGGCGGCTGGGGCTGGCCGAGGACGCGGCGCTGACCGCCGTCCGGGACGCCCTGCGGGCGGCTTACGGGGACTGACCGGTGTGGGTGTCTTGTGGGGTGTGCGGGGCTGACGGGTGCGGGTGCCCCGCGCGGGGACTGAGCCGTGTGGTTGGCTGCCGGCCGGGTCCACAAGGCGGCGGGGGAGAGTTCGGCACCTCCCCACTGCCTCAACGGCGTGGCGACCCCGACTCCGCCGTCGTGGCTGATCGCCGTTGCGGGCGGAAAAGGGGGGACGCACCGCTGCGGCGGGAGACATCACGTCGTTGCCGTACCCGTGGCCGGGGCGGGCAGCTGCCGCGGCGTGCGGGTCACCCGCATGCCCGCCGTGGTCGCCACATGCGCGAACACCGTCGCGTCCAGGACCGCGGCCGCGTGCGGGTCGTTGTTGAAGTAGGCGTACACGTCCACCTCCTCCGGCCACGCCGCCTCGATCCGCTGGACCCACGTGGTCAGGGCCCGGCGGCCGTAGCGGGGCCACGTCCGGGCCCGTCCCGTGTGGAAGCGGACGTAACCCCAGTCCGTGGTGCGCCACAGCGGGGTGACCGGGCGGGAGAGGACGTCGGCCCAGCACAGGGCGGCGCCGCGTGCCTCCAGTACCGCGCGCACCTCGGGTGTCCACCAGGAGTCGTGGCGCGGCTCGACCGCGACCCGGGCGCCGGGCGGGAAGCAGGCGAGGCAGTCGTCCAGGAGTGCCGGATCCACGCGCAGGGTGGGCGGGAGCTGGAGCAGGACCGGCCCCAGGCGGCCGGCGAGCCCGGCCGCGTGGCTCATCAGGCGGTGCACCGGCTCCTCGGGCTCCCTGAGCCGTTTGATGTGGGTCAGATAGCGGCTCGCCTTCACCGCCACCACGAAGTCCGCCGGCACCCGATCCCGCCAGGCCTCGAACGTCTCCCGCGTCGGCAGCCGGTAGAACGCGTTGTTGATCTCCACCGTGGCGAACCGCGTCGCGTACTCCTCCAGCCACAGCCGCATGGGGACGTGCGCCGGGTACAGGACGCCCCGCCAGTCCCGGTACTGCCACCCCGACGTGCCGACGAACAGGGTCATACCTCCATCAAAGCACCCCTCGTGGCCCGCTACAGATACAGCCCGGCGCCCGCCCCCGCCCGCTGGTCCGGCACCGATGTCGGCGACGTGCCCCGTCGCAGCGCGTACAGCTCGGCCAGTGTCGCCCCGTCGCGGCCCACGCCCTCCTCGCGACCCAGCCAGCTCACCGCCTCCGTGCGGGTGAGCGGGCCGACCTCGATACGGGCCAGGCAGCGGCCGGGGCGGACGACGGCCGGGTGCAGGCGCTCCAGGTCCTCGTTCGTCGTCACGCCCACCAGCACGTTGCGGCCCTGCCCCAGCAGTCCGTCCGTCAGGTTCAGCAGGCGGGACAGCGCCTGGCCCGCCGTGTGCTTGGCCTCGCCGCGGATCAGTTCGTCGCAGTCCTCCAGCAGGAGCAGCCGCCAGCGACCCCTGCCCGCCATGTCCTCCTCGCCGATCGCGATGTCCATCAGATAGCCGACGTCGCTGAAGAGCCGCTCGGGGTCCAGGACGCAGTCCACCTGGCACCAGTCCCGCCACGAGCGGGCCAGCGTCCGCAGCGCCGAGGTCTTGCCCGTGCCCGGCGGGCCGTGGAGCAGCAGCAGACGGCCTGCGATGTCCTCCGGGGTCGTCTTCATCAGGCCGTCCATGGCGTCGGCCACCGGCGCCGTGTAGTTGGGGCGGACCTCCTCCCACGTGCCCGCCGAGATCTGCCGTGTCGTACGGTGCGGACCGCGCCGCGGCGACACGTACCAGAACCCCATCGTCACGTTCTCCGGCTGTGGTTCGGGCTCGTCGGCCGCGCCGTCCGTGGCCTCGCCCAGCACCTTCTCCGCCAGCTCGGCGCTGGTCGCGGTGACCGTGACGTCCGCGCCCCGGTTCCAGCGGGAGACCAGCAGCGTCCAGCCGTCGCCCTCCGCGAGCGTCGCGCTGCGGTCGTCGTCGCGGGCCACCCGCAGCACCCGGGCGCCCGGCGGCAGGAGTGTGGCTCCGGACCGTACGCGGTCGATGTTGGCCGCGTGCGCGTACGGCTGCTCGCCCGTCGCGAAGCGCCCGAGGAACAGCGCGTCGACGACGTCGGAAGGGGAGTCGCTGTCGTCGACGTTGAGCCGCACCGGCAGAGCGTCGTATGGGTTCGCAGGCATGCCGCCATGATCCGTCACGGGACCGCCTGGTGCATCCGCTTTCCGTGGTCCGCCGGATGTGTCGCCTCTGTCCCCGTGTGCGGTTTCCGGATCGGACCCTTCCGGTACGGGCTGTTACCGGGCTGTCGCACACCGAAATCTGTCCGCGGGTCAAGGAGCGCCGTTAGGGTGGCCCGTGATGGGACGTCATGGGTGGAATTCGGGGGAACGGCGGTGGCGCCTCACCGCACTGCTCGGCGCGGCCGTGGCCGCTCTGGCCCTGGTGGTCACCCTGATCAGCACACTGCCCGGGAACGGCGCGGGCATCCGGGGCACCACACGCGACGGCGACAAGGTGCACGGCACACCGGTCGACCCGCCAGAGGTGACGAGGCCGGACGTCGGCTGGGGCTTCACGCACACCCAGTACAGTGCCGACGAGGGCAGCGACGCCGCCGTCGAGCGCGTCGAGGGGCTGCTGTCCGGGGCCGGGCTGCCGCAGAACCAGCACATCATGGGATGGGGCGCCGACAATCCCGAACCGGTCGAGGGCCGCTACGACTTCACGGCGATGGACCGCCGTATCGACTTCGTCCGCAGGACCGGTGGCGCGCCGGTCGTCACCCTGTGCTGCGCCCCGGACTGGATGAAGGGCGGCAAGGCGGGGGCCGGCAACACCGACTGGAGCCGGACCGCCCTCGAGACCGCCCCCACCCGCGCCCACTACAAGGACTTCGCCGCCCTCGCCGCCACCGTCGCCAGGCGCTACCCGGACGTGCGCCACTTCATCGTCTGGAACGAGTTCAAGGGCTTCTGGAACGACTCCGAGGCCCGCTGGGACTACGAGGGCTACACCGAGCTGTACAACCTGGTGTACAAGGCGCTCAAGCAGGTCGACCCCAAGATCATGGTGGGCGGGCCGTACCTGGTCATGGACAGCGTCGCCCCGCGGCAGAAGCAGAACGCCTCCACCGCCCTGCGCGGCCCCTGGGGCGCCATGGACCAGCGGATCATCGACGCCTTCGGCTACTGGAACACGCACAAGGCGGGCGCCGACTTCGTCGTCGTGGACGGCTCCAGCTACACCGACGACGACGACCTGCTGCCCGACGAGTTCGGCGCGACCGACAAGTTCACCGCCGTCAGCGCGTGGGTGCGGCGGCAGACCCACGGCCTGCCGCTGTGGTGGGCCGAATACTACGTCGAGCCCGCCGACCGCGACGACGAGCGCAAGGGCTGGACCGAGGACCGTCGCGTCGCCGTCCAGGCCGCAGGGATGATCGCCCTGGTCAAGGGCGGCGCGTCCTCCGGCTTCTACTGGAACCCGGAGGCCGAGAAGGGCACCGGCTGCCCCGGCTGTCTGTGGACGCCGACGGACACCGCGGGCGGCGGCCGGGCCCTTCCGATGTACGGCCTGGTGTCCCGCTTCTCCAAGGAGTTCCCGCCCGGGACCTCGTACCGTACCGTGTCCGTCGCCCCGGAGGACGCCCCCGACGTCCGGGTCCTCGCAACCGGCAAGGTCGTCCTCGTGGTGAACACCCTCGGCCGCACGATCAGCGCCCAGGTCGACGGCAGGAGGTTCGACATGAAGGCGTACGAGGTGAAGTGGCTCCGGCGCTGAGCCGTCAACCGCCGCACCCGAGCCGCCTCACCCGTACGTCCTGGGAACCTCAGCCCTTCCCCATGGTCAGGAACCGCTGCACCAGCGAGGCCAGCAGCACCGCCAGCAGCGGCAGCGAGAACCAGAAGCTCGACTGCAGCACCCGCAGCTGCCGCACGCCCGGCCGTACCGCGACCCGCACCAGCTCCCGCGCCGTCAGCATCAGCACCAGCGCCACGGCGGCGAGCCCCCCGACCACCGACCACGGCGTCCAGGTCACCCGGGGGCCGATCGGGCCCGGACGAGGCTGCGGGACCTCGCCCGCGGGCTGCTTGCGCAGCGCGTACAGGGTGACGTCATCGTTGACCAGGACCTTCTTCAGCTCCTGGCGGTCGTCCAGGTTCCGGATGAGCCGGGCGGCCCAGGTGGCCGAGTACCCGACATCCATCCGCAGGTACGTCACCTGGCTCCGGTTGACCATGAGGTACGAGTGGGGGCCCGCGTCCTTGAGCGACCTGACCAGGCCCGACACCAGGACGGGATCGGAGGGTGCCAGGGTCGGCACGTAGTTCACCTTCTCCATGTCCCGGGCACCCCACGGCATGGCCGGCGTCACGTCGTTGACCGTGTCGTTGCTCAGCCACAGCAGCCGTACCGTCGGTTCGTCGTGCGCGTACACATAGTCCATGGCCGCGACCTCGCCCGGGCGGACCCGCTCGAACGGCTCATTGCCCCAGCGGGCCACCAGGAAGCCGCCCATCAGCAGCAGCCCCGCCACCAGGGCCGCGAGCGGGGCGAGGCTCACCCGGTCCTTTTCCCGCTCCTCGGCCGTCACACCGGTGCGCGGGAAGAGGGCGAGCCCGCAGAGCAGGGCGGCGCCCGGCACCGCGAACATGAACACGCGCAGTGCCATCTCGCCGCCGTAGGACTGCATGCCGAAGCCCAGGAACGGCACGAAGGTGAGGACCAGCAGTGACCGCTCCCGGTACCTGTGCTCGCGCCGCCGCCACCAGCCCCAGCAGGCGAACGCCATCACGACGCCGGCGAGCAGCACGCGCGTGTACAGCACCAGTTTGTGCGTCGAGTCGCCGTCCTGGATACGGCCGGAGACGGACGTCGACACATTGCTGCCGACGCCGCCGACGCCGCCGAAGAGGTCCTCGAAGTGCCCGGACCAGTACGGCTCGGCCATGAAGCCCAGCCAGAACATGACCAGCACGGCGAACAGGACGGGCAGGCCGCGCAGTTCGGAGCGGCCCACCAGGACGAGCACCGCGAGCACGCCCAGCATCATGAACGGGGTGAGCTGGTGGGCCGGCACGCTCGCGGCGTACAGCGCGATCAGCACCATGAGGAGCACGGCGCGTTCCCCCCGGCCGGCGGGTTCCACCTCGGCCTCGCCGGGACGCCGCCCGGTCCACAGCACGCGCGGTGCGCGGAACCACACCAACAGGACCGCCACGAAGGCGAGGTAGAACAGATACGTGAAGCCCTGCGGGGAGAAGTAGTCCTGGCCGACCCAGCCGCTGAGCACGAAGATCCAGATGCCGGTCCACTTGGCCCGCCAGCTCGCCCGCATCGAGCGGACCAGCAGGAACATCGGGGCCAGATAGAGCAGCTGGATGGTCAGCGGCCACCAGCGGACGACCTCGGTGAGGTCGGTTGCCCCGCAGGCCCTGGCGACGAACGCGGCCAGCGCGAAGAACCCGGGCCAGCTCCAGCGGGCGTCCAGGAACGGTACGGCCGACCCGGTGCGGTCGATGTAGTCGAGGAACCCCAGGTGCTGCCAGGCCGTCGGGAACCGCGGCTCGGCCTCGATCACGGCGGGCAGCGCGTGCAGCGACACCACCGTGGCGAGCAGGGTGACCGACAGCAGGGCCTTGGGTTCGCGCCCCCGCCACAGCAGGGCGGCGAACACGACGACGAGCAGCGCTGCGCCGAGAAGGGTCGGTAGCGGCAGTACCGAGATCAGGCCGAGGCCGCCCATGCGGTCGAGGGAGGCGTCGTCGAGGCCGATCGCCGGCACCCAGTAGAGGAGCAGCGCGGAGACGAGCGCACAGCCGAGCAGAAGGGTTCCCGTGCGAGAGGTGCGCCGACGGTCTTCCCGCTGCGGGTCGTTCGTGATGTGCCACGCGGGGCCCCGAGCCCCCGTCGGGCCGCTGTAGGGCACCGGTGTGCCGGCCGGCGGCGTTCCCGGCCCCGGCCGCACGTCCGGCCTGCGTTCCTGGTGGTCGAAGTCCGCGTGGACGCCGAGCGCCAGCGTGTCCGCGTCCAGCTTCCTCGCCCAGGACGGGCCGCTCCTCCGTTCGGGGACCTCCAGGTCGGACAGGTCGCCGTCCGGCGCCGCGTCCTCGGGCACCGCGTCCGCCGGGGCCGCCCGCACGATGGCGAACAGCTTCGGGGCGGCGATCGCCACGATCACCGCCAGGCTGGAGATCTCCGCGACGCCCGCGCCGGTCAGCCCCATCCGGGGCAGCAGCAGCACGGTCAGCCCGAGCACCAGGACGCACAGCAGGCCCTGCAGGTAGGCGAGTCCGGAGGTGCGGCTCTGGGCGCGCAGCACCGCGAAGTACGTCTCCATCACGACCCGCAGCAGCGCGCCGACCGCGAACCAGCGCAGCAGCGGGGTCGCCGCGTGCGCGTAGCCCTCGCCGAAGACGTGCAGGATGACGGGCGCGCCCAGGAACAGCAGCCCGCACACCGGGAGCATGATCCGGGCCATGCGCCTCAACGCCGCCCGGGTGTTGGCGGCGAGCCGCGCCGGGTCGTGCGAGCCCTCTACGGTGAGCGAGGCGCCCATGTTGACGGCGAGCAGGTTGGTCGTGCCGCCGATGGTGGTGGTGATGTAGAAGTACGCGTTGTCCGCTGCGCTGACCTGCGAGGCCACGATCACCGGGACCAGGTAGACCACGGCGAGCGAGAACAGCGAGCCGGTGTAGTCGCCGGCCAGGAACCGCCCGATCTCCTTCAGCGACGGCGGGCCGGCGTGCTCCTCGGTCGACTTGACGTGCCGGGGCACCAGACGCCGGAACACCAGCCAGCCCAGCGGCACCGCGGAGGTGGCGATGGCCGCGACCCAGGAGACGAAGACGCCCAGCATCGGGACGGCCGCCGCGAGCCCGACGAGCAGCAGCAGCTTCACCGCGGAGAAGACGGTGTTGCCCACCGGCACCCACAGCGCGCTGCGCAGCCCGGTCAGCACACCGTCCTGGAGCGTGAGCAGGTTCCAGCCGACGACGGCCGCCACGAAGACCAGGGCGGGGCCGGTCCCGTGCAGGAAGCGGTACGAGGACCCCCACACGTTCAGCGTCAGCAGGAACACCCCGGCGGCGAGCGCCACGACGATCGAACTGCCCGTGTACGTGCGGAGGATGAGGCGCCCGGTGGTGCGCCCCGCGACCGGGATGAAACGGGCCAGGGCACCCGTCAGCGTCACCGCCGTGAGCCCGGCGAGCAGTTTCATCGCCGCGATCGCGGCCGAGCCCTGGCCGACCGCGGCGTCGGAGTAGTAACGGGCCGCGACCAGCCAGTAGCCGAGGCCGAGCACCGCGGAGATCCCGGTGTTGAGCATCAGCGCGTAGGCGTTGCGGAACAGCTGGCTGCCCCCTCCCGGGCCGCCGCTCCTTCCGGGCAGACGGAGGCGGCGGCCCGACGGCTGCCCGGCTTCCGCGGTCGTGGCCTCACCGGCCTGGGTCGTGGTGGCGTCAGACACGGGAACGGATGGCCTTCCGGCGGACCTGGCGTGCTCTTCGGACCATGGCGTACCCCTTGGTCAGGGCGCGGTCCCTGGCGAAGGTGCGGGCGATCGCGCGGCCCTGGACGAGCCGCTCGAACTCCTCGGCACCGGTGGTGCGGCGGACGGTGACCCGCTGCAGCGCGTACGGGCCCTGGCGGCGGCGGGCGAGAGCGTTGCCCACGGCGAGCGACTGGGCGAAGCCCGCCTCGCGCACCGTACGGCGCACCCGGCGGCTGGAGTAGCCGTACGGGTAGGCGAACGACACCGGCCGGACGCCGAGTTCACCGGCGACGATCTCCTTGCAGCGCAGCAGCTCGAACCGGAGCTCGTCGTCGGCGAGCTGGTCGAGCTGGGGGTGCGTGTGGCTGTGCCCGCCGATCTCGACCCCGGCGCCCGCGAGTTCGCGGACCTGGTCCCAGTCGAGCATCGTGTCCAGGCCGCCGCCCGTGTCGTGGGCGCCCCGGATCCAGCCGGTGGAGACGAACAGCGTGGAGGCGAAGCCGTGCCGGGCCAGCACGGGCAGCGCGTGCCGGTGCACGCCCTCGTAGCCGTCGTCGAAGGTGATCAGGACGGGCCGCTCGGGCAGTGGACCACCCTCCCGCCAGCTCCTCGCGAGCTCGGCCGTGGTGACGGGCGTCAACTTGAGGTCCACCAGCAACGCCATCTGCTCGCGGAACGCCTCGGGTGCCACCGACAGGGCACGCGTCGCCTCGTTGGGCGCCGTGGCCACCGAGTGGTACATGAGGATCGGCACGCGCTGGTCGCTCATGCGGCGGCCCCCTCACCGTCCGGGACGCCGGCCACGGCGAAGGCGGCGCCGTCCCTGCGCGCCCGGACGCTTCCGACCAGGTACCCGCCGGCCGCCGTGAGCACCCCGGCGACGATCGCGCCCGCCCGGCCCGCGCCCCCCGGGCGGGCCAGCAGTGCGTCGCGCAGGCCGCGGCCCACCCCGGCGGGCAGCACCCGGGTGGCGTAGCGGCGCTCCGACTGCAGGCCCTTCCCGGCACCGACGCTGCGGGCCACGAGCGCCTTGGACAGGCCCTCGGCGTAGGCACGGGTGCGGAAATAGGCGAAGTGCTCGCGCGGCTCGGGCACCCGGTGGTGGATCACCGCCCGGTCGTCGATCAGCAGGATCGCCTCGGGCCTGGCCCGGGTGAGGCGGATGCACAGCTCCGTCTCCTCGCAGCCCAGGGGTCGCTTGTCGCCGTCGCGCCCGATGCCGGTGGCGAAGCCGCCCGCCGCGTCGAACGCGCTGCGGCGGAACGAGGCGTTGCCGCCGAGGACGTTGCGCACCCGGGCCCGGCCGGGCGGCAGCCCCCTGTACGTACAGCCCACCACCCAGTCGAACTCCTCCGGGAACCAGGCCGGGCGGCGGCCCGACGCCCAGATCGGCATCGTACGGCCGCCGACTGCCATGACACGCGGGTCCTCGTATCCGTCGGCGAAGTGCTTCAGCCAGTCCCGCTCGGCCACCGCGTCGTCGTCGAGGAAGGCGATGATCTCGCCGTGTGAGGCGGCGATACCGGTGTTGCGGCCCGCGGACAGGCCGCGGGGGCCCGTGTTGGCGAGCACCCGGACCGACCCGCCCTCGCGGGCCTCCTTGTACTGACCGCTCAGCCGCTCCAGCAGGGCTTCGTTGTGGTCCACGACCAGCAGCGTCTCGCGCGCCGGCCGGGACTGCGCCCGCACCGAGGCGACCGCCGCGAGGATGTCCTCCCAGCGGTCCTCGGTGTAGACGCAGATCACCACGGAGATGTCCGGCGCGCTCAAGGCATCTCTCCCTGACCGGAGTCGAGCGCCACCGCGCGCGGACGGCGGCGCAGCGCACGCCGGTTCGAGCGCTCCTTGAGGATCACCTTCAGCACCCGCAGCCCGTCGCGCACCGCACTGAGGTTGCTGGTGCCGTGGATGCGGAGGTACTCGTGGCTGGGTATCTCCTGCACCTTCAGGCCGGCCTTGACCACCCGGATGTTCATCAGGGTCTCGACCTCGAAGCCGGTGCAGTCGAGGTCGATCTTGTCGAGGCAGTGCCGCCAGAACGCGTTGTACCCGTAGCACAGGTCGGTGTAGCGGGCGCCGAACTTGGCGTTGACGATCGCGCACAGCACCCGGTTGCCGAGCTTGCGGATCGGGGTCATGTCGGAGGTGCCGCCGCCGTTCGCGAACCGCGAGCCCTTCGCGAAGTCGGCGCCCGACACCAGCGCGGAGACATAGCTGACGATCTCCTGGCCGTCCGCGGAGCCGTCCGCGTCGACCATCACGATGATGTCGCCGGTGCACTCCGCGAACCCGGTGATCAGGGCGTCGCCCTTGCCCTTGCCCCGCTGTTCGACGACCTTCACCGCCGGCCACAGTTCGCGCGCGACCTCCACGGTGTGGTCGGTGGAATTGCCGTCCACAAGAACCACTTCGTGAATCCAGTCCGGAAGGGTCTTGAAGACGTAGGGGAGATTCTCCGCCTCGTTCATGGCGGGAATCACCACGCTCACCGGTGGCGCGATGGCCAGGTGGGAAGAGATCGGCCGGTACTTGCCCTGCGGTGGCGGACCTTGATCCGAGACAGCACGGCGCAGAACAGAACTCATGAGTCTTGTCCCTCTCGTCCGGTCGGACCGTCCGCCCCCGGACGGTCCGGCTCTGTGTCCGGTTCGAAAGGGGGGTTCTCACCGACGGCATGCCGACATGGTTCTCCGGGCGCGCCGGGTGAGCTGGCAAAGCTGACCGTCTGCCGAAAGGCAGCCGGTTGCGCGGCACGGCTCGTACGACCGGGATCGTCGAGCACGGCACCCCCCTACCGCGCCCCGCGCCGGAACCATCGCGGTACCTGAGCCCTCCCCTGGAGCCGCATGATGATGGACCGTTACGGGTTGGTGTATGACGGTATTGGCGATTACGGCACCATGGCAAGACCTATGGCGATTGTCAGTATTTTTGTTGATGCGGCCGTAACGCAACTACTCGAACGGATTTGTCCGATCCGTTTGAATGTACGCATGGTCGGCTCGAACAGGTCCGGCCGTGACGGCGCGATTCCCGGCGGTGCGTGCCGGCCTCCACGTCGTCAGCCCCGTTTTCCCGCCACGCGGCCGTGATGCCGCCGTGCCAGGACCGACAGGAGGACGAGGGAGCTGAGCGCGGTCACCGCGACGATCCCGCCGGCGACCGACCACTGGTGCAGGGTCAGCATGCCCTGGGCGACCAGAAGGTCGATCGCTGCCCCTCCCGCCGCGGACACCACCGTGCGGGGATAGGGTTTCAGCCCCCTCAGGGCGGCTCCGAGGGCCGTCGCCGGCGCGGCGAGCAGGAAGAACAGGGTGAACGGGCCGCGCAGCGGTGAGCCGGAGTCGCTCAGCGCGAGGATCGCGCCGACCGTCGCGACGGCGACGGCCGCCCCCGCGAGCAGCGGAAGCGGGTCCCTCCCCGGACCGTGCCCCGGCCGCCCGCTCTTCTCCGGTGATGGTGGCTTGATACCTAAGGTCTGCATTGGCGACTTTGCCCCCCGAAGCGCCGGATGCCGGGCTTCAATGTCGCGCAGTCGGCGGGAGGCCGTCAAGACGGGGGAGACCGCTCGCGAAGGTTCCCGGCCCGCTTCAAACCTGTGTTCAGGTGCGGGTAAATCCGTCGAACCGGTGAAAAGGTCTTGGCATGGACACTTCCTGTCAACACGCGTAGCTGCTATGCCGGTTGTGGCAGAGGTCCTGCTAAAGGGAGGTTCCATGAGACGTTCCCGGTATACGGCATATATCAGTTCACTCCTCCTCGCCCTCGGCCTGGCCCTCACCGGGGCCGCCGCCGCCCAGGCGTCCCCCCTCGCAACGGCCACCGGCTACGTGGCTCTCGGCGACTCCTACTCCTCGGGGGTCGGCGCCGGCAGCTACATCGGCTCCAGCGGCAACTGCGACCGCAGCACGAAGGCCTATCCGTACCTGTGGCAGGCCGCCAACGCACCCGCCTCGTTCAGCTTCATGGCCTGCTCCGGCGCCAAGACCACGGACGTACTGAACAACCAGCTCGGCACCCTCGGCGCCTCCACCGGGCTCGTCTCGATCACCATCGGCGGCAACGACGCGGGCTTCTCCGACGTCATGACGACCTGTGTGCTCCAGTCCGACAGCGCCTGCCTCTCCCGGATCGACACGGCGAAGGCGTACGTCGACTCGACCCTGCCCGGCCAACTCGACAGCGTCTACTCGGCGATCCGGGCCAAGGCCCCCGCGGCCCACGTGGTCGTGCTGGGCTACCCCCGCTTCTACCAGCTCGGCACCACCTGCCTCGGACTGTCCCAGACCAAACGGTCCGCGATCAACGACGCCGCCGACTACATAGACGCCGCGATCGCCAAGCGCGCCGCCGACCACGGCTTCACCTTCGGCGACGTCCGCACCACCTTCAGCGGCCACGAGATCTGCTCCGGCGACTCCTGGCTGCACAGCGTCAACTGGCTGGACATCGGCGAGTCCTACCACCCGACCGCGGCCGGCCAGTCCGGCGGCTATCTGCCGGTGCTGACCGGCGCGGTGTGACGGTCACGACCGTCACGAAGAAGAGGGGGAGGCCCCGCCCGTCGGGGTCTGCCCGTCACAACTCACCGAGAACGGCACCACATCGGACGTGACCGCGACCGGGCTGCGCACCTCCACCCCGATCGCGTTCCGCACGATGCCGCCCTCCTCGTACGTGGTGACGACGACCTGCCGCTGCTTGGTCTTCGTCTCACCCGCCGCGAAGGACAACGTCTTCCAGCCCGGATCCGAGACCTGCCCCGTCTTCGTGACCCAGCGGTAGGACACATCGACCGGAACGCTGCCCACGGTGAACGTGGCCGTGAACGTGGGCGTCTCCGCGTCCGGCGGCGGGCAGGTCCCCGCGTAGTCGGTGTGTGCGCCCGTGAGAGTCACCCGGACCGACTGGGCGGGCGGGCTCGTCCTACGACCGCCCCCGCTGCCGCCGCCACTGCCGGTGGAGGTTCCGCCACGGGGGGAAGCCGCCCACGACGTGCTCGCCTCCGGGCTGCTCGCGGGGGCGCCGCTGACCGTGCCGCCGTGCGTCGACCCGCTGCTCGCACCGTCCGTGCCGTGCCGGTTCACCAGCGCGTACGTCAACCCCGCCACCGCCAGGACGAGTGCGGCCAGCCCCGCCACCAGCACCACACCCGCCCGGCGGTTGCGGGGCGGCGGCGGGGACGGAGCGGAGTACGCGGGTGCGGGAGCGACCCGGGTCGCGGCCGGCGGCGGGAGCGCGGCGGTGCGCGGCTCAGCCGGACCCGGGAACGCCGCGACCGTCGGCGTGTACGCGGCACCACCCGTGCGCGGGGTGCCGCCCGCCGCGACGATCCGCAGGTCCTGCTCGGCCCGCTCGGCCGGAATCCGCTCGGCCGGGTCCTTGCGCAGCAGTCCCTCGATCACGGGAGCCAGCGGGCCCGCCCGGCGCGGCGGCGGCAGTTCCTCGTCGACCACCGCGCGGAGCGTGCTCAGCGGAGTGTCGTGCCGGAACGGCGAGTTGCCCTCGACCGCCGCGTACAGCAGCACACCGAGCGACCACAGGTCGGACTCCGGTCCGGGCGTGCGGCCCAAGGCCCGCTCCGGCGCGAGGAATTCGGGGGAGCCGATGACCTCGCCGGTCATGGTCAGTGCGGAGCTGCCCTCGACCATGGCGATCCCGAAGTCCGTGAGGACCACCCGGCCGTCGTTCGCCAACAGCACGTTGGCCGGCTTCACATCGCGGTGCAGCACCCCGGCGGCGTGCGCGGCACGCAGGGCGGCCAGCACCTCGGCGCCGATGTGCGCGGCCCGCTGCGGGGAGAGGTGGCCCTCCGCGTCCAGCAGGTCCGACAGGGCGATGCCGCGGACCAGTTCCATCACGATCCAGGGGCGGCCGTCCTGGTGGGCCACGTCGTAGACGGTCACCACGTTCCGGTTCGCCACCCGGGCCGCCGCCCAGGCCTCCCGCTCCAACCGCGTGTACATGCGCTCGACCTCGGACGAGGGGAGCCCGGCCGGGGCGCGCACCTCCTTGACGGCGACCTCGCGGTGCAGGACCTCGTCACGGGCACGCCAGACCGTCCCCATGCCGCCCTGGCCGAGAGGGGACAGCAGGCGGTAGCGTCCGGCGATCACACGTTCACTGCCCGGCTCTTCGGACACGGACCGTCTCCCCTTCGCATCCGCGCGATGTATCCACGTATCCACTCCGCATGATTTCTCCCCAAAAGTAGCTCAACCGAGTGCGGATGCCGCCCCCTTGAACACCAGTCCGGCGCCCAGGGCGAGGACCACGAAGGCGGAACCGAGGGGTGCGGTCCTGCGCAGCAGGGCGGCCGCCGGGTTCTGGATCCAGCGCGGCCGCCGGTCCAGGAGGCGGTTCATCCCGCTGCCCAGCTTGACCACGACCACCCCCGCCGCGGTCAGCGTCAGGGCGAGCCCGACGCCGTACGCGACGACGAGCAGCAGCCCGAACCAGGCCTGGCCGAGCGCCGCCGCACCGACGAGGACGACGACGGCGGAGGGACTGGGCACCAGCCCGCCCGCGAAACCGAGGAGGACGGTGCCGCGGAGAGTGGGCGTGGCGGGGTGGGCGTGGGGGACGCCGCCGTGGGTGTGCGTGTGACCGTGCCCGTGCTCGCGCTCGTGTTCGTGCGTATGGGTGTGGCCGTGGTCATGTGTGTGCCCGTGCGTGTGTCCCCGGTTGCGCCAGGCCCGGCGCACGAGGGACGCGCCCGCCAGGGTGACCAGCACGCCGCTCGCCAGTCCCAGCCAGGCGATCACCGACGGCGCCGCCGCCGAACCGGCCGTGACCAGCAGGCCCAGGGCGACCACGCCGAGGGTGTGGGTGACCGTCACCGACGCGGCCAGCGGAAGCACGTCCCGGAGCCTGGCCCGGCCTCCGCGGGCGGCCGCCGTCGCCGCCATCAGGGTCTTGCCGTGGCCCGGGGCGAGAGCGTGCATCGCACCGAGGCCGACGGCGATGAGGAGGGCGAGCGCGGCGAAACCGAGCGTGAGGTGGTGGCGGGCGACGAGGTTGCCCAGCGCCCGGGTCCAGCGGTCCGCGCCGCGCGGAAGGATCGAGGCGGCGGGCGCGTCCCGCTCGTCGTCGGCCAGGGCGGGGCCGCCCGGCCGCACCCGGAGCGAGGCCTTGACGGTGTCGGCGGGTGAGGAGAGCAACTCCTTCGGATAGCTGGTCAGTTCGCGGGACAGGGAGGTCTTCGGCACGTCGGAGGCGGTGAGCGTCATACGGTCGCCGCGCGCGGTGATCTCCCGCCAGCCCGGGCCGGTGGTGGCGCCCGCGCTGTGGAAGCCGACGGTGAGGGTGCCGCCCGCGGGCAGCGGAGCGGTCAGCCGGCACTCCACGCGCAGGGTGTTGAGCCCCGCCTGCCCGGGCCGCAGCCGGGCGCGGCTGCTACGGACGCCGAGCGGCGTCGGGTGACCGCCGACGGTGAGCCGGCTGCCCTCGGCGGCCCTCGCACACCGCTGCCGGGCCCATTCCGTGAGGCCGAGCCTGGTGATGTCGGGCCTGGCCTGGGTGGCGGGGATCTCGGCGAGGTCCTCGACGTGGTCGACCCGTACCTGCCCGGGCGCGGCGACCAGGCCGTCGTAGCGGTTGACGGTGAAGTTGCCGAGCGGGTGGGCGCTCGCGGCGGTGGCGGTGCCGAGGACGAGCGCGCAGAGGGCCGTGAGGACGGCCGCGCCCGAGACGGCGAGACGACGGGTGTTCACCGCATCGCCTCCAGGGCCTTGCGGGCCTCGCGCGCGCCCAGCGGGGAGAAGCCCGGGTTCAGCTTCAGCGCGGCGGTGAGGGAGGCGCGGGCCTGACCGGTGCGGCCGGTGGCGCGTTCGATCATGCCGCGGTGGTAGAGGAAGGCGGCGTTGCGGTAACCCGTGGCCGTGGCCTGGCGGGCGTAGGGAAGGGCTTCCTGGTCGCGGCCGTTGACGTGCAGGGCCCAGGCGAGGGCGTCGGCGGTGTGCACGGTGTGGCGTCGTGCCCACTCGGCGCGGGCGGCCTTCAGCGCGGCCGCGCGGTCGCCGTGCTCGGCGGCGGCGAGAGCGGTGTCCAGATCGGCGTTCACCCCGTTGGCGCGGGCCAGGGAGACCCACGCGTCGACGAGGGCGTACTGGTCACGGGCCCTCCCGGAATCGCCGGCCGTGCCCCGCGCCTCGTACAACTCTCCCAGTTCCACCAAGGGCCGGGGGAGCGGATACCGCTCGACGACCTGCTCCATGCCGCGGATCGCGTCGGCGGTGTCGCCCTGGGCGGCCTGGGAGCGGGCGCGTCCCTCGAGGGCGGGGAGGTAGGAGTCGTCGGCGGCGAGGGCGCGGGCGTAGAAGTCGAGGGAGTCTCGGTACTGGCCCTGGTTCCAGGCGAGCTGACCGAGCGCCGTGGCGACGTACGCGATGTCGCCCCGCGAGGTGGCCGTGGCCAGGGCCTGTTCCAGGACGCGGCGGGCGGTGCTCACGTCGCCGCGCAGCTCGTGGACGTAGGCGTAGCGGGTGAAGACGGGGACGCCGGGGTGGCGGGAGTCGGCCAGGTCGGCGGCCTTCGAGGCGTCGGCGTAGCGGCCGAGTTCGACGAGGGCGTCGATACGGGAGCACAGGGCGCGCTCGCTGTACGGGTTCTGCCGCAGCGCCTGGTCCGCGTAGTGCAGGGCGCCGGCGAAGTCGTGCCGGGCGGCGGCGAGGGCGGCGCGCCCGGCGAGCGCGGCGTCGTTGCCGGGCCGGACCTGCAGCGAATGCTCCAGCACGTGTTGGGCCTGCGGATAGCGGGAGGGGTCGCCCTTGGTCCGGGCCTGCTCGACGTAGGCGAAGCCGAGGGTGGCCCAGCTGCCGTAGTCACGGGGCTGGGCGCGGAGGTGTGCCTGCAGCGACCGGATGCTGCTGTCGAGATCCCCGCCGGCGAGGAGTTCGGGCGACACCCCGCTGGGCATCGAGGCGACGGGCGCCGCAGCACCGTCCCGCAGGGCCCCGACGACCACGGCCCCGGCGGTGAGGGCGACGGCCAGGGAGGCCGCACCGACCGCGAGCTGTACACCCCGCCACCGCCGCCCGGCAGCGGAGAACCGCCGCACGGCGGCAACCCGCTCGTCGGCTGCGTCGGGGAATTCCGCCGTTGCGGCAGGCTGTGCCTCGGTGGCCTCGGTGGCCTCGGTACCGGTGACCCCGGTCGCCTCCGGTCCGTCGGCCGGTGGCGAAGGCGCCGGCTGTCCGCCGTCCCGCGTGCCTGCCGACGCCTGCTCCTCGGACGCCGACTCGGTCGTAGGGGCCGCGGAAGCCGCCTCCTCGTCCTTCGACGCCGCCGGTTCGGTGACCGGAGCGTCGTCCTCGCCGGAGTCGGCTGCCGGGTCCGGGGCAGGGCCCGTGCCGTCGGCTCGTTCGTCCGACGCGTCGGCGCACCCGGCGCCGAAGACGCGCTCCCAGGCCTCCCTGACGGCCTGTTCACCGTCGCCGTGGCCGGTCTCCGGCGCGTTGTCGTTCGTACCCGGGGACATGCCCTCTCCTCGATCTGCTGGGCGGAAAACGGGGTGGCGCGGCCCGTGCCGTGGGGGACGGGGAAGTACGGGCCGCGCCGGTTCGGGGGACGGCGACCGGCCGTCAGTACGCGCGGTAGCGGTTGCGGCGGCGCCACCACATCAGGGCCGTGCCGATCAGCAGGACGCCCGCGACACCACCGGCGGCGGACGTCGCGATCAGCGTGGTGTTGTTCGTGTCGGCGCCCGCCGCCTGCAGTCCGTCACCCAGCTGGTTGCGCACGTTGTTGCCGGTGCCCTTCGCCAGCGGGCCGCGCGAGCCCGACGTCGGCTCGGCGAGGTACGGGAAGGAGTGCCCGAACTTCTGGTCGTTCGCGTCGACACCGTCGCCCAGGTCGTTCTTGGAGCCGACCAGCTCGCCCTCCACGACCTGCAGCGCCTCGTCGATCACGTCGTCGGTGAGCCGACGGCCGTTGGGGAAGCCCGCGTTGTCGCCGTCCAGCACGCCCAGCCGCTTCGGGTACGCGCTCGGCTTGACCGAGGTGTTCAGGCGCAGCTCCTCCGCCGGGCGCACGTACGGTGGCTGGTTGAGGCCCTTCACACCCTTGAGGAACACGTCGACCAGGTCGTTGCGCGGCTCCGACGGCGCCTTGATCTTGTAGATCTGCTCGATCAGCTTCGGCAGCTCCGGGTTCGTCACGTTCTTCAGGAACTGCGCGTCGTCGTACGGTGAGGACGCGTTGAACCTGTCCTTGTCCTTCTGCGGATTGACGACCTCGTTGACCAGGGGATTGCCCAGCCGCGAGACCTGCGACCAGTGCCCGCGCGCGTCCTTGCGCTGGACCGTCCCCCAGACACCGACGATCGGCTGGTACGACGACTCCCGGATCAGGTCGTTCGGCACCTGCAGCGCCAGGGAGTTGACGTTGTAACCCTTGAGGGTGTCGTTGCCGACCTCCGAGAGGTTCCCGCCGTACAGCAGGTCGAAGACGCGCAGGTCCGCGAAGAACGGGTCGTCGGCCTGCCCGGCGAAGGTCGTCGCCCCGCCCGCGAGCTTGTACACCGCCTCGTCGCGCAGCTTGCCGTAGTCCGGCATCGACGCCTTGCCGACGTTCGACGGGGCGACCGGCACGTTGTCCGCCACCCTCGTCTTCGCCACCAGCTTCTGCTTGTGCAGCTTGATGAGGTCGATGTCGTACGTCTGGGTGACGTTCAGGTCGGGGTCCTTGAGGCTGTCGACCGGCCCGGTGTTGTAGAGGAAGGTGTGCTTGTTCTTGACGTGCGTCTTGAACGTGTAGCGGAAGATCAGATCGCTCTGCGCGTCACCGTTGTTGTCGATGTGGAGGTCGTACTGCGCGTCGTCCGCGAACGTGTAGAAGTTCGGACCGCCCGCCGGCTCCTCGAACGGGACGAAGTTCGCGATGAGCGTCGTCGTGTCCGGCTTGTCCGGGCTGACGAACGCGTACAGGTCGGTGTTGTCGTACTGCGGCTGCCCAGAGATCAGCGGGGCCTCCCGGTGGGAGGAGGCGGAGGCCGCCCCCGGTACCAGCGCGGTCACGCCGACGGCTGCGAGCCCGCCCGCGGCCAGCGCACCACAGATGAGGGTCGCGATGCCCCTGCGACTCACGCCGTTCCTGGAGATTGGTGTCATGCCGTCCGTCCTCAGTGCCAACTTGCCTGACGCAGAGGGATACGGAGCGGTGGCCCGGGCGTCTTGGTCGCATCTGAAAAAACTTTTCGTGCCTGCTCGACCCGCGTTTCGGCCCCGCTGATCCGTATCCCCTCCGAAGGCGGGTCAGCAGCGAGCGCCCAGTGGAGCGAGCATGCCGTGGACGGCGTCGGTGAGGGGGGTACGAGTGGAGGCGGACGAACTTCTGGTACTCGTGGCCGGAGGCGACCAGAAGGCCTTCGAGGAGCTGTACGGGCTGGTGTCCGGGCCGGTGTTCGGCCTGGTCCGCCGGATCGTGCGGGACCCGGCGCAGTCGGAGGAGGTGGCGCAGGAGGTGCTGCTCGAACTGTGGCGCTCCGCCCCCAGGTTCGACCCCGGCCGCGGCAGCGCCCTGTCGTGGATCCTCACCCTCGCCCACCGCCGCGCCGTCGACCGGGTGCGCAGCGCCCGCGCGGCCGGTGAACGCGAGCAGCGTGAGGCCCGTCGCGCCCACCACCCCGCCTTCGACCAGGTCGCCGAGGAGGTGGAGGCCGGCCTGGAACGCGAATGGGTGCGCCGCTGCCTGAACCGCCTCACCGCCCTGCAACGCCAGTCGGTGACCCTCGCCTACTACGACGGTTACACCTACCGTGAAGTGGCCGAGCGACTCTCGCTGCCGCTCGGCACGGTCAAGACGCGGATGCGCGACGGACTCACCCGGCTGCGCCAGTGCCTGGGAGGGGTCGCATGAGCATCCTCGGCCGACTGCTGCGCCGCGAAGACCTGCACTCCCTGGCCGCCCCCTATGCCCTGGACGCCCTGGAGCCCGCCGAACGCGTCCGTTTCGAGCGGCATCTGAAGGGCTGTGACCGTTGTGCCGCCGAGGTGCGGGACCTGTCCGAGGACGCGGTGCGGCTCGCCTGGTCCACCACGGCCCTGGCCCCGCCCGGCCTGCGCGAGCGGGTCCTGACCGCCGTGCGGACCACTCCGCAGGACCCCGCGCCCGCGCGGGGAGCCTCCCGCGCCCATGAACCGCACCTGCCGCCGCACGTCTGGGGCACGGCACCGCCGCCGCCGCGCACCCGTGCGCCCCGGGCGCGCCCCCTGTTCGCCCCGCTGGCCACCGCCACGGCTGCCGCGGCCCTCGTCGTCGCCGCGCTCTTCGCGGTGCAGGCGACGCGGACCCAGGACCGACTCGACGCCGAGCGCGCCCAGGCACGTGAGATCGCCCACGTTCTCGCCGCTCCGGACGCCCGTGCGACCAGTGACCGTGACGTGAGGGGCCGAGGAATCGGAGTGATTGCCTCCGCATCGGAGGGGCGCGCCGTCGTCACCCTCCGCGGACTGGGCGCACCGCCCAGCGGCCGGGTGCACCAGCTGTGGCTGATGCGCCCGGGCGTGCCACCGCGCTCCCTCGGGCTCTTCCAGGGCGACAGGCCCCTGGTCGCGAGCGGTCTGACCAAGTCGGCGACGTCACTCGCCGTGACCGTCGAACCGGACGGCGGATCACCTCAGCCCACCGGCCGGCCCGTCGCCCAACTCGCCCTGCAGTCCATAGGTTTCGGAGAGTAGCCGTCAACGGTTCGTCAACGCCCTTACAGGGAAGGTGAATCCTGTGCCCGCGATACACGCGTGCCACGAGAGAGCGATAGGGTTACTCTGCCCGGGCCGGGTGGACTCGTACGGGTGGGGAGTGACATGGAACAGATAACAGTGCGCAGCAGGGCCAGGGTCCCTGCGATCACCTGCGGGAGCAGCGCGACCAGTTCGCGCCTCGACCGCCATCTCTCGGTGCTGGCCGGTCCTGCCGTCCCGCAGCGTGAGGCGGCCGAGGCGACCTCGCTGATGCGTGAGCTCACCGCGCGTGACGCCGCGCACGGCCGCAGCAGCAGGGGTGGACGCATGAGCGGTGTCTCGCTCTTCGCGCCGCTGCGCCGGCTGCGTCGTTCGCTGTTCGGCGGACGCTGAGCGTCACCCGCGTTCCTTCTGGGCCCGCGCTCAGGCCGCCACACCGTCCCGGCGCAGCGCTGCGATCTCCTCGTCCGTCATCCCCACGGCACGCAGCAGAGCCTCGGTGTGCTCCCCGAGCGCGGGTACGTCCCCCATCCGCGCCTCCGCACCTCCCGGCAGCGTGATCGGCGGCAGGAGCGCCCGCAGCGGCCCCACCGGCGTCCCCACCTCCCGCCACCGCTCCCGGGCCGCCAACTGCGGGTGCTCCGCCACCTCGTACAGGTCCCTCAGCCGCGCGCAGGCGATGCCCGCGCCCTCCAGCCGGGCCATCGCCTCGTCGGAGTCCAGCGCGCCCAGCGCCCTGCCGACGAGCGAGTCCGTGCGGTCCCGGTGGGCGACCCGTGCCGCGTTCGTGGCGTACCCCGGATCGTCCGCCAGCTCCGGCTGCCCGAGCACCCGTTCGGCGAGCCGCCGCCACTCCCGGTCGTTCTGCACGGACAGCAGCACCCGGCCGCCGTCGGCCGTCGGATAGGCGTCGTACGGTGCGATGACGGAGTGCGCGAGGCCGGTACGCGCCGGGGGAGTGCCGCCGTGCATCGCATGGTGCAGCGGATGCCCCATCCACTCCGCCAGCGCCTCGAGCATCGAGACCTCCACCGGCCCGCCACGCCCGGTGGCGCCCCGCCGCACAAGCGCCGCGAGCACCCCGGAGAACGCGTACATGGCCGCCGCGATGTCGGCCGCCGGGATCCCCGCCTTGACCGGTTGCCCGGGGGTCCCGGTCACCGACACGAGCCCCGCCTCGCACTGCACGAGCATGTCGTAGGCTCGCTTGTCCGCGTACGGCCCCGACGCCCCGTACCCCGAGATGTCCACGGCGACCAGGCGCGGATGGGCGGCGCACAGCGTGGCCGCGTCCAGGCCGAGCCGGGCGGCGGCCCCCTGCGCGAGGTTCTGCACGAACACGTCCGCGTCGGCGATCAGCCGCCGCACGACCTCCAGCCCGCGCGGGTCCTTCAGGTCCAGCGCGATCGACTCCTTGCCGCGGTTGCACCACACGAAGTGGGATGCCAGGCCGCGGGCGGCGGTGTCGTAACCGCGCGCGAAGTCGCCGCCGTCGACCCGCTCGACCTTGATGACCCGGGCACCGAGATCGGCGAGCTGGCGGGTCGCGAAGGGGGCCGAGACGGCCTGTTCGACGGCGACGACGGTGATGCCCTCAAGGGGCGGCGGGAGCTGGTCCATGGGACGGATCATGACCCGGGGGCGGTGGCCTTGTCAGCAGGCGGTCACCGGCGACGTGCGTAGCGGCGGACGGCGAGCGGCGCGAACACCGCGATCAGCACCGCGCACCAGGTGAGCGACCCGGTGACGGGATGCGCCACCGGCCAGGCGGCACCGTGTGGGACGGGAGCGTTCCCGAAGAGGTCACGCAAGGCCGTGGTGACCGCGCTGATCGGATTCCACTCGACCAGGGTGCGCAGCCAGCCGGGCATGCCGTCGGCGGGGATGTACGCGGTGGACAGCAGCGGCAGCACGAAGGTGGTGCTGGCCAGCTGGCCGGCCGCCTCCTCGTTCCGGGGCAGCAGCCCGAGGAGGATCCCGGCCCAGGTGCAGGCGAACCGGAACAGCAGCAACAGGCCGACCGCGCCCGCCGCCCGGGCCGCCGATCCCTCGACACGCCAGCCCACCGCGAGGCCGACCAGCAGCAGCGGCACCATGCCGACCGCCGAGACGACCAGGTCCGCGACGGCCTGCCCGAACGGCACGGCCGCCCGGCTCACCGGCAGCGTGCGCAGGCGGTCCATCACGCCCCGGTGCGCGTCCTGGGAGGCCTGGAGCATCCCCGTGGTCATCCCGCCCGCGGCTGTGGCCGCCAGCAGCCCCGGGACCAGGAAGGACCGGTACTGCCCGCCGGGCATCGCGACCGCGCTGCCGAAGACGTATCCGAAGAACAGCAGCATGGTGATCGGCATCGTCTGCGTGAGGACCACCAGGCCCGGGTTGTTGCGGATCCGCTGCAGCTGCCGTCCCAGCATCGCGGTGCCGTCGTACGCCAGTGTGCTCATGCCGCGAGCTCCTTGCTGTCGGTGAGGCGGAGGAAGACGTCGTCGAGGGTCGGCGGCCTCAGGCTCGCGTCGAGCAGCGGCACGTCCGCCGTGTCGAGTGCGCGCACCAGGCGGGGGAGGGTGAGCGTCGGATCCCGGGTGACGGCGCCGACGGTGCCCCGCTCGTGGTCCAGCGACGGCTCGGCCCCGGTCAGCCGGTCGAGGACGCCCGCCGCCTTCTCGATGAGGTCCGTGTTCATGACGACGACCTCGGCGTACACGCCGACGAGCGCCTTGAGCTCGGCCGGCGAGCCGGTGTGCGCGACGCGTCCCCGGTCCACCAGGGCGATGCTGTCGGCGAGTCGGTCGGCCTCCTCCAGATACTGCGTGGTGAGCAGCACCGTCGTGCCCTCGGCGGTGAGAGCGCGCACGGCGTCCCAGATGCGGTTGCGGCTGGCGGGGTCCAGGCCCGTGGTGGGCTCGTCCAGGAAGAGCACGTCGGGGCGGCGCACCAGGCTCGCCGCCAGGTCCAGCCGCCGCCGCATGCCGCCCGAGTAGCCGGACGCCGGCCGGTCGGCGGCCTCGGCGAGCCCGAACCGCTCCAGCAGCTCGTCGGCCCGCGCCGCCGCGTCCCGGACCCGGTGCAGCCGGGCGAACAACCGCAGGTTCTGCCGACCGGTCAGGTCCCCGTCGACCGACGTGGCCTGGCCGGTCACGCCGATCCTTCGGCGTACGGCCGCGGGCTCGCGCACCAGGTCGTGCCCCGCCACCCGCGCCGACCCGGCGTCCGGGCGCAGCAGTGTGGTCAGCAGCCGTACGGCGGTCGTCTTGCCCGCCCCGTTCGGCCCCAGCACCCCGCAGACCGTCCCCTCGGGGACGGCGAGGTCGAGGCCGCGCAGCGCGTGCACCTGCCCGAAGCGCTTCTCCAACCCCTCACTTAGTACAGCGTACGTAGTAGTCATGGGTCGACCATAGCGCACTACGTACGCCGTACGTAACTACGATGGTGGGCGAGGTGATGAACGATGGCGGGCCGAGCGGCCGAACCCCATGTGATCTGGGCGCGCCCCGAGCGCGCGGGCCGCGGACCGAAACCCGCGTACACCCGGTCCGACATCGCGGCCGCCGCGGTGCGCGTCGCCGACGCCGAGGGCCTGGACGCGGTCTCGATGCGACGCGTCGCCGCCGAACTGGGCTGCGGCACGATGTCGCTGTACAACTACGTCCCCCGCAAGGAGGACCTGTACGAGCTGATGATGGACGCCGTCGGCGGTGAGCACGAGCTGTGGGAGCCGTCGGGCGACTGGCGCGCCGACATGCTGCACATGGCCCACCAGGCCCGCGCCCTCATGCACCGGCACCCCTGGCTGCCGCGCCTGATCTCCGGCCACTACGGCTTCAGTCCCAGCGCGCTGCGCTACCTCGAGCACTGTCTGCGCTCCCTGGAACCGCTCGAGGCGAGTGCCGGGACGAAGCTGGAGCTCATCGCGATGGTGAACGGCGTGGTGACGACGGCCGTCGCCAACGAGCTCTCCACGGCGGAGCGTGCCCGCACCCTGCCGTGGTCGGCGGAACAGGAGCAGGAGGTCCGCATGGCCTACCTGGGCGGACAGCTCGCGACCGGCGCCTATCCGCGCCTGGCGGCGGCCCTGACGCAGGCCGCCGGGCAGGTCGACCTGGACGAGGTGTTCCAGCGGGTGGTGGAACGGGTGCTCGACGCCTTCGAACCCAGGCCCTAGGGTCGGACGCTAGACCAGCGCGAACTGCCCCTCGGGGCCCTCCTCGTGGTGGTCCAGGACGGAGGCCGGGCGGCGCGCCGACTCCGGGACCGGCAGCAGCCCCGCCTCGCGCAGTTCGGTGGCCGTGACGGGCGCCGCGACGCTCAACTGCGCCTGCCGCGACCGTACTTCCGTCAGCAGGGTCAGGACCGTGATGAGTTCCAGCAGCTCCGACGTCCAGGTCTGCGGCCAGGTCGCCGGGCGGATCGCCGTCAGCGCGCCGGGCTCCCCCTCCGCCGTACGGACCGCGAACCACTGCTCCAGCACCCGGACGCCGGCCACCTCGAAGTCCCAGGCCTGCGGCGGAACCGGCGCGATGCGGCCCCCGTCGAGATGCAGGCTCTCCTCGTCACGGTCGTAGTGGAGGGCCAGGGGCCGGGTGGGGAGCGGGGCACGGACATAGGGGCGGCGCCCGCCCGGGAGTTTCGGGCGTTCCCCGTCGCGGCGCATCAGCCACATCATGCGCCGGCCCACCTCGACCCCGTCGGACCACACGTCCGGGTCGGAGGTGAGCGGGACGGCCGGTCCGTCGGGCCCGGGACGTGCCGTCGCCATGGCCCAGGCGAGGACGTCCTCGGGAGCGGGGGAGCGGCCGAGGCGGGACGTCAGGTGCTCCAGCAGGCCGGGGGCGAGGTTGGGCTCCTCGGCGCCCGGGCGACGGTACAGCGGGCGGATGCGGCCGGCCCGGAGCAGCGGCAGCAGGGACGTCGCGACCAGGAGGGGGCCGCCGGAGTCCGTGGCCGTCTCCACGGCGAAGATCTGGTGCGTATCCGCCACCCGCCACAGCTCCGGCCGGGCGGTGTCGATCAGGCGGTGGTCGGGGATCAGCCACTGTTCGTCGAAGGGGGCGCAGAGCACACGTACCGGCTCCGAACAGGGGCCCGACGCGCGTGACAGCTTCTCCGTGCCGCTGGTCTGGCCCGGCAGCCGGGCGACCGCCGAGTGCAGGCTGCGCGAGCGCGTCGGCTCGAACAGGGCCTCCCGCCCGGGGCCGTCGGCCTTCATGAGCGCGTCCCAGCGGGCCCTGAGGGATGCCGCGTCGGGCGCCGAGGGCCAGGCGCGGCCCGGCCGCAGCGGTGCGACGGACCACGGCATGAGGTCCGCGAGCAGCGGAGCGTCGTCGTGCGTCACGCTGGGCATCGTACGACGCCTTCAGGTGGCCTCGAGGGTGACCGTGAAGGAGAAACGGTCCCCCCGGTAGTGGATGACGGCCACGTCCAGGGCGCGCCCGTCGCTGTCGTAGGTCACCCCCGTGTAGTGCAGGATCGGGCTGAGCAGGGGGATTCGGAGCAGTTGAGCGGTCTCCGGGTCGGCGAGCCGGGCCTCCACGGTGTCCGTGATGCGGCTGATGTCCGCGCCCACGACGTCGCGCAGCACCTTGGTCATCGGCCAGCGCACCAGGTCCTCCAGGGCGATGCGCTCGGCCAGTTCCGGGCGGACGTAGTTGCGGGCGTGGTTGGTCGGCTCGCCCGTCTTCTCGTCACTGCGCAGCCGGTGGTACGTCGCCACCTCGGCCAGATCCGGGAAGTGGTCGGCGAGCTCGCCCGGCACCGGGCGCCCGCCGTGGTCGAGCAGTTCCGTCGTCATACCGGACTGCTGGGCGACGATCGCGTCCACCGAGCCCAGCAGCCGCACCGGGGCACCCCTTCGCGCGCTGGGCTCGATGAACGTGCCGCGCCGGCGGTGGCGCGTGATCAGCCCCTCGTCCTCCAGCTCCTTCAACGCCTGCCGCATGGTCAGCACGCTGACCCCGTAGTGCCCCGCCAACTGCTCCTCGGTGGGCAGTCGCAGCGGGTCCCCGGGCGAGCGGCCGAGTATCGAGGCACGCAGCGACTGCGACACCTGGTACCAGAGCGGCAGCTTGCGGTTCAGGACGATCGAGTCGGGCGCGAAGGAGGTCACGGGCCATCCGTACCGGTAGGGAATGCTCAGTGCAAGGGCCGGAAGTGGCGTTCGAGGCCCTGCCACACGTCGTCGTACCCGCGTTGCAGGTGCTCGGCCCGTGCCGCCTGCGGTGTGAGCGTCACCGGCCACCGCGTCTCGAACATGAACGCCAGCCCGTCGTCGATCCTCTGCGGCCTGAGTTCCGCGGCGCTCGCCTTCTCGAACGTCTCGCGGTCCGGACCGTGCGCCGACATCATGTTGTGCAGCGAGCCGCCGCCCGGCACGAAGCCCTCCGCCTTCGCGTCGTAGGCGCCCTCGACCAGGCCCATGTACTCGCTCATCACGTTCCGGTGGAAGTAGGGCGGCCGGAACGTGTCCTCGCCCACCAGCCAGCGCGGCGCGAACACCACGAAGTCGACGCCCGCCAGACCAGGGGTGTCGGAGGGGGACGTCAGCACCGTGAAGATGGACGGATCCGGGTGGTCGTAGGAGATGCTCCCGATCACATTGAAACGGCGCAGGTCGTAGATGTACGGCACATGGTTGCCGTGCCAGGCGACCACGTCGAGCGGTGAGTGGTCGTAGGTGGCCGTCCAGAGGCTGCCGCAGAACTTGTTCACCACCTCCACCGGACCCTCGACGTCCTCGTACGCGGCGACCGGCGCCCGGAAGTCCCGGGGGTTCGCGAGGCCGTTGGCGCCGATCGGGCCGAGGTCGGGGAGGCGGAAGGACGCCCCGTAGTTCTCGCACACATAGCCGCGCGCTGACTCATCCAGCAGCTCCACACGGAAGCGCACCCCACGCGGGATCAGAGCGACCTGGGCGGGCTCCACATGAAGCAGCCCGAACTCGGTGTGCAGCAGCAGTCCTCCGCGCTCCGGGACGATCAGCAGTTCGCCGTCCGCGTCGCTGAAGACCCGCTCCATGGAGGTGTTGGCGTGGTACAGGTGCACGGCCATGCCGGTGCGCTGGGTGGCGTCGCCGTTGCCGCCGAGGGTCCACAGGCCGGCCAGGAAGTCCGTCGCGGGCCCGGGCTCGGGCAGCGGGTTCCACCGCAGCCGGTTCGGGTCGGGCGCCGTCTCGGTGAAGGGCGCCGTGCGGATCGTGCCGTTGTCCGTGCGGGTGAACGCCGGGTGAGCCGCCGAGGGACGGATGCGGTACAGCCACGAGCGGCGGTTGTGCGCCCGCGGCTCGGTGAAGGCCGTACCGCTCAGCTGCTCCGCGTACAGCCCGAGCGGGGCGCGCTGCGGCGAGTTGCGGCCCTCGGGCAGGGCGCCCGGGACCGCCTCGGAGCTGTGCTCGTTGCCGAACCCGGAGAGATACGACAGTCCCTCCGCGGTCTTCCTCGCGTCCCCGCTCATCACCGCTCCCTCGTCGCTGATTCCTATGCATCACCGTAGGATTCGGCGGGCGGGTGCGCAAGGGGGGAGGGGCGGGGCGGAGACAGTGGGGCGGGTGGAGGCCGAGTGCGACCACCGGGGGACACGAGAACCCGACTTCAGGGGGATCCTGCCGGCCGGAGGGCGCAATACGCTCTCCGGCATGTCGTGGACGCGCGGACTGCTCGTCGCGCTCGCGGTGGGTGCCCTGCTCGGCGGCTCGGCAGGCTGCGCCTCCAGCGAGGCGCACGAGCGCAGGGGCGGGGTGTCGGCCTCGCCGGTGGGCAAGGTGCTGGACGGCACGGACGAGGAAGGGCGGCACTACCGCGAGATCGACAAGAAGGACGCGCCCCAGGTGGCGATCGAGGTGCAGCCGGCCCCCGGCGGCACCTGGGACGTGCGGCTGACGCTCCGCCACTTCCGCTTCACGCCCCCGGGTGTGCGCCCGGTGGCCGTGGCGGGCCACGGCACGGCCCGGGTCTACCTGGACGGCCGGGCCCTGACCCGGTTGCGCACGCCCGACTACCGCCTGCCCGGCCGGCTGGTCCCGCGCGGCACGCACCACGTCACGGCCCGGCTGTACGCGGACGACCGGACGGTGTGGGCGGTGCACGGCAAGCCGGTGGAGAGCACGGCGGACATCACGGCCTCCGGGACGGAGGGGGCGGGGGCGCCGGGGCGTTCGGCCTCCGGGGCGGCGGTGACGGGGCGTGCGTCGTCCGCGGCGGAGGGGGCGCCGGGCCCGCCGTCCGGCGCGAAGCGGACACCGAGCCCTGGGCGCACGAGATGAACCCCGCGCACATCCGATGAGTGCAAAGGCCACCGATTCCCGTACACAGGGACGAGGTTCACCTGCAACCGGCGGAAAGGCATGATGAAGCCCGTGCCCCACGCGACATCGCTGCGCCGCGCGCCCGTCCAGCGCCGTAGCGCCGAACGACTGACCAGAATCCTCGACGCCTGCGCCGACCTGCTCGACGAGGTCGGTTACGACGCCCTCAGCACCCGGACCGTGGCCCTGCGCGCCGGCGTCCCGATAGGCTCCGTCTACCGCTTCTTCGGCAACAAGCGGGCCATGGTCGACGCCCTGGCCGAACGCAACCTGGAGCGCTACACCTTGCGCGTCACCCACCGCCTGGCGGAGACGGGCGGCGAGGGCGGCTGGCGCACCGCCATGGACGCCATGCTCGACGAGTACCTGGACATGAAGCGCACGGCACCCGGGTTCTCCCTCGTCGACTTCGGCAACCAGATCCCCGTCGGCGCCCGCGACACCGAGCCGAACCACCGCGTCGCCGACCGCCTGACCGAACTGCTGTCGGCGTACCTCGGCCGAGAACCGGACGAGGCCCTGCGCCGCACGCTGCTGGTCGCGGTGGAAACCGCGGACACCCTGGTCCACCTGTCCTTCCGGGTGTCCCCGGAGGGGGACGAGAAGATCATCGCGGAGATGCGTGAGCTGCTGCGGGCGTATCTGGGCAGGGCGCTGGACTGACCCCCGTGTGGTGGGCGTCACCGTGCGGCCCGGGGGCTCCCCAGCATGCATACCGGTCGGTATGCTCACCTCGTTCGTGCGTCATCGCCGTCGCCGCCCACCGGGAGGACCCGTGTCCCGCACCGCCCTGCGTATCTGCCCCCTCTGCGAGGCCACCTGCGGGCTGACGCTCACCATCGAGGGCACCCGGGTCACCGGTGCCCGCGGCGACCGGGAGGACGTCTTCAGCAAGGGGTTCGTCTGCCCGAAGGGTGCCTCGTTCGGGGCCGCAGACTCCGACCCGGACCGGCTGCACGGGCCCCTCGTGCGCCGGGACGGGGAGTTGCGCGAGGCCACCTGGGAGGAGGCGTTCGACGCCGTCGCCGCAGGGCTGCGGCCGGTCGTCGAGCGGTACGGGCCGCACGCCGTCGGTGTCGTCCTCGGCAACCCCAACGTGCACACGATGGCCGGCGGTCTCTACCCGCCCGTCCTGCTCGCCGGACTCGGCACCCGCAGCGTCTTCACCGCCTCCACGCTGGACCAGATGCCCAAGCACGTCTCCAGCGGGCTGCTCTACGGCGACGCGAACGCCATACCCGTCCCCGACCTCGACCGGACCGACCACCTGCTGCTCATCGGCGCCAACCCCCTGGAATCCAACGGGAGTCTGTGCACCGCCCCCGACTTCCCCGGCCGACTCAAGGCCCTCAAGGCCCGCGGCGGCACCCTCACCGTGATCGACCCGCGCCGCACCCGCACCGCCCGGCTCGCCGACCGGCATGTCGCGATCCGCCCCGGCACCGACGCGCTGCTGCTCGCCGCGATGGCGTACGTCCTGTTCGAGGAGGAGCTGGTCGGCCTCGGGGACCTCGCCCCGCACGTCCAGGGAGTCGAGGAACTGAACGCGGCCCTGGGTGACTTCACCCCCGAGGCCGCAGCGGCGGCCTGCGACGTCGACGCCGGCACCATCCGCACCCTCGCCCGGGAGCTCGCCGCCGCCCCCACCGCCGCCGTATACGGCCGCATCGGCAGCTGCACCGTCCCGCACGGCACCCTCGCCAGCTGGCTCGTCGACGTCCTCAACGTCCTCACCGGCAACCTCGACCGTCCCGGCGGTGCCCTCTTCCCGCTGTCGGCCACCGACAGGACGCCCCGGCCCGCCGGGCCCGGCCGAGGGTTCGCGCTCGGCCGCTGGCACTCACGGGTGCGCCGGCACCCCGAGGCCAAGGGCGAGCTGCCGATCTCCGCGCTCGCCGAGGAGATCGACACCGCCACCGACGAGGGCAGCCCGATCCGCGCCGTCATCGCGATCGCCGCCAACCCCGTGCTCTCCGCCCCGGACGGCGACCGCCTCGACAAGGCGCTCGGCTCGCTCGACTTCATGGTCAGTGTCGACCCCTACCTCAACGAGACCTCGCGCCACGCGCATGTCGTCCTGCCGCCGCCCCCGCCCTCCCAGGCGCCGCACTTCGACTTCGCCTTCAACACCCTCGCCGTGCGCAACCAGGTCCGCTACACCCGCGCCGCCGTCCCCCTGGAGCCCGGCCGCATGGCCGAGACCGAGATCCTCGCCCGGCTGATCCTGGCTGCGACGGGCATGCAGGGCGCCGACCCGTCCGCCGTGGACGACCTCGTCATCGGCCAGACCCTCGGCAAGGCCGTCACCGAGGCCCACTCGCCCGTCCACGGCCGGGACCCCGAGGAGCTCGCCGCGCAGCTCGGCGGCGACAGCGGCCCCGAGCGACGGCTCGACCTGATGCTGCGCCTCGGCCCGTACGGCGACGGGTTCGGCGCCAGGCCCGACGGGCTCACCCTCGAAGGACTGCTCGCGCACCCGCACGGCATCGACCTCGGCCCCCTCGAGCCCCGTCTGCCGCAGCCGCTGAAGACCGTCAGCGGCAAGGTCGAGCTGCTGCCGGGACCCCTCGCGGACGACCTGCCGCGCCTGAAGCAGGCACTGAGCGAGCGCCCCGACGGGCTCGTCCTCGTCGGCCGGCGCCACCTGCGGTCCAACAACAGCTGGCTGCACAACGTGCCCGCCCTCACCGGCGGCTCCAACCGCTGCACCCTGCACATCCACCCGGAGGACGCCGAGCGGCTCGGACTCCTGGACGGTGCGCCCGTGCGGGTCAGGGGTGCCGGAGGGGCGGTCACCGCGCCCGTCGAGATCACCGACGGCATCCGGCCCGGTGTCGTCAGCCTTCCGCACGGCTGGGGCCACCACCGGCCCGGTACCCGGATGGGTCACGCCGCCCTCGACCCCGGCGTCAACGTCAACCAGCTCCTCGACGGCAGTCTGCTCGACCCGCTGTCGGGCAACGCGGTGCTCAACGGCGTGCCCGTCGAACTCGCCCCGCTCACCGCACGCCGCTGACCTCGTATTCCGTGCGTCGGGTTCTGCCTCGGCGTCGGGCGGCCGCTGTCCGTGACGACCCTCGTACAGACCGCCTCCGAGGACGCCCGCTCCACCGTCCTCGCCCTGCGGCTGACCGGCAACCGTGACGGCCGGGCCGCCGCGCCCGCCGCCGCGGGACCGGTGGCCCGAGTGGCTGGCGTGACGGCGCCGTTCGTGATGCCGGGCGCGCTGCTGCTCGCCGCCGGGGCCGCCCTGCGCTCACCCGCCCCGTCCGGAGGAACAGGACGGCCCGTCGTCCTCGGCGGCGTCCACCGCCACGGCGCCCCCGACCGGCACCCGCAGCGGCACCGACGGCGGGCCGAAACCGAGCAGTCGCTTTCTCATCCGGCGAGACCGGACACCGGATCACGTCAGGAGTCTTCCCCCGAGCGCATGCCGTCCGTTAACTTCCGTGACCCACAGTCCCGTACGACCCGCACGGGACACCGGACCGCGCAGCACCAGCGGTCCCGTAGCCCCGGAAGCCGCCATGACTCGTGCCATTTCCCTGCGCCAGGTCAGCAAGTCGTACACGCGGGGCGTCCGCGTGGTGGACCGTCTGTCGCTGGACATCCGCCCCGGCGAGTTCCTCGTCCTGCTCGGCCCGTCGGGATGCGGCAAATCGACCGTCCTGAGAATGATCGCCGGGCTCGAGGAGGCGACGGAGGGAGAGATACGGCTCGACGGCGAGTACGCCAACCACCTGACTCCCTCCGAGCGGAACATCGCGATGGTCTTCCAGAACTTCGCGCTCTATCCGAACATGACCAGCCGCGACAACATCGGCTTCCCGCTGCGCATCGAGAGCCCCGGCGAGGACCCCGGTCTGCGGATCGAGTCGACGGCCCGCATGCTCGGCATCGAGGACCTGCTCGACCGCTTTCCCGCCGAGCTCTCCGGTGGCGAACGACAGCGCGTCGCCATGGGCCGCGCGATCGCCCGCCACCCGTCCGCCTTCCTGATGGACGAACCGCTGTCCAACCTCGACGCCAAGCTCCGCAACCACCTGCGCGCCGAGATCTCCCACCTCACCGGGGAGCTGGGCGTCACCACCGTGTACGTCACCCATGACCAGGCCGAGGCCATGTCGCTCGGCGACCGTGTCGCCGTGATGCGCGGCGGGGTCCTGCAGCAGCTCGCCGCCCCGCGCGACGTCTACGGGCTGCCGGAGAACGTCTTCGTCGCCGCCTTCATCGGCACGCCGCGCATCAACCTGCTGCGCGGGCTCGTCCGAGCCCCGCTCGGCGGCACGATGTCGATCAGCCTCGGCCGCCAGTGGCTGACGCTGCCCCACCCTCTCAGCGCCGACCACCAGATGCTGCGGGTGCAGCAGGGCCGCGAGGTGATCGTCGGGCTGCGTTCGGAGGCGGTGCGCATCGCGTCGCCCGCCGCCGCGCGCCCCGGGGAGGTACCGATCACCGGGCAGGTCAGGCACCTGGAGTTCCAGGGACACGAGGTCCTGGTCCACTTCGACACGGGATCGAGCCCCGCCGTCGTACCGGAACTGGAAGCGGCGCGCCCGGGCCGGCCCACCCGGCGCCGCCGCCGTGAGGGAACCGTCCTGGAGCGGCTGCGGGAGCGCGCCGCCACCCTGCGGTCGGGACAGCCGGTGGCCGTCCTGGACGACCCCGCGGGTACGGACGCCGACCCCTTCGCGCCGACGGCCGAGACGGGCCGCCTCTTCGGGGACCTCGTCGTCCGTACGACCCCCGATCTCCGGCTGAGCCACGGCATGCAGGTTCCGCTTCTGGTCGATCTGGCCCACCTCTTCGTCTTCGACCAGCACGGTCAGCGCGTGTGCCCGGCGCCGGCCCGTCTGCCCGACCTGGAGGAGTGAGAGGGGACGCCCGGCTCCCGGAGCCCCCTGGCGCCGCAAAACTAACATCGCTAGTTTGGTGGCGATCGCCAGCGTGGGCGCGAAGACGCCGCCCGGCCCGGGAGGAAGACCATGAAGCCACATGACGGCATGTACATCGACGGTGCCTGGCGCCGCGCCGTCGGCGCGGACACCATCGAGGTCGTGAATCCGGTCGACGAACAGGTCATCGGCCGGGTACCGGCAGGCACCGCCGAGGACGTCGACGCCGCCGTACGTGCCGCCGGCCAGGCCCTCCCGGCCTGGGGCGCCACCGAGCCGGCCGAGCGTGCCGCCCGGCTCACCGCCCTGCGTGACGTGCTCGTCGCCCGCAAGGACGAGATGGCCGAGACCGTCACGGCCGAGCTGGGCTCCCCGCTGCCGCTCTCGCAGACGGTGCACGTGGGTCTGCCGATCGCGGTCGCCGGCTCCTACGCGGAGCTCGCCGCGACCCACTCCTTCGAGGAGAAGGTCGGCAACTCCACCGTCCACCGGGAACCGGTCGGTGTGGTGGGCGCCATCACCCCCTGGAACTACCCCCTCCACCAGATCGTCGCCAAGGTCGCTCCGGCGCTGGCGGCGGGCTGCACGGTCGTCCTGAAGCCCGCCGAGGACACCCCGCTGACCGCCCAGCTCTTCGCCGAGGCCGTCCACGAGGCGGGCCTGCCGGCCGGGGTGTTCAACCTGGTCACCGGTTACGGCCCGGTCGCGGGCCAGGCCCTCGCCGAGCACCCGGGCGTCGACCTGGTCTCCTTCACCGGCTCCACGGCGGTCGGCCGCCGGATCGGCGCGACGGCGGGAGCGGCCGTCAAGAGGGTCGCCCTCGAACTGGGCGGCAAGTCCGCGAACGTCATCCTGCCGAGTGCCGACCTCGCCAAGGCGGTCAACGTGGGCGTCGCGAACGTCATGTCCAACTCGGGCCAGACCTGCAGCGCCTGGACGCGGATGCTGGTGCACCGGGAGCGGTACGAGGAGGCGGTCGAACTCGCCGCCGCCGCAGCCGCGAAGTACGGCGACCGCATCGGCCCGGTGGTGAACGCCAAGCAGCAGGCACGGGTGCGCGGTTACATCGAGAAGGGTGTCGCGGAGGGCGCGCGGCTGGTCGCGGGCGGCCCGGAAGCCCCGCGCGAGCGCGGCTACTTCGTGCGGCCCACCGTCTTCGCCGACGTGGCACCCGAGATGACGATCGCGCAGGAGGAGATCTTCGGCCCGGTGCTGGTGATCCTCCCCTACGAGGACGAGGAGGACGCCGTGCGGATCGCGAACGGCACGGTGTACGGGCTCGCCGGTGCCGTGTGGGCGGGCGACGACATGGAGGCGGTCGCGTTCGCACGGCGGCTGCAGACCGGGCAGGTCGACATCAACGGCGGACGCTTCAACCCCCTCGCGCCCTTCGGCGGCTACAAGCAGTCGGGGGTCGGCCGCGAGCTGGGCGCCCATGGCCTAGCCGAGTACCTCCAGACCAAGTCCCTCCAGTTCCGGGAGCGTTGAGTCAGATGGTCCGTGCCGCTGTCCTGCCCGCCGTCGGTGCTCCCCTGGAGGTCACCGCCATCGAGCTCCCGGAGCCCGGCCCCGGCCGGGTCCGGGTCCGGCTGGCCGCAGCCGGGGTCTGCCACTCCGACCTGTCCCTGTCCAACGGCACCATGCGGGTGCCGGTCCCCGCGGTGCTGGGCCACGAGGGCGCCGGCACGGTGGTGTCGGTGGGGGAGGGCGTCACCCATGTCGCGCCGGGTGACGGCGTGGTCCTCAACTGGGCACCGTCCTGCGGGACGTGCCACGCCTGCGCGCGCGGCGAGGTGTGGCTGTGCGCGAACGCGCTCGCCGGCGCCGCCGACATCCACGCCCGCCGTGCCGACGACGGCACGGACCTGCACCCCGGCCTGAACGTGGCCGCGTTCGCGGAGGAGACCGTGGTCGCGGCGTCCTGCGTGCTGCCGGCACCGGACGGTGTGCCGCTGACCGACGCCGCCCTGCTGGGCTGCGCCGTGCTCACCGGGTACGGGGCCGTGCACCATGCGGCGCGGGTGCGGCCCGGGGAGACGGTCGCCGTGTTCGGCGTCGGCGGGGTGGGCCTCGCCGCGCTCCAGTCGGCCCGGATCGCGGGTGCCGCTCGGATCGTCGCGGTGGACGTGTCCCCCGCGAAGGAGGAACTGGCCCGGCGGGCGGGTGCCACCGACTTCGTGCTCGCCTCCGACGCCACTCCCCGCGAGATCCGCGGCCTCACCGACAAGCAGGGCGTCGACGTGGCCGTGGAGTGCGTGGGCCGCGCGGTCACCATCCGCGCGGCCTGGGAGTCCACCCGGCGTGGCGGGCGGACGACGGTCGTCGGCATCGGCGGTAAGGACCAGCAGGTGACGTTCAACGCCCTGGAGATCTTCCACTGGGGCCGCACCCTCTCCGGCTGCGTCTACGGCAACTCGGACCCGGCGAGGGACCTGCCGGTCCTGGCGGACCATGTCCGGGCGGGGCGTCTGGACCTGGGCGCGCTGGTGACGGAACGGATCGCGCTGGAGGGGATCCCGGCCGCCTTCGACACCATGGTGGCGGGCAAGGGCGGCCGGGCGCTGGTGGTGTTCTAGGATTCGGCGGCCGGGACCTGCTCGGGGGTGGCGGGCTGCGACGGGGCCGGGGCCCTCCTGCGGGGCCGCGACCGCGACACCGCCACCCCGGCCAGGCACAGCGCACCACCGCCGAGCGTCAGCAGCCCCGGGACCTCGCCGAGGAACAGCCAGGACATCAGGACGACCAGCGCGGGCACGGCGTACGTCGTCGCGCCCATGCGGCCGGCTGTCGTACGGGCCAGGGCGTAGGCCCAGGTGGTGAAGGCGAGGGCGGTCGGGAACACGCCCAGATAGACCATGTTGAGCGTCGCGGACACCGGCGCACGAGCCGCGTCGTGGACCAGCTGCCCGGCGAACGGCAGACAGGCGGCCGCGCCCACCAGGCATCCGAAGGTCGTCGCCTGCAGCGCTCCGGCCGTCCCCAGCGCGGGCTTCTGGGCGACCACCCCGGCCGCGTAGGCGACCGCGGCGAGCAGGCAGAGCACCACCCCGAGCAGCGAGGAACCGCCGCCACCCGACATCGACAGGCCGACGGTCACGGCGCCGACGAACGACACCGCCATTCCGGCGACGAGCCGCGGCGGCATGGCGTCGCCGAGCAGCCGCGCACTGAGCAGCGCGATCAGAATCGGCCCGATGTTCACCACAAGGGCGGCGGTCCCGGCGTCCACCTGCTGCTCGCCCCAGTTCAGGACCACCATGTAGACGCCGAACCACAGCAGTCCCGATATGGCGATCCCGCGCCACGCCGAACGCGGCGGCAACCGCTCACCCCGCAGGAGACAGATCACCCCCAGCGTCATGGATCCGGCCAGCAGCCGTCCGAGCGCGAGCGCGCCCGGCGAGTAGGCGGCGCCCGCGCTGCGGATCGACACGAAGGCGGAGGCCCACAGCACGACGGTGACGACGGCCGCGCCCGCGGCCGGACGAGAGGGGGAGGCGTGCATCATGCTCCAGAGGCTGGGAGGGAAGAAGGCGGCGGGGTCAACGAGTTCCGGATGGGACGTGGGGGCTCAGCGCAGCACGGCCGGCTCGATCCCGAGCAGCTCGCACAGACTGCGCTCGCCCTCCGCGGTGACCTTCACGGCCCGCTCGGAGCCGATGCGCACGCACCAGCCCGCGTCCAGGACGTGACGGCACAGGGCGGCGCCCGCGACCCCCGCGAGATGAGGGCGCCGCTCGGTCCAGTCGAGACAGGAGCGGGCCAGCGGACGGCGCCCCTTGCGGTCGAGGCCGATCCCGAGAGCGCCGAACCACTCCAGGCCCGGGTCGGTCAGCGCGAACCCCGTGTCCTGACGCAACAGCCCACGGGCGGTCAATGCCTCGGTGACGACGGTGCCGAGCCTGCCGGCGAGGTGGTCGTAGCAGGTGCGGCCGCGTGCCATCGCGGACCCGGCGCTCGCCTCCCGCAGTGTGCGCGGGCCTCGTACCCCCGCGTCGGGGACGACCTGGGCGGCCAGGTCCTCCACCAGCTGGGCGACCCGCGTGTCGGCCAGCCGCACGTACCGGTGCCGTCCCTGCCGTTCCTCGGCGAGCAGACCGCCCGCGACGAGCTTGCCCAGGTGTTCGCTCAGCGTCGAGGCCGCGACACCCGCGTGCCGCGCCAGCTCACCGGCCGTCCATGCCCGGCCGTCGAGCAGCGCCAGCAGGCAGGCGGACCGTGTCTCGTCGGCGATCAGCCCGGCGAGCCCGGCGGCTCCGGCATCGTTGCGCCTCGTCATGCGTCCAGCATGGGACACGGACGCTTCGGCGCCCACCGAAGCATGCCGGGCACGCCCAGCTGTTCTACGTCGGGCGCCTCACCCGCTCGTACTGCTGCTCCAGCCCGTCCAGCAGCGCGGCGAGGCCGGTCTCGAAGGCCCGCTCGTCGATCTTCTCCTGCTGCTCGGCGAGCAGATGGGCCTGTCCGAGATGGGGGTAGTCGGCCGGGTCGTACGCCGCCGCGTCGTCGACGAAGCCGCCCGCGAACGACCCGAGCGCGGATCCCATGACGAAGTAGCGCATCAACGCGCCGATGGAGGTGGCCTGTGCGGGCGGCCAGTCCGCGTCGACCATCGCGCCGTACACGGCGTCCGCGAGGCGCAGCCCGGCGGGGCGGCGGCCGGGACCGCGGGCCATGACCGGCACGATGTTCGGATGCTCGCGCAGCGCGGCCCGGTAGGAGACGGCCCAGTCGTGCAGCGCGGTCCGCCAGTTCCGTCCGTCCTCGAACATCGACAGGTCGACCTGGGCACTCACCGAGTCGGCGACGGCCTCCAGGATCTCGTCCTTCGTACGGAAGTGGTTGTAGAGGGACGGCCCGCTGACACCGAGTTCGGCGGCGAGCCGGCGCGTGGAGACGGCCGCGAGGCCCTCCGCGTCCACCAGCGCCCGCGCCACCTCGACGATGCGGTCGGTGCTCAGGAGGGGCTTGCGCGGTCGTGCCATGGCGCACATAGTAGGGCTGCCACTCGAAACTAGCAGTGCTAATTTAAATGTGCCCTTTTCAATGACCTGCCGCAGGGGTGATGTGTCGTGAACCTGGAGCTCGGCGAGGAGCAGTCGGCCGTGCGACGGCTGGCCGAGGAGTTCGTGGACCGGGAGATCGCCCCGCACGTCGTCGCGTGGGACCGGGCCGAGGAGGTGGACCGCTCGATCGTCAGGAAGCTGGGCGAGGTCGGGTTCCTCGGGCTCACCATCGACGAGGAGTACGGCGGGTCGGGCGGCGACCACCTCGCGTACTGCCTGGTCACCGAGGAACTCGGCCGCGGTGACTCGTCCGTGCGCGGCATCGTCTCCGTCTCCCTCGGCCTGGTGGCCAAGACGATCGCCGCCTGGGGGAGCGAGGAGCACAAGCGGCGCTGGCTGCCCGGACTGACCTCGGGCGAGCTGGTCGGCTGCTTCGGCCTCACCGAGCCGGGCACCGGATCCGACGCGGGCAACCTGACGACGCGGGCCGTGCGCGACGGCGACGACTACGTGATCAACGGCACCAAGATGTTCATCACCAACGGCACCTGGGCCGATGTGGTGCTGCTGTTCGCCCGCTCGACGGACGCTCCCGGCCACAAGGGCGTCTCCGCCTTCCTGGTGCCGGCCGACACCCCCGGCCTGACCCGCCGCCCGATCCACGGCAAGCTCGGCCTGCGCGGCCAGGCGACCGCCGAACTGGTCCTTCAGGACGTCCGCGTCCCCGCGTCCGCGATGCTGGCGCCCGAGGGCAAGGGTTTCTCCGTCGCCATGTCCGCGCTCGCCAAGGGCCGGATGTCGGTGGCGGCGGGCTGTGTCGGCATAGCCCGCGCCGCGCTGGAGGCGGCGGTGCGGTACGCCGGCGAGCGCGAACAGTTCGGCCGGACCATCGCCCACCACCAGCTCGTCCAGGAACTCATCAGCGACATCGCCGTCGACGTGGACGCGGCCAGGCTGCTGACGTGGCGGGTCGCCGACCTCATCGACCGCGGGCTGCCCTTCGCCGTCGAGTCCTCCAAGGCCAAGCTCTTCGCCTCCGAGGCCGCCGTCCGCGCCGCGAACAACGCCCTCCAGGTCTTCGGCGGCTACGGCTACATCGACGAGTACCCCGCGGGCAAACTCCTGCGCGACGCCCGCGTGATGACCCTCTACGAGGGCACCAGCCAGATCCAGAAACTCCTCATCGGACGCGCGCTCACCGGGGTTTCGGCGTTCTGACCCCGCCGCGGGCGCGCGGGGCAGGGGTGCCCGCGGCGGCCGGACGAGCGGGAGGCGCGGCCCCGTGGCCCGGCTCGTCGGCCGGTGCCCTCGGTCCGGGGGGCGGTGCGGGGTGGGAGCCGGGCGGTTGAGTACCCGGGTGAGTACCCCGACGGATGTCGCCGGCGCCCCCGTCGCCGACCCTGGTGGGCATGAGTGAGACTCCGGTCGGACAGCAGAGCACGGCCGCCTTCCACGGGCAGGCCGTCGCGTCCTTCGCCATCGCCCTGGTGGCCACCGCGGTCGGTATCCTCCGGCTGCACGCCGACGCCTGGGTGCGGGCCTTCCTCGGGATCGCCGTCCTCTACCTCGTGACCTCCGCCTTCACCCTCGCCGAGGTGATCAGGGACCGCCAGGAGGCCGGGCAGATCGTCAGCCGCGTCGACCAGGCCAGGCTGGAGAGGATGCTCGCCGAGCACGACCCCTTCGAAAAGCTCTGAGCGGGCTCCCTAAGCGACCGCTCACCTTCAGAGGTATGGTATTCGTCCTGCCAGTGGAAGGGGCGAACGAATGAGTGCGGCGGAGGAGACACCCGGCGGCGAGGTGGAGCCGTGGACCGAGGTGACCCCGGACGCGGCCCGGCGGTTGCTGATCGCCGCCGTGGAGGCCTTCGCCGAGCGCGGCTACCACGCCACGACCACCCGTGACATCGCGGGCCGCGCCGGCATGAGCCCGGCCGCGCTCTACATCCACTACAAGACCAAGGAAGAGCTGCTCCACCGCATCAGCCGGATCGGTCACGACAAGGCCCTGGAGATCCTGCGTACGGCCGCCCGGCGCGAGGGCAGCGCGACCGAGCGGCTCGCCGACGCCGTGAGCTCCTTCGTCCGCTGGCACGCGGGGCGGCGCACCACGGCCCGGGTCGTGCAGTACGAGTTGGACGCCCTCGGCCCTCAGGCCCGAGCGGAGATCGTCGCGCTGCGCCGCCAGGTCGACGCCGAGGTGCAGGGGATCATCGAGGACGGCGTGGCGGCCGGTGAGTTCGACGTGATCGACGTCAAGGGCACCACCCTCGCCGTGCTCTCGCTCTGCATCGACGTCGCCCGCTGGTTCACCATCGACGGCCCCCGCACCCCCGACGAGGTCGGCGCGCTCTACGCCGACCTGGTCCTGCGGATGGTGGGGGCGGGCAAGTAGCCGGCCTGCCGGGGCGGCTCAGAAGTAGTACCGCGACACCGACTCCGCGACGCACACCGGCTTGTCGCCGCCCTCGCGCTCCACGGCGAAGCCGATGGTCACCTGCACTCCGCCCTCGACCTCGTCGACCCCGTTGAGCGTCGCGGTGGCGCGCAGCCGGGAGCCGACCGGTACGGGGGCGGGGAAGCGGACCTTGTTGGTGCCGTAGTTGACGCCCATCTTCACGCCCTCCACCCGGATCAGCTGCGGGCCGAAGAGCGGCAGCAGCGACAGTGTGAGGTAGCCGTGCGCGATGGTCGTGCCGAAGGGCCCCTGGGCCGCCTTCTCCGGGTCCACATGGATCCACTGGTGATCACCCGTGGCGTCCGCGAACAGGTCGATCCGCTTCTGGTCGACCTCCAGCCAGTCGGTGTACCCCAGCTGCTCGCCCACCGCCGCCTTCAGCTCGTCGGCGGACGTGAAGATCCTCGGCTCTGCCATGTTCCCGGCCTCTCGCGTCACGAAGTCACCATACCTAAGCAACTGCTTAGCATGGTCGGCCGCGGGGCCGGTGTCAACGGACCCGAAGGGTGACGAGGTGGGTAGTCTCTGCCGGATGCCCAAGATTCCGGAGAAGATCCACGAGCTGACCGTCGGCCAGTTGTCCGCCCGCAGTGGCGCGGCCACCCAGTCGGGTTCACGCCTGCTGGTGGAACGCCGCAGGCGATAGCCGCCGGAGGCGCGGGCGGTCGTGTCCGCCCTCAGGGGCGGTACCGGTGGGCGCCGGGGATCCCGTACGCCCGTATCGCCTCAAGCGTCGTCGTGACGAGCGTCGGCGACAACGTGTCCTGCCCGCAGGGCGTTTTGGGGTGAATGTTCACATCCGTTAGCCCGCGGAGACGGCGGGGGTCGCTGCTGACCGCTGACAAAGGGGGGTGCGGCATCCCCCGGCGCACCCCCACGATCACGGTCCTAGGCCGACACCAGCAAGCGCGTGCGCCTGGTCCGTGCCAGGGCCTCGGGTGTCAGCACCGGCGCCGGCACCAGGATGCCGCAGTCCGTGCAGACCGGGCCCGAGGACGGCTCATGGGCCAGGCCGTCTCCCCAGATCAGGCACTCCCCGGCGCACACCGGGCAGGACGATCCCGGCTCCCGCTCCAGCGCGGCGATGATCCGGCGCAGCACCTCCGCCAGTGGTTCCCGGGGGTGGACCCGCGGGTCGTCGCACCACGCGACCCCGAAACCGCCCCACGTCAGCCGGTGCCAGTCGTCCACACTCCCCGGCCGGCGCAGCCCGTCGTGCTTCTCCTTCCTGCGGCGCTCCGTGAACTCGGCCTCGTAGGCGAACCACACGGACCGGGCCTCCTCCAGTTCCTCCAGCGCGGCCACGAGCCGCGCCGGATCGGGGGAGCGGTCCTCCGGGCCGAACCCGGCCCGGGAGCACAGATGGTCCCATGTCGCCCGATGTCCGTAGGGGGCGAACTTCTCCAGGCACTTGCGCAGTGAGTAGCGCCGCAGTGCCAGATCGCACCTCGGATCACGGACCTGTCTCGCCAGACTCCGGAAACCGGCCATCGCCCTGCACCTCCGTCACACCTGCACCTGTACTTCGGTCACTTCGGCGTCGTCGTACGGATTTCGCGCGACGTCGCCGAGTAGACGTATCGACACGCGATTCGGCTCCATCGGATTTCCGATGACTTCCATAAGCCACCTGCCGGACGGTTGAAAAACTGACGCATGTTCATCTTCAATCGCGGGGATACCGGCGGTAACGTCCGCCCGCCCCCACCCCCGTCGGGAGGAGCTGCCATGCCACGGCGCACCCCACGCACCGCCCTCGACAGACTGAGAACTCCTCGCAGGTCTCCCAAGTTCCTCAAGGCCGCGTCGATATGCGTCCTCCTCGCGGGGCTCTTGTCCCCGACCGCCGCGGTCACCGCGCAGGCGGCCACGAACACCGCGCAGTCGACCGCGTCCAACGACTACTGCGGCGGCCAGTGCTCGGACATCCTTCCGCCCGGTGAGAACGGCAACGCGACCCTGGCCCAGATCCTGCTCAACCAGGTTTTCGGCACCCAGCCCGGCCATGCCGAGGACCAACTCGGCCCGTACGCCGACCTGGCCAACGGCTACTCCACGCTCACCGACGCGAAGATCAACACCTTCTTCAACGACGCCTCGTTCGGCGTCCCGTCCGACCAGGTCGCCTCCACCGAGAAGCCCGCGGGCCGCGGCGACGTGACCATCGTCCGCGACAAGAGGACGGGCGTCCCGCACATCACCGGTACCACCAGGTACGGCACCGAGTTCGGCGCCGGGTATGCCGCGGCTGAGGACCGGCTGTGGCTCATGGACGTCTTCCGGCACGTCGGCCGCGGACAACTGACCTCCTTCGCGGGCGGCGCCGCCTCCAACCAGGGCCTCGAGCAGGAGTTCTGGCGCAACGCGCCCTACACCGAGGCCGACCTCCAGGCGCAGATCGACAACGCGGTGGCCGCCGCCGGTGACCGCGGCAAGCAGGCCCTCGCCGACGTGAACGCCTATCTGGCCGGCGTCAACGCCTACATCGACGCCTCCGACTCCGGCCGCTACTTCCCCGGCGAGTACGTCCTGACCGGCCACAAGAACGCCATCACCAACGCCGGCACCATCGAGCACTTCAAGGTCACCGACCTGGTCGCGCTCGCCTCCGTCATCGGCGCGCTGTTCGGCTCCGGTGGGGGCGGCGAGGTCAACAACGCGATCTCCCTGCTCGCCGCCCAGTCCAAGTACGGCGTGGAGGAGGGCACCAAGGTCTGGGAGTCCTTCCGCGAGCGCAACGACCCCGAGGCCGTCCTCACCGTCCACAACGGCGAGAGCTTCCCGTACGAGTCCAGGCCCGCCGGCCCGCAGGGCGAGGCGCTGCCCGACGCCGGTTCCGTCACCCAGGAACCGCTCGTCTACGACCGCACCGGCAGCGCGGCGGGCTCCAGCGCCACCAGCGCGTCCGCCACCGCCGCGAAGACGGCCCTGACCTCCGCCAGGCGCGGCATGTCCAACGCCCTCGTGGTCAGCGGAAAGTACACCGCCAGCGGTCACCCCGTCGCCGTCTTCGGCCCGCAGACCGGCTACTTCGCCCCCCAGCTCCTCATGCTCCAGGAGATCCAGGGCCCGGGCATCAGCGCCCGCGGGGCCTCCTTCGCGGGTCTGAGCATGTACGTCGAACTGGGCCGCGGCCAGGACTACTCGTGGAGCGCCACCACCTCCGGCCAGGACATCATCGACACCTACGCGGTGGAGCTGTGCCAGGACGACTACCACTACCTGTACCACGGCACCTGCACGGCCATGGACAAGGTCGAACAGAAGAACTCCTGGTCGCCCACGACCGCCGACTCGACCCCGGCCGGCTCCTACACCATGCGGGTGTACCGCACCAAGTACGGACCCGTGGAGTACCGCGCCACGGTCGGCGGCAAGAAGGTCGCCTACACCACCCTGCGCTCGTCCTACCTGCACGAGGCCGACTCGATCATCGGCTTCCAGATGCTCAACGACCCCGACTACGTCAAGGGGCCGAAGGACTTCCAGAGCGCGGCCCAGCACATCAACTACACCTTCAACTGGTTCTACGCCGACTCACAGCACACCGCGTACTACAACAGCGGCGACAACCCGGTGCGGGCGAGCGGCGTCGACGCCGAGTTCCCGGTGTGGGCGCGGGAGGCCTACGAGTGGCGGAACTGGGACCCGGCGACGAACACGTCCGACTACACGCCGCCGTCCCAGCACCCCAACTCCGTCGACCAGGACTACTACATCTCCTGGAACAACAAGCAGGCCGAGGACTACACGGCCGCGCCCTGGGGTGAAGGCTCGGTCCACCGCGGCAACCTGCTCGAGGACCGGGTGAAGAAGCTGGTCGCGGCCGGTGGGGTGACCAGGTCGTCGCTGGCGAAGGCCATGGCCGACGCGGCCCTCGCCGATCTGCGTGCCGAGGACGTGGTGCCCAAACTGCTGAAGGTCATGGGCAGCTCGCCGGTGACGGACTCCACCGTGGCGGCGGCGATGGGCAAGCTACAGACCTGGGTGTCGGCGGGCGCCAAGCGCACCGAGACCTCAGCCGGTTCGAAGACGTATGCCGACGCCGACGCGATCCGCATCCTGGACGCCTGGTGGCCGCTGCTGGTGAAGGCGGAGTTCCAGCCCGGTCTCGGCAGCGACCTGTACACGGCCTTCGGCAACAACCTGCCGATCGACGAGTCCCCGTCGGCTGCGCACGGGCCGACCGGATCGCACGCCGGAAGCTCCTTCCAGTACGGCTGGTGGAGCTATGTCGACAAGGACATCCGGGCGGTGCTCGGTGAGTCGGTGCGGGGCCCGCTGGCGCAGAAGTACTGCGGCGGCGGCAGCCTGAGCGCCTGCCGCGACATCCTGATCGGCACGCTGAAGCAGGCCGCAGGCATGACGGCGGCCCAGGTGTACCCGGGCGACGACCAGTGTTCGGCCGGTGACCAGTGGTGCGCCGACTCGATCGTCCAGCGCACCCTCGGCGGCATCAAGCACGGCAGGATCAGCTGGCAGAACCGGCCGACGTTCCAGCAGGTGGTGGAGTACACCTCGCACCGGTAGGCCGGGCAGGCGACGAGCGGCGGCGGGTCAGCTCACCCGGCCCGCCGCCAGCACCACCTGGGCCAGTTCCCGGTGCACGATGTCGCTGTGCGCACCGGACGGCGGGCCGCCGTGGCACACCACCGCGCACGCGTCGACGTTGACGCAGCCGGTCCTCGGCAGCCCGCCGTTCAGCGCCTCGGAGAGGGGCAGGTTCCGCGTGTCGTCCACCGCCTGCACTCCGTCGTGCCCCATCGCGCCCCATCGGGCGCCGAGCAGCGAGCCGATGCCGAAGCCGGCCGCGAAGTCCCCGGTCAGCGAACGGTCGTCGTCCGCCATCCGCGACGCCAGCGGATAGAAGGTGCCGAGCGCCGAGTCGAAGTGGGAGTAGCAGCACACCAGAGGTCCGTCGATCCGGTTCTGCTGCCCGTCCAGCACACCGCTCGTACGGGGGTCCTCGGGGAGCCGGGCCGCGAACGCGTAGTGCGAGAAGGCGCCCTGCAGCAGCGTCACCGACTTCACCGTGCGCACCCCCTCCGGCAGCCCGCGCAGTGCGAACGACACCAGCCGCCCGCCGAAGCTGTGCCCGACCAGGTGCACGCGCACATCCGGCGCCGCCTGCGCCAGCTGCCCGACCACCTGCCCGAGCCCCCGCTCGCCGACCGTTCCCCCGCGCCGCTTCATCGCGTAGTACGTGGCCTGTCTGAGCAGCTCGCGTGCCCCGTCCCACAGCCCTTTCGGCGTGCACGAGAACCCCTCCGCCACCTCCCCTTCGGACGCTTCGGCCCGCTCCAGCGCCCGCGCGAGGCCCCGGCACACCTCGGCCGTGTCCGCGGTCAGCATCGCGGGCTCGCTCTCGGGCGTGCCCTGCGCCAGGGTGTCCGCGGCGAACGCGGCCTGCGGGCCCTGCGGCCTCGCCTCCACCAGCAGGCGTACCAGCCGCCCGAACTCCTCCAGCGAGGCGCGGTCGTCCGGGTGCTGCTCCAGCAGCCGCGTGAGCTGCTCCACCACGGTCGCGCGGCCGGGGAACACCTCGAGCAGCGCGTGCCGGCTGTCGTCGTCCAGCAGCGGAGCAGGGGGCGGCAGGTGGGGGGCGAGGGACGGCGGGAAGTGGGGGATCGGCTCGTCCGCGAACATCATCGACGGCCAGATCACGCCCACGTACCCGAGGCGGGCTCCGGGTGCCAGCGAGGGCACGGGTGCGAAGAAGCTGCTGTAGAGCCGGGTGGCGCCGGAACGTTCGTTGTTCCAGCCGTGCGCGAACACCAGCAGGTCCCGCACGCCGCGCCCGGTCACCTCCGCGAGCAGCCGGTCCCGCTCCGGCCCGTCCACGTCGCCGTCCGCGTCGAAGGTCAGCTCCCAGTAGGGACTCACGCTCACTGCCGGTGCCGCCATGACGGGCCCCCTTGCCCCCGAGGTCGAGTGCGCTGTGCGCGCATCGTCCTGCCAACGGGCACGGTTGGCCATACGTCACGACTCATCCGCACCGGAGATGCTCCCCGCGGATCCGCCGGAGGGTCGGCCGGCTCGTCCTGCCGGGCGGCCGCCACCTCGTCGGCCGTGGCTGCGGCGTCGATCACCGTGCGCCCACCCGCGCCGAGCCCGTGGGTCCGTCGATCCAGTCGTCGGAGCGCCGGGCGAAACCGCTCCCCCCTTCCTCGCGGACGGCTTCCCGCGGTGACCTCCGGGATCAGCGGACTGTCATGCTCATGGGTGCCGATGCGGAGCCCCTTCCCTCGCAACATACCGACTGGTTAGTCTGGCGGCCGTACAGAGCCGACGGCAGCAGAGCCGGTGCGTGTCGCGTCGAAGGAGACCGATGGTGGAAGCCTTGCAGCATGCGGGAGTGGTCGTCACCGGGGCAGGAGGTGGCATCGGGGCCGCACTGGCCCGCCGCTTCGCCACCGAGGGGGCCCGGGTCGTCGTCAACGACCTGGACGCCCGGAAGGCCGAGGCCGTGGCCGACGAGATCGGCGGCATCGCGGTCCCGGGCGACGCGTCCGCGATCGTGAGCGAGGCGCGGGAGGCCCTCGGCGGCACGGTCGACGTCTACTGCGCGAACGCCGGCCTCGGCTCCGGCGGCACCGAGGCCGCCGACGAGGAGGTCTGGGCGCAGGCCTGGGACGTGAACGTGATGGCGCACGTCCGCGCGGCCCGGGAACTCCTGCCCGCCTGGCTGGAGCGCGGCGCGGGCCGGTTCGTCTCCACGGTCTCCGCGGCCGGACTGCTCACCATGATCGGCGCTGCCCCCTACAGCGTCACCAAGCACGGCGCGTACGCCTTCGCCGAGTGGCTGTCGCTGACGTACCGGCACCGCGGCCTGAAGGTCCACGCGGTCTGCCCGCAGGGCGTCCGCACCGACATGCTGACCGCCTCCGGCAGCGCCGGCGACCTGGTGCTCGCACCGACCGCGATCGAGCCCGGGGATGTCGCGGACGCCCTCTTCAAGGGCATGGCGGAAGACCGGTTCCTGATCGTGCCGCACCCCGAGGCCGCCGCGTACTACCAGGCGCGCGCCACCGACCCGGACCGCTGGCTGACGAGCATGAACCACATCCAGCAGAAGTGGGAGGCCTCCCGTTGACCGGCTCGCGCTACGCCGCCAAGCCGTGGCTCGCCCTCCTGAACGACGCCCAGCGCGCCCCGGTCGGCCCCGCCGACTCACTCGTGCACGCTCTGCGCGAGGCCTCCCCGGACCGCACCGCCCTCGCCTACTTCGACGGCCGGATCAGCTACGCCGAACTGGACGCGCTGACCGACTCCGTCGCCGGGTTCCTCGCCTCGCGCGGTCTGGAGCGCGGCGACCGGGTCGCGATCCTGCTGCAGAACTCCCCGCAGTTCGTGCTGGCCCTGCTCGGCGCCTGGAAGGCCGGCGCCACCGTCGTACCGGTCAACCCGATGTACAAGTCGGGCGAGGTCACGCACGTCCTGCAGGACGCCGAGGTGACCGCCCTGGTGTGCTCCGACCGCGCCTGGGAGGCGTATCTGCGCGACACGGCCGCCGGATCGCCCGTACGGATCGTGCTCACCGCCTGCGAGCTGGACCTGCAGACGCGGGACGACGCCCGCGTGCTGAACTTCGAGCGGCGGGCCCAGGCCTTTGACGCCGACGACCTGGTGACCGTCGCCCGGCAGGGCCACAAGGCGCCCGAGGGCCGCGACGCGGCACCGTCCGACATCGCCCTGATCAGCTACACCTCCGGCACCAGCGGCACTCCCAAGGGCGCCACCAACACGCACGGCAACATCATGTACAACGCCGAGCGGCAGAGCACCGGGCTCGGTCTGCCCGAGGCGCCCGTCTACTTCGCCCTGGCGCCGCTGTTCCACATCACCGGGATGGTGTGCGAGCTGGGCGCCTGCCTCACCAGCGGGGGCACGCTCGTCCTCGCCTACCGGTTCGAGCCGGGCGTGGTGCTCGACGCGTTCGTCGAACACCGCCCGCACTTCACCGTCGGCCCCTCCACCGCCTTCATGGCGCTCGCCGCCCACCCTTCCGTCACCCCGGACCACTTCTCCTCCTTCCGGGTCATCTCCTCCGGTGGCGCCCCGCTGCCGCCCGCGCTGGTGGAGAAGTTCCGGGCCGGCTTCGGGCCGTACATCAAGAACGGCTACGGACTCACGGAGTGCACCGCACCCTGCGCCTCGGTCCCGCCCGGCCTTGAGGCCCCCGTGGACCCGGTCTCCGGGACCCTCGCCGTCGGCGTCCCCGGCCCCGACACGGTGGTCCGCATCGTCGACGACACGGGCGAGGAGGTGCCGTTCGGCGAACAGGGCGAGATCGTCGTCCGCGGCCCCCAGGTGGTCCCCGGCTACTGGCGGCGCCCGGAGGCCACCGCCGAGACCTTCCCGGGTGGCGAGCTGCGCACCGGTGACATCGGCTTCATGGACGAGCGGGGCTGGCTGTACGTGGTGGACCGCAAGAAGGACATGATCAACGCCTCCGGCTTCAAGGTCTGGCCGCGCGAGGTCGAGGACGTTCTCTACACGCACCCGGCGGTACGCGAGGCGGCCGTCGTGGGGGTGCCGGACGGATACCGCGGGGAGACCGTCAAGGCGTACATCAGCCTGCGCCCGGGCGCCGAGGCGGACCCCGACGCGCTGGCCGTGTACTGCAAGGAGAGACTGGCCGCCTACAAGTACCCGCGTCAGGTCGAGATCCTGCCCGAGCTGCCGAAGACGGCGAGTGGCAAGATCCTGCGGCGCGAACTGCGTACCCGCCGGGAGTGAGCCGAAGGGGCGTACCGGTGTCGAGAGCGCGACGGAGGCCCGAAGGGCTGAGCACGGTCGGGGTCTCGGCATCGGCTTGAGCGCTCCGAAGGCGAACGACCCGAGAAAATGCGCAGGAAAATGCGCAGACGCCCAGTAGTCATCATCGGAAAGGCAGGTGGCGGCAGTGCCCAGAACGACGGACGGGGACGGCACGCCGGTCCCGCAGCGGCTCCTGGCCGCCGCCACGCGGCTCTTCGCCGAGCAGGGCTACGACCGTACGTCCGTACAGGAGATCGTCGAGGCGGCCGGGGTCACCAAGGGTGCGCTGTACCACTACTTCGGCTCCAAGGACGATCTGCTGCACGAGGTGTACGCGCGCGTGCTGCGTGTCCAGCAGGAGCGGCTCGACGCCTTCGCGGACGCCGACGAGCCGGTGGAGAAGCGCGTGAGGGACGCGGCGGCCGACGTCGTCGTCACCACGATCGAGAACCTCGACGACGCGATGATCTTCTTCCGGTCCATGCACCACCTCGGCCCGGAGAAGAACAAGCAGGTGCGCGCCGAGCGGCGCCGCTACCACGAGCGGTTCCGCGCGCTGATCGAGGAAGGGCAGAAGGAGGGCGTGTTCTCCACGGCCACGCCCGCCGACCTGGTCGTCGACTACCACTTCGGCTCGGTGCACCACCTGTCGACCTGGTACCGCCCCGACGGCCCCCTCAGCCCCCGCGAGGTCGCCGACCACCTGGCGGACCTGCTGCTGAGGGCACTGCGGCCGTAGCCGGGCGGCGCACACGGGTGAGGGGCGGACGCCCTGGCGTCCGCCCCTCACCCGTGCCTCACAGGTACTTCTTCAGCTCCCGCCGCGCCAGCGACCTCTGGTGCACCTCGTCCGGGCCGTCCGCGACCCGCAGCGTGCGGGCCGCCGCCCACAGCTCGGCCAGCGGGAGGTCCTGGCTCACCCCGCCCGCGCCGTGCAGCTGGACCGCCTTGTCGATGATGTCGACGACCGCGCGCGGCGTAGCGATCTTGATGGCCTGGATCTCCGTGTGGGCGCCCCTGTTGCCCACGGTGTCCATCAGCCATGCGGTCTTCAGCACCAGCAGCCGCAGCTGCTCCACCGTGACCCGGGCGTCGGCGATCCAGTTGTGCACCACGCCCTGCTGGGCCAGCGCCTTGCCGAAGGCGGTGCGCGAGACGGCCCGCTCGCACATCAGCTCGATCGCTCGCTCGGCCATGCCGATCAGCCGCATGCAGTGGTGGATACGGCCCGGACCCAGCCGTGCCTGGGCGATGGCGAATCCGCCGCCCTCCTCGCCGATCAGGTTGGCGACCGGCACGCGCGCGTGGTCGAAGACGACCTCGGCGTGGCCGCCGTGGTAGTGGTCCTCGTAGCCGTAGACCTGCATCGCCCGCTTGACCGTGACGCCCGGCGTGTCGCGGGGGACCAGCACCATGGACTGCTGGCGGCGGATGTCCGGACCGTCCGGGTCCGTCTTGCCCATCACGATGAAGATCCTGCAGTCGGGGCTCATCGCCCCGGAGATGTACCACTTGCGGCCGGTGATGACGTACTCGTCCGTGCCGTCGGCGGCTCGCTCGATGCGTGTGGTGATGTTGGTGGCGTCCGAGGAGGCCACCTCCGGCTCGGTCATCGCGAACGCGGAGCGGATCTCCCCGGCCAGCAGCGGCTGCAGCCACTGCTTCTTCTGCTGCTCGTCGCCGAACTGCGCGAGCACCTCCATGTTGCCGGTGTCGGGGGCCGCGCAGTTGGTGACGGTGGGCGCGAGCTGCGGGGAACGGCCGGTGATCTCGGCGAGCGGGGCGTACTGCAGGTTGGTGAGCCCGGCGCCGTACTCGGCGTCCGGCAGGAAGAGGTTCCACAGGCCCTGCCGGCGCGCCTCGGCCTTCAGCTCCTCGACGACCGGCGGGGTGTCCCACGGCGAGGCGAGCCGTGCGCGCTGCTCGTGGGCGACGGCCTCCGCCGGATAGACGTACTCGTCCATGAAGGCGAGCAGCTTGGCGCGCAGTTCCTCGGTGCGCGCGTCGAACGCGAAGTCCATGAAGAATCAGCCTTCCTGCAGGGTGGTCAGGCCGTGCTCGATGAAGACGGGCACCAGCTCGCCGATGCGGTCGAAGCCCCGCCCGACCGTCTGGCCGAGCGTGTAGCGGTAGTGGATGCCCTCGAGGATCACGGCCAGCTTGAACCAGGCGAACGCCGTGTACCAGGAGATGGCGGAGACATCGCGCCCCGACCGGGCCGCGTACCGCTCGATCAGCTCGGCCGGGTCGGGGTGGCCCGGGGCCTCGGCGGTCGTGGAGACCGGGGAGTCGGGTGTGCCGAGCGGAACGCTGTACATCACCAGCAGGCCCAGGTCGGTCAGTGGGTCACCGAGCGTGGACATCTCCCAGTCCAGGATGGCGGTGATCGTGTCGTCGTCACCGAGGAGAACGTTGTCCAGACGGTAGTCGCCGTGGATCACGGCCGGCGCGGCAGAGGTGGGCAGCGCACGGCCGAGCGCCGCGTGCAGTTCCTCGATGCCGGGCAGCTCGCGGTTGCGGGAGGCGTCCAACTGCTTGCCCCAGCGGCGCAGCTGGCGGTCCAGGAAGCCCTCCGGGCGGCCGAAGTCCGCGAGGCCCACCGCCTCGGGGTCCACCGCGTGCAGCTCGACCAGCGTGTCCACCAGGCCGAGGATCGCGTTCCGGGTGCGTTCCGGGCCGAGCGGCGCCAGTTGTCCGGCGGTGCGGTAGGGAGTGCCCTCGACGAAGTCCATCACGTAGAAGGGGGCGCCGAGGACCGACTCGTCCTCGCACAGCAGCACCGGGCGCGGCACCGGCACCGGCGTCGGGTGCAGCGCGCTGATCACCCGGTGCTCGCGCCTCATGTCGTGCGCGGTGGCCAGGACGTGGCCGAGCGGGGGACGGCGTACGACCCACCGGGCCGTGCCGTCCGTGATGGCGTAGGTGAGGTTGGACCGCCCGCCCTCGATCAGCCGCCCGGTCAGGGGGCCGCTCACCAGGCCGGGCCGCTCGGTGTCGAGCAGGCCGCGCAGCCGGCCGAGATCGAGACCCGGCGGGTGGTCTGGGCTCATCGTTGCTCCTCACGTGCGACGTGCGCGGAAACAGGACCTGCCTCATGATGCCGACCGGTCGGTATGTCGTCCAGTGCGCGGAGCGAACGTGATCGGCGCCACGGTGCCATCGTGGCGCCGCCGGGTGCGGGTGTCACGGCGACGGGGCGCCGCCACCGGGGTCCGGCGCGGCTCTCACGCGTGGCTGGCCACCATCTCCCCGCCGTTCATGACCGCCATGTCCCGGAAGGCGGGCAGCAGGTCGAGAGACGCCCCCTCGGCCAGCCCGTCCAGCTCGGCGTAGGCCCGGTGCAGGTTGGCCACCAGCCGCTCGCTCTCCCGCCACTCGGCGAACTCCCCGAGGTCCGTGGCCTGAGCCGCTTGAAGCGGTGTACGGCCCGCCGCGCGGTGCTGGTGCGCGACCTCGGCGACGAACCGCAGATAGCGCTCCGTTCGGTCGAACGCCGAGGCGTCGGTGACCGGCCCGTGGCCGGGCACCACCGTCTCGGCGCCGAACGCGCGCAGCCGTTCCAGCGCGCGCAGGGAGCCGCTGAGCGAGCCCATCAGGAAGAACGGCGTCCCGCCCTCGAAGACCAGGTCGCCGGTGAACAGCACGCGCCGGTGCCGCAGCCAGACCACCGAGTCGCCGACGGTGTGCGCGACACCGGGGTGGACCACCTCGGCGTCCACCGTGCCCGCGTGCACCGTCGTGTGGTCCCGGTAGGTCACGTCGGCACCCTGCACGCGGACGTCCCCGTAGTCGATCGCGGGCCAGATCAGCGGCAGGTTGTGCCCGGCGGCGAGCGCCTCCCGGCGGCAGTCGGCGTGCGAGACGATCACCGCGGCCGGTGCGAAGAAGGCGTTGCCGTAGGTGTGGTCGCCGTGGTGGTGGGTGTTGACCACCACCCGGGGCGCGGGCGCGCCCGTCGCCGTCATCGCCGCACCCAGGGCACGGGTGCGGCGCTCGGTCGCGGTGGTGTCCACCAGCAGGGTGGCCGTCCCGTCGCTCACGAACCCGGCGTTGTTCAGGCACCAGCCGCCGTCCGGCTGGACGTAGGCGTGTACGTCGTCGGCGAGTGCCACCGTGTACGGCTCGGCCGCGGCCATGCAACCTCCTGTTGCGTCGTCAACCAACTGGTGCGGGACAGCCTGCCAGTCGACAACGAACCCGCGGTACCGGGGGTTCCTGCGGGGATCGCGGCCAGGGCCTCCCCCGGTGTGTTTCAGCGCGAGCGCGGTGCGCAGCCGGGCCAGGAAGGTGCGCTCGTCGGCCGGGGAGAAGCGGTCGTCGGGCGTACGGCCTTCCTGGCGGACATCCTGGGGCGCGAACCGCAGCCGGACGTTCCGTACGAATTCAGACGGGCAGGACCCTACCGGGGGCGCCGTGCCGCGCCGGGCTCAGGGGCGGAGCGGCGGTACTCCTTGAGCCGCCGGTACGCGGCGAGCCCGTCCGGGACCCACTCCCACTGCGTCAGCCGCCGTTCCACCTCGTCCTCCGGCAGGAAGGCGTGCCAGGCGACCTCTTCAGCCTGGGGGTTCACCGGCAGGTCGCAGCGCACCTGGTAGACGGCGGACCACCAGGTCCGGCCGGCGCCGTCGTCGTACAGGAACTTGAACAGCGGGTCGGGCCGCGGGAGCCCGCTGACGCCGAGCTCCTCCTCGGCCTCGCGCAGGGCGGCCTCGTCGTAGCTCTCTCCGGCGCCGACGACACCGCCGACGAACATGTCGTGGAGCGAGGGGAAGACCAGCTTGGTCGGGGTGCGGCGGTGCACGAACACCCGCCCGTCGCCGTCACGCGCCAGGACGAACACGCACCGGTGCCGCAGCCCCCGCGCGTAGGCCTCACCGCGCGGCGACCGCCCGACGACCCGGTCGTCCTCGTCCACGATGTCAAGGAGCTCATCAGCGGCACTCATACGGCCATCCAACCAGGCGCCCGCACCCGCCGGCCGCCGAGGCTTCCGCTCCCGGGCCCTGGGGTCGACCGCCCCGCCGCAAGGGGCCGCCACCGCGGCCTCATCCGGGCTGCAGATCCCTCTCCCGTTCCCTTTCCCCCAGCCCCCGGGGCATTGCCGGGTGCAAGCCGAGCAGCACGATGCCCAGCACGATCGCCGCGAGACCGGCCGCCTCCCAGGCGAGCGCTCCCGTGTCGGTGCGCAGGCGGTCGCCCAGGAAGCCCACGCCGCACGCGATCCCGGCCAGCGGCTGGGCCGCGGTCAGCGCGGGCAGGGACATCCGCAGCGGCGCCGTCTCGAAGGCGCTCTGCACCAGCACCAGTCCGGTCACCCCGAGCGCCAGCACCGCGTACGGCTGCCAGCCCGTGACGAACTCCGTCCACCCGCCCGTCGTCAGGCGCTGCCCGCTGACCCGGGTGAGCGCGTCCTGCACTCCGTACAGCAGACCCGCCGCCAGCGCCAGCAGCGCCGGTCCGATGATCAGCCGTGACTTCTTCGCATACGTGGTCAGCAGCAGCGCCGAGCCGACCATCAACCCGATGATCACCCAGTGCCGCACCGGATCGGTGACCGCGTCGCCCGCTCTGGGCCGGCCCGCCACGATGAACGCCGTGACACCGCCGGCCAGCAGCACCAGACCGGTCCAGCCCTGACGGCCCAGCGGCTGCCTCGTCTGCCGCCGGGAAAGGGCGAGCGCGAACAGCAGGTTCGTCGCGACCAGCGGTTCGACCAGCGAGACCTCGCCCTGGGACAGCGCGACCGCGCTGAGGATCATGCCCGCCACCATCAGACCGATGCCGCCGAGCCAGCGCGGCACCCTCATCAGGTCCAGCAGCAGCCGGGGGGAGAGGAAGTCGCTGAGCGGTGCCTGCTGGGCGGCGTTCTGCTGCAGGACGAATCCGGTGCCCAGACAGAAGGCCGCGCTCACGGCGAGAGCCAGAACCAGTACCGACACGCTGCGTACCTCAATGATTCAGCGGGGCCACGGGATGCGTATCACGCTGACTGTAGCGCTCGCGGCTGTGACCCGCCCGTGCTTGACAACTTCTCGGCGGGCTCACGCTCGTACGTCCCACCGGGCGTCCCGCACCGCCGGGCGACACCGGGAAGACCGCCAACAACCCTGCCGGGGTCCCCTTTCCGCCCCCGGTGACCCACCGCTGCCGCACGCCGGCGCACGCGTCCGCGCGGCGGACGACGCGAGTTCGCCGACAACGGCGAGTACCCGGAAACACGCGGTTGACGCCGTCACTCTTCTGCCGAAGGATCTGACCCGTCGGTAACAAGGAGACGGACTGGTCGTCACCGCGAGAGGACGGGCGCATGGCCTACGACGCTGATGTCATCGTGATCGGGGCAGGCCTCGCCGGGCTCACCGCGACGGCCGAACTGGTGGACGCCGGACGGAAGGTCATCCTGCTCGACCAGGAACCCGAGCAGTCGATGGGCGGCCAGGCGTTCTGGTCCTTCGGCGGCCTCTTCCTCGTGGACTCCCCGGAACAGCGCCGCCTCAGGATCCGCGACAGTCACGCGCTCGCCCTCCAGGACTGGACGGGCACGGCCGCCTTCGACCGCCCGGAGGACCACTGGCCGCGCACGTGGGCGGAGGCGTACGTCGACTTCGCGGCGGGCGAGAAGCGGGCCTGGCTGCACGGGCAGGGAGTGCGCTTCTTCCCGGTGGTGGGCTGGGCCGAACGCGGCGGCTACGACGCCACCGGACACGGCAACTCCGTCCCCCGATTCCACATCACCTGGGGGACCGGGCCCGGGGTGATCGCCCCGTTCGTGCGGCGGGTGCGGGCCGGGGTCGCGCGCGGCCTCGTCCAGCTGAAGTTCCGTCACCGCGTCACCGGCCTCGCGCGCAGCGCGGGCACCGTCGACACCGTCACCGGCGAGATCCTGGAGCCCTCGGACGCGCCGCGGGGCAAGGCCAGCAGCCGCACGGTCACCGGCGCGTTCGAGCTGCGGGCCCAGGCGGTGATCGTCACCTCGGGCGGTATCGGGGGCAACCACGATCTGGTCCGCGCCAACTGGCCGAAGCGTCTCGGCAACCCGCCGGAGCGCATGGTCTCCGGTGTGCCCGCTCACGTCGACGGCCGGATGCTCGGCATCGCGGAGGAGGCGGGCGCCCGTCTGATCAACCGTGACCGGATGTGGCACTACACCGAGGGCCTGCACAACTGGGACCCCATCTGGGACAACCACGGCATCCGCGTCCTGCCCGGCCCGTCCTCCCTCTGGCTGGACGCCCGCGGCCGGCGCCTGCCCGTCCCGCTCTTCCCCGGCTTCGACACCCTCGGCACGCTCGAGCACATCATGAAGACCGGGTACGACCACACCTGGTTCGTGCTCGACCAGAAGATCATCGGCAAGGAGTTCGCGCTCTCCGGCTCCGAGCAGAACCCCGACCTCACCGGCAAGTCGGTCCGCGACGTGATCGTGCGGGCCCGCGCGGACGTGCCGGGACCGGTCAAGGCGTTCATGGACCACGGCGTCGACTTCGTCGTCGAGAAGGACCTCGGCGCGCTGGTGCGCGGCATGAACGCGCTCACCAAGGAGCCCCTCATCGACGAGGCCGGGCTGCGCCGCGAGATCGTCGCGCGCGACCGGGAGATCCGCAACCCGTTCACCAAGGACCTCCAGGTGACCGCGATCCGCGGCGCCCGCCGCTTCCTCGGCGACCGGCTGATCCGTACGGCGGCCCCGCACCGCATCCTCGACCCCGCGGCGGGCCCGCTGATCGCGGTGCGCCTCAACATCCTCACCCGCAAGACCCTCGGCGGCCTGGAGACCGACCTGTCCTCCCGGGTGCTGACCGAGGGCGGCGACCCGCTGCCGGGCGTGTACGCGGCCGGGGAGGCGGCGGGCTTCGGCGGAGGCGGGGTGCACGGCTACCGCTCGCTGGAGGGCACCTTCCTCGGCGGGTGCCTGTTCTCCGGACGCATCGCCGGCCGGGCGGCGGCCAAGGCGGTCGGCTGAGCGGACGCGGGGCGGGGCGGTCGGCTGAGCGGACGCGGGGCGGGGCCGGCGGAGCGTCGGCAGCAGCCCCGTCTCCCCGCGCGTGCGCGTACCCGTTGCGTGTGCAATACGCCTGTCACGCAGTGGAGTTGACACGTGCACCGGCCCCGGTGGGCCCTTGACGTGCACCGCCGGTGGAGGGTTTGCTGTGGGTGACCGCACTCTGACGAGCCGCGTTCGGTAAGGAATCATCGCGGTGCCACCCCCACCCCCACCCCCACCCCCACCCCCACCGGCGTTCGGCCGCGCCCGCAAACGCGGGGACCGGCTCTTCGACGCCGCACTCGACGACAGCGAACTCATCGCCGCCCGGGCCTCGCTCGCCCGCGGGCGATGGGCGACCGTGCGTGCCCTGCTGGCCTCGACCCACGACGACTGGGACCGCCGCGGCCACCGCGTCACCGTCCTCGCCCAGGAACCCACCGCCCTCGCCTGGGCGCGTGAATGGCAGCTCGCCGAACCCGAGTCGGCCTGCGCGGCCGTCCTCGTCGCCCATGCCGTCGTCCACCGCGCGCTGAAGGGCAAGGCGACCCCGGACGCCGCCCGCCAGGCCTGCCGGGCCGCCGCCGCGCTCGCCCCCGAGGATCCGACGCCCTGGCTCGGACTGCTGATCCTGGAGCGGTCGCTCGGTACCGAGGAGGACGTGGTCCGCCTGTTCGACGAGGTGCGCGCACGCTACCCGGACCACCACCACGCCCACCACCTGGTGGTCGCGCGGCTCGCGGAGCGCCGCGCCGACGCCGGCCAGGACCCGCTCCACGAGGTCTACGACTTCGCCAACTGGGCGGCCGAACAGGCCCCGGCCGACTCGCCGCTCGCCATCCTCCCGGTCGTCGCGCACGCCGAGCGCTACCGCGTGCTGGCCGCCACGGGCAGCGAACCGCTCGACCCCGTCGCCTCCGGGCACTGGGTGGGGCGGCGCGCCCGCCAGGTGATGAAGGCGGCGTTCGACTGGTGGCTGGAGTGGGAGCGCGAGGACCACCCGCGCCGCCATGTCGACCTCAACTTCCTGGCCCACGCCAAGTACTGCGAGGGCCGGGGCGCCGAGGCCGCCGCCCTGTTCCACCGCATCGGGTCGTACGCGACCCCGGCGCCGTGGTCGTACCCCGACCGCGACCCGTACTCGGCGTTCCGTACCGCGCGTGCGACGGCGTTGGGTACGGCGTGACGGCACCGGCGGTTGCGAGAGTACCGGCATTCCCGACGGCCCCCACCGCGCCCACGGCCCGCGCAGCCCCGACAGTCCCGAGAGTCCCGACAGTTCCGACAGTCCCGTTCAGGGCATCCGAAAGGACAACCGCGCGATGACGACCGGCAGTTCGAGCACGAGCAGACCGGCCGCCGCCGACGGCGGCACCATCCCCACGTTCAAGGGACAGGAACGCGCCCTGCGCGCCGACCGGCTCGGCACGACGGGCCTGTTGCTGTCCGTGCTGGCCGCGACCGCCCCCCTCATGGTGGTCGCTGGTGTCATGCCCACCACATTCGGGGTGATGGGCGTCGTCGGCCAGCCGCTGCTCTTCGTCCTCCTCGGTGTGGTGCTCGCGCTGTTCTCCTTCGGGTACGCGGAGATGAGCCGCCACGTCCACAACGCGGGCGCGTTCTACGCGTACATCTCCCGCGGGCTCGGCGGCACGGCGGGCGCGGCCGCGGCGGCGGTGGCCCTCGTCGCCTACAGCGCACTGCAGTTCGCCATCTACGGCATCTTCGGCTTCGAGGTCTCCGGGCTGTTCGCCACCTATCCGGACGTCCGGATGGCCTGGTGGATCCCGGCACTGGCCGCCGTCCTCGTCGTCGGCGCACTCGGCTGGCTCAAGATCGACGTCAACGCGCGCGTACTCGGTGTGCTGCTGCTGATCGAGGTCGCGCTCGTCATGATCTTCGACGTCGCGGCCGTGGCCCACCCGGCCGAGGAAGGCCTGTCCCTGCACGCCTTCAACCCCGACACGCTCACCGGGGCGGGCGTCGGCACCGCGCTCTGCTTCTGCGTCGCCGCCTTCCTCGGCTTCGAACAGGCGCCCGTCTACGCGGAGGAGACCAGCCGCCCGGCCGTCCTGGTGCCCCGGGTGATGTTCCTCGCGGTCGGTTTCGTCGCCGTCTTCTTCGCGCTCAGCTGCTGGGCGCTCACCGTGGCCGCCGGCCCCTCGCAGATCGTGCCGGCCGCGCAGAAGCAGAGCGCGGGCCTGCTGTTCCGGCTGACCGAATCCCTGCTCGGGCACACCTTCACGGACGTGCTGCACGTGCTGTTCGTCACCGGCATGTTCGCGGCGATGCTCAGCTTCCACAACGTGGTCGCCCGGTACGCGTTCGCCATGGGCCGCGAGGGACTCCTGCCCGCCGCCTTCGGACGCACGACCGGCACCAGCGGCGCGCCCGGCACCGGCTCCCTGCTGCAGAGCGCGGTGTCCGCGGTGATCGTGATTGCGTTCGCGGTGGCCGACGACAGGCCGAACGGCGACCCGACCGCACCCGTCCTGCACCTGTTCACCTGGTTCGGCAGCGTCGGAGCGCTGGGCGTCACCGTGCTGATGGTGGCCGCCTCCGCGTCCGTGATCGTCTTCTTCGCCCGCCGTGGCTCCGCCCGCGCCCAGGCCTGGCGGCTGGCCACCTCGGCGGTGGCCGGACTCGCCCTGCTGGTGATCGCGGGCTACACCGTCAAGGACTTCGACGTCCTGGTCGGCACGGGCCCGGACTCGGCACTGGGATGGCTGCTCCCCGCGATCATCGGCGTGGCCCTGGTGCTCGGCCTGGTCCAGGGTCTGCTGCTCCGCTCCCGCAGGCCCCGGGCTCACGCCCGCATCGGCCTGGGCAACGAGGCGTTCCGGCTGGAGAAGGCCGCGGAGTCGACCCCGTGACCCCGCCCACGACCCCGCGCACGGCGCTGATCCGTTCCCTGAGAACCCGGTGAGAAGTGGTTACGGAATCCTGACGGGCACCCGGCACCCCTGGCATCGAGGGGGTGCCGGGTGCTCGAATCGTCGTGTGAACCCTGAACCACCGGAAGAGCGGGACGCCCCGGAGCAGCCGGCGACCGGCACGCCGATCGGCCGCCGGGTCCTGCTGGGCACCCTGGGACTCGGCGCGCTCGGCGTGATCGCCGCGCCCACCGTCCAGCGGGGCCTGGAGTCCTTCCTGGGCGGTGTCGCCGGCAAGGACCCCACGGGTCTGACCGGACTGCTGCCCAACGGCGGCGGCTTCCGCTACTACTCGGTGACCGCCTCCGTCCCGCACCTCGGCGAGACGACCTACCGGCTCACCGTGAACGGCCTGGTCGACCATCCGAAGACCTACACCCTGGCCGACCTGCGCGCGATGCCTCAGACGCGGCTCGTGCACGACGTCCAGTGCGTCACGGGATGGCGGGTGCCGAGGACGCCGTTCGAGGGCGTACGGCTGTCCACCCTGCTGGACGCCGCGGGCGTCAGGTCCTCCGCCGGTGCCGTCCGCTTCACCTGCTTCGACGGGGCCTACACCGAGAGCCTCACCCTCGACCAGGCGCGCCGCGACGACGTCCTGGTCGCGCTGAGGATGCAGGACAAGCCGGTGACCCACGAGCACGGCGGCCCGGTCCGCCTCTACGTCGCCCCGATGTACTTCTACAAGTCCGCCAAGTGGCTCTCCGGCATCACCGTCACCCGGGCGGTGCGGCCCGGGTACTGGGAGGAGCGGGGCTACGACGTCGACGCCTGGGTCGGCCGGTCGAACGGACGTGACGATGCCCCCACGAGTTGACGACCGGCAGCCGCCCGTGGCCGCCCCGGCCCGGGTGCGCCGCTTCACGCGCGCGGAGCACTGGGTGCACCGTACGGCGGCCGTCCTGATGGGCGTGTGCGTGGTGACGGCGGCCTGCCTCTACATCCCCGCGTTCGCGGAACTGGTGGGACGCCGCGAACTGGTGGTGCGGGTCCACGAGGTGGCGGGCGTGCTCCTGCCGGTCCCGGTCCTCCTCGGCCTCGCCTCCCGGGCGTTCCGCGCGGACCTCGGCCACCTCAACCGCTGGGGGCCGCACGACCGGGTGTGGCTGCGCGCGGCCCTGCGGCGCGACCACCGCCGCGAGTCCCGGCCGGCGGGCAAGTTCAACGCGGGGCAGAAGACGTACGCGGCGTGGATCGCGGGCGCCACGCTGGTCATGCTCGGCACGGGACTGCTGATGTGGTTCACCCACCTCACCCCGCTGATGTGGCGCACCTCGGCGACGTTCGTCCACGACTGGCTGGCCCTGACGATCGGGGTGGTCCTGGCCGGTCACATCGGCAAGGCCCTCGGCGACCCGGAGTCCCGCCGGGGCCTGCGGACGGGCCTGGTCAGCCGCGACTGGGCGGAGCGGGAACACCCTCTGTGGCGCCCGTAGCCGCCACGGCCGCGACGAGGCGGGCGAGCCCGTCCTCACCGTGACCGTCGGCGACGGCCCGGTCGGCGGCCCGCTTGGCGGCCGCCGGCGCCCCGGTGTCCAGTCCGTGTGCCGAGGCGGCCTCGACCAGCCGGGAGAGCGTCGTCGCCGCCGACGCGACGGTGGAGCGCTCCCCCGGGAAGCGGCCGGTTCGAAGCTGGTCGGCCCACCGGGGGATCATCTCCGACAGCAGGCCGCTGATCCCGGCGGCGAACGGCGCGAGGTTCCCGGGTGCCACGCCCTCTGCGGAGGCGAGGGCTAAGGCGTGCGCGGCCCCGTGCACCGAGTCTCGCGCCGCACCGGTGCGAGCCCCCGCGCGCTGCGCTACTACGAGGAGCAGGGGCTGCTGTCCCCGGTGCGGCGGCCGAGCGGGTACCGCGAGTACGAGGAGCGGGACGTGACGACCGTGCGGCGCATCCGGGTCCTGCTGTCGGCCGGGCTCGGGACCTCCGTCATCGCCGAGATCGTGCCCTGCGTCGCGGACGAGAACGTCGTGCCGGCCGGCACGTGCCCGGAACTCCTCGAAGGACTGGCGAGGGAACGGGCGCGGATCACGGCGGCGATCGACGACCTGGCCGCGGCCCGCGGCATCCTCGACTCGCTGGTCGGGCGCCCTCTCTAGGCGGGCTGCGCGAAGTCCAGCAGTACCTTGCAGGAGCGGCTCCGGTCCGCCGCCAGCGCGAACGCCGACTCGGCCTCACGCACCGGGACCACCTCGCTGATCAGCGCGTCGAGCGTCGGTTCCGAGGCGAGCAGCGCCAGCGCGTCGTCGAACTCCGTGTCGAAGCGGAACGCGCCGCGCAGGTCGATCTCGCGGCTCACCAGCAGGTTGCCCGCGAAGGGGCTCCGTCCCGGGGGCAGCATGCCGAGCTGCACCACGACCCCGCCCCGGCGCACCAGCCGCAGGCAGGTGTCGAGCCCGGCGGCGACCCCCGAGGCCTCCACCGCCAGGTCCACCTCGGCGGCCCTGCCCGCACCGTCCGGGGCGTCCGCCCGTACGAGGGTGTCGGCGCCCGCCGCCGCGGCGAACTCCAGCGCCCGGGGCAGCAGGTCCGTGACCGTGACCCGCGCCGCGCCCGCCGCCTTCGCGGCCGCCACCACCAGGCAGCCGATCGGGCCCGCACCGGTCACCAGGATGTGCCGGCCGGCCACCTCCCCGGCCCGGCGCACCGCGTGCAGCGCCACCGAGAGCGGTTCGGCGAGCGCGGCCCGCCGCAGCTCCAGACCGGCAGGGAGCGGCCGCAACTGCTCGGCCGGGACGGCCAGGCGCGCCGCGAAGCCGCCCTGCACATGCGGGAAGCGCGCCGCACTGCCCAGGTAGCGGGTGTCCCGGCACACGTTGCGCCGCCCGCCCGCGCACTCCGGGCACGTCCCGCACGGAGTGGCCGGGTGGACGGCGACCGCCGTACCCACGGCAGGACCTGACGCCCCGGCACCGTAGCCGGCCACTGTCCCGGCCACCTCGTGACCGAGCACCATCGGCTCCCTGAGCCGGAAGTCCCCGACCCCGCCGTGCCGCCAGTAGTGCAGGTCCGAGCCGCACACCCCGCCGTAGCGGACGGCGACCAGCGCCTGCCCGGGCCCCGGCGCCGGGACCGGCAGGTCGGCGACGCGCAGGTCGCCCCGGCCGTGGATGACACACCCCAGCACCGCCGAACCCTCCTTCACAGCACGCTCGTCATGCCGCCGTCGACGTACAGCACCTGCCCGCCGACGAAGTCCGCAGCGGGGGAGGCGAGGAACAGCACCCCGCCCACCAGGTCCTCCGTACGCCCCCAGCGCCCGGCCGGAGTACGCCTGCGCACCCAGGCGCTGAACTCCTCGTCCTCCACGAGCGGCCGGGTCAGCTCCGTCTCCACGTAACCGGGGCCGAGCCCGTTGACCTGCACGCCGTGCGGACCCCAGTCCGCGCACATGCCCTTGGTGAGCATCTTCAGCGCGCCCTTGGCCGCCGCGTACGGGGCGATCCCGGGGCGGACCACCTCGCTCTGCAGCGAGCAGATGTTGATGATCTTCCCCTGGCCGCGCTCGGTCATGTGCCGCGCCGCCTCACGGCCTACCAGGAAGGCGCTGGTCAGATTGGTGTCCAGGATGCGGTGCCAGTCGGCGTCGGTGAACTCCAGGAGCGGAGCGCGCAGTTGCATACCCGCGTTGTTGACCAGGATGTCGAGCGGGCCCACCCGCTCCTCGGCATCCGCGATGCCGGCGGCGACCGAGGCGCCGTCGGTCACGTCGAACACGGCCGTGTGCACATCGCCCGGCAGTTCCGCCGCCGCCTTCGTGAGCCGGTCGGCGTCGCGCCCGTTGAGGACCACCGTGCAGCCGGCCTCGGCCAGCCCGCGGGCGAGCGCGAGCCCGATGCCCCGGCTGGAGCCGGTCACCAGCGCCGTACGGCCGCCGATGTCGAAGAGGGGGTGAGCCGTCATCGCCGTACCGCTCCTAGATGATGAGGGAGAGCAGGAGGACCAGTCCGCCGGCGACCACGGAGATGATGCACTCCATGACCGACCAGGTCTTCAGGTTCTGGCCGACGCCGAGTCCGAAGTACTCCTTCACCAGCCAGAAACCCGCGTCGTTGACATGGCTCAGGAAGAGCGATCCGGCGCCGATGGCCAGCACCAGCAGGGCGGTGTGGGTGGTCGACATGTCGGCCGCGAGCGGCGCGACCAGACCGGCGGCGGAGACGGTCGCCACGGTCGCGGAGCCGGTCGCGAGCCGGATCGCCACCGCGATCAGCCAGGCCAGCAGCAGCGCGGGGATCGACCAGTCCTTGGATATGTCGAGGACCATCCGGCCCACACCGCAGTCGATCAGCGTCTGCTTGAAGCCGCCGCCCGCGCCGACGATGAGCAGGATGCCCGCGATGGGGGCGAGGCCCTTCTCGACGAGCCGGGAGATCCGCTCCTTGCCGAACCCGGCCGGGCGGCCCAGCGTGAAGACGGCCACGATCACGGCCGCGAGCAGGGCGACCAGCGGCGAGCCGATCACATCGAAGACGCGCTGCACCATCTTGGCCGGGTCGTCGACGACGATGTCCACCAGGGCCTTGGACAGCATCAGCACGACCGGCAGCAGCACGGTGGCCAGCGTGGCGCCGAACCCGGGGCGCCGCTCCAGTTCCTCGGAGGCGCGCGGGGGGATCATGCGGTCGGGGACGGGGGCGTCCACCCAGCGGGCTGCGACCTTCGAGAACAGCGGACCCGCGATGATCACCGTCGGGACGGCGACCAGTACGCCGAGCGCCAGCGTCACACCCAGGTTCGCCTTGACCGCGTCGATCGCGACCAGCGGACCGGGGTGCGGCGGGACCAGACCGTGCATCACGGACAGACCCGCGAGCGCCGGGATACCGATCCGCATCAGGGAGTAGTTGCCCCGCTTGGCGACCATCAGCACGACCGGGATCAGCAGCACGATGCCGACCTCGAAGAACAGCGGCAGTCCGATCACCGAGGCGATCAGCACCATCGCCCACGGCATCGCACGGCCCTGCGCCTTGGCGAGGATCGTGTCGACGATCTGGTCCGCGCCGCCGGAGTCGGCGAGCAGCTTGCCGAGGATCGCGCCGAGCGCGATCAGGACGCCCACACCGGCCACGGTGGAGCCGAGCCCGGTGGTGAAACTGGTGATCGCCTTGTCGAGCGGCGCCCCGGCGAACGCGCCCAGCGCGAGCGAGCCGATGGTCAGGGCCAGGAAGGCGTGGAGCTTGAACTTGGTGATGAGCAGCACGATGACGGCGATGCCCGCCGCCGCCGCGATGCCCAGTTGAGTGTGGCCCGCCGACGTGATCGGCTCGACGGGGGCCGCTGCCAGCATCTCGACGCTGAGTCTGGTCACGGGTGTTCCCTAGGGGTGAGGAGAGGAACTCTCGGTTTCGGGAGAGGAAGCCCTCGGCCGGCCGTCGCCCCTGGGGAGAGGGCGTGCCGGGGCCGAGGCCCTTGGGGGGAAGGACCTCGCGCCGAGGGCGGGGGAGTTACTGCGATGACCGGGCGGAGGACCGGTCGAGGTCGCGCAGGGCGTCGACGGCGCGTGCGGCGATCTCCTCGGGGTTGCCCGAGACGTTCACCGCGACACCCCGCTCGTCGGCCTCCAGCGGCTGGAGCGTGGCGAACTGGGAGTCCAGCAGCGCCGTGGGCATGAAGTGCCCCTGGCGGTGCGCCATCCGTTCCTCGATCAGCCCCCGGTCGCCCGTCAGATGCACGAAGACGACACCGGGAGCCGCGGCCCGCAGCCGGTCGCGGTACGCCCGCTTCAACGCCGAGCTGCTGACCACCCCGCCGAGCCCCGCCCGCTCGTGCGCCCAGGCGCCGATGGCGTCCAGCCAGGGCCACCGGTCCTCGTCGTCGAGCGGGATCCCGGCCGACATCTTGGCGATGTTGGCCGGGGGGTGGAAGTCGTCGCCCTCGGCGTACGGAACGCCGAGCCGGGCGGCGAGCAGGGGACCGACGGTGGTCTTGCCCGTGCCCGCGACGCCCATCACCACGACGACGTGGGGGGTGCGCAGATGCTGCATCGTGCTCTCGCTGTCTTCGACGACATCTCGTGTCGACGTCACTGAAGCCGATTAGGTACGACGAATTCAAGCCCCTGTGACATATAAGTCTGACTTTTTCTTCCCGTGACCTTCCTCGTACGCTGAGTGCATGAGCACACCGGGCCGGGGGCTGCACGGCCATGTACTGGACACCCTCGGCCCCGCGATCACCGCGGGCGAGTACCCGCCGGGCAGTGTCCTGCGCACCGACGAACTCGCCCAGCACTTCGAGGTGTCCCGGTCCGTGATGCGCGAGGCGGTGCGCGTCCTCGAGTCCATGCACCTGGTGGAGTCGCGCCGCCGGGTCGGCGTGACGGTCCTGCCCGCCTCGGAGTGGAACGTCTACGACCCCCAGGTCATCCGGTGGCGGCTGGCCGGCGCCGACCGCCCCCGGCAGCTGCGCTCACTGACCGTGCTGCGCTCGGCCGTCGAACCGGTCGCGGCGGGCCTGGCCGCCCGCCACGCCACCGCCGAGCAGTGCGCCGAACTCACCGAGTGCGCCCTCGGGATGGTGGCCAACTCACGCGGCCACCGGCTGGAGGCCTACCTGGTCCACGACGTGGCCTTCCACCGGGTGATCCTCCGCGCGTCGGGCAACGAGATGTTCGCCCGCCTCGGCGACGTCGTCGCCGAAGTCCTCTCGGGCCGCACCCACCACGACGTCATGTTCGAGGACCCCGACCCCGCCGCGGTCACCCTGCACGTCCAGGTCGCGGAGGCGGTCCGGGAGGGCGACGCGGCCCGCGCCGAGCAGCTCACCCGCGAGATCACCGTGGGAGCGCTGCACGAACTGGACATCCTGGCGCCGTGACGGCCCCGGAGAGCCGTCAGTCGAGAACGTCCCCGTCGACGTACACCCACGCCCCGTCCACCCGCTCGAACCGGCTGCGCTCGTGCAGCGAGCCACCCCGGTAGGAGGCGCGGAACGTCACGGTCCCCGTGGAGTGGAACGCGGATCCGTCCGTCGTCCCCAGCACCTCCAGCCCCGTCCAGCGCATCCGCGGATCGAGGTCCAGCCGCGCCGGCCGGGTACGCGGATGCCAGGTGCGCAGCAGATACCCCGCGTCCCCCTGGACGAAGGCGCTGTACCGGGACCGCATGAGCGCCTCGGCCGTCGGCGCGGCGGCGGCCGAGGCATGGAAGCGGCCGCAGCAGTTCTGGTAGGCCTCGGGCAGCCCGCACGGGCAGGAACGCGTGCTCATGACCGCCATTGTGCCCGGCCCGGCGACGCGCCCCGCGGGCACCTGTGCGCCGGGCGCCCATCGGAGTCACAGTGGAAGAGGGCCGCAATCCCCTTCAGTCCTCTTGCCTCGCACCCGCGTGAGGAGGGACGGACGATGACCCGGACCACCGACAGCCGGCCTGCGTCCGCCAAGGAGTGGACGCTGCACCTGTACCTGTCCGAACACGACCCGGCGACCACGGCCCGGGCCGTCCTGGACACCGGTGAGAACGTGCTCGTCAGCGACGCGGAGGCCCACCGCAACCCGTACGACGCGGCGGTGCCCGAGATCGGTGACGAACTCGCCGCCGGACGGGCTCTGATCGCCCTGGGCCGGCGGCTGGTCCGCGCCGCCGCCGGTGACATCACGGCGGCAGGGGCGCCCGAGGAGTCCCCGCCCGCACCGCTCTGGTCCTCCCGGGAGTGAGGAGGCTGCATCGTGGTCTTCACCGATCGTCTCGAAGCCGGACGGCAGTTGGGCGCGCGCCTGAAGCACCTCAGGGGCCGGGACCTCGTGGTGCTGGGGCTGCCCAGGGGAGGGGTGCCGGTCGCCGCCGAGGTCGCCGAAGTGCTCGGGGCACCGCTGGACGTGTGTCTGGTCCGCAAGCTGGGTGTGCCCTTCCAGCCGGAGCTGGGGATGGGAGCGATCGGCGAGGACGGCGTGCGCGTGATCAACGACGCGGTGGTCCGGGAGGCCCGCGTCACCCCGGAGGAACTGGCGCAGGTCGAGGAGCGCGAGCGCGAGGTACTGGAACTCGGAGCCCGGCGCTACCGGGGCGGGCGCTCACCGGTCCCCGTCGGGGGACGGACCGTGGTGGTCGTCGACGACGGGGTCGCCACCGGGTCCACCGCACGCGCCGCCTGCCGGATCGCCCGGGCCCGGGGAGCGGCACGGATCGTGCTGGCGGTGCCCGTCGCGCCGAGCGACTGGACGGAGCGGCTCGCCGACGAGGCCGACGAACTGGTCTGCCTGGACACCCCGCAGGTCTTCTTCGCGGTCGGCCAGTTCTACGCCGACTTCGCCCAGGTCGAGGACGCCGAGGTGGCCGCCTGCCTGCAACGGACCGCGGGACACATGGGGACCGTGGACCGCGAGGTGGAGGTGGCCGCCGGCGCCGTACGCCTGGGCGGCCGGCTGACCGTGCCCGAGGACCCGACCGGCATCGTCGTCTTCGCCCACGGCAGCGGCAGCAGCCGGCGCAGCCCGCGCAACCGGTTCGTGGCCGAGGGACTGAACCGGGCCGGGCTCGGCACGCTGCTGTTCGACCTGCTCACCGAGGAGGAGGAACGCGACCGGGCCAACGTGTTCGACACCGGGCTGCTGGCCCGGCGGCTCTCCGACACCACCGGCTGGCTGCGCACCCGGCCCGAGACGAAGGGGCTCGCCATGGGCTACTTCGGCGCCAGCACCGGCGCCGCCGCCGCGCTGTGGGCGGCCGCCGAACCGGGGGCGCACATCGCCGCGGTCGTCTCCCGCGGCGGCAGGCCCGACCTCGCCGGACCGCGCCTGCCCGAGGTCACGGCACCCACGCTGCTCGTCGTCGGCGGCGCCGACCCGCTCGTCCTCGACCTCAACCGGCAGGCCCAGGCACGGCTGCGCTGCGAGAACCACCTCGCGGTCGTCCCCGGCGCCACCCACCTGTTCGAGGAACCGGGCGCCCTGGAGGCGGTCACCGACCTGGCCCGCGACTGGTTCACCGACCACATGGCCCCCGCGCACGTGTGACCGGAACCCGCGCACGACCGGGCCCCTTCGCGCGGCGCCCGCGACCGCCTTAGCGTGGAACAGTGCACACGGGCGCGGTCACCCTGTTCCTGTGCGGGGACGTCATGCTCGGCCGGGGCGTCGACCAGATCCTCCCGCATCCCGGCGACCCGGCGCTGCGCGAGACCTACATCCACGACGCCCGGGCCTACGTCGGGCTGGCCGAGGCCGCCAACGGGCCCATTCCCCAGCCGGTCGACTACTCCTGGCCCTGGGGCGAGGCGCTGGCGGTGCTGCAGGACGCCGCTCCCGACGTGCGGCTGGTCAACCTGGAGACCGCCGTCACCGGCGACGGGGAGTTCGCGCCCGGCAAGGGCGTCCACTACCGGATGAGCCCCGCCAACCTGCCGTGCCTGGCTGCGCTGCGCCCGGACGTCTGCGCCCTCGCCAACAACCATGTCCTCGACTTCGGCCGGCGCGGCCTCGAGGAGACCCTCGACTCCCTGGCGGCGGCCGGGCTGCGCACGGCCGGGGCGGGGCCGGACACGACCACGGCCGGGCGGCCCGCGATCGTCCCCCTCGACGGAGGCGGACGCGTCCTGGTGTTCTCCTTCGGCATGCCCTCCAGCGGCATCCCTGAGGACTGGGCCGCCACCGAAGAGCGGTCCGGCGTCGACTTCGTCCCGGGCCCCACGGTCGCCGCGGCGGCCGGGTTCGCCGCCCGGCTCCGGCAGCTCAGGCACCCCGGAGACATCGCCGTCGCCTCCGTCCACTGGGGCCCCAACTGGGGCTACGAGGTCTCCCGCGCCGAGATCTGCTTCGCCCACGCCCTCGTCGACGCGGGCGTGGACATCGTCCACGGGCACTCCTCACACCACCCGCGCCCGCTGGAGACCTATCGGGGCAGACTGGTCCTGTACGGCTGCGGGGACCTCGTCGACGACTACGAGGGCATCGGAGGCTACGAGCGCTACCGCGACGACCTGCGCCTGCTGTACCTCGTGACGGTCGACCCGGACACCGGCGAGACGACCGGCGCCCGCATCGTCACCCTCCAGGCGCGCAGAATGCGGCTGGAGCACGCCTCGGACGAGGACACCGCCTGGCTGCGCACCGTCCTCGACAGGCTCAGCCGGGAGTTCGGCACCCGGGTCGGCCGCGAACCCGACGGCACGCTGACACTCCGCTCCCTGCGCTGACCTGGTGCCTGGCAGGCAACGTGCGCCCGTCAGGGAGCGGTGTCCGGTGCGGGCCGGGCGTCGCGACGGGGCGAGGGCCGCCCAGGGGCACTAGAGTTCCTCGTCGTCCTCCGGTACGACGTGCACCGCGGCCTCCTCGGCCGTGCGGGCGCCGCTGTCGAAGCCGACATCGCGCGCGACGGCCTCCGCGTCGGTGTCCTCGTGCGCGCCCTCGTCCGGCGCGACCAGCCGCCCGGCGTCCGGGCCGCCGACCTCGTCGTCCCTCGGTTCGCCCGCACCGCCGGGCAGGTCGCCGATCCCGTCGCCCACCACGGCCGTGTCCTCGGGCACCTCCCGGGCCAGCCGCTCGTCCAGCGACTCGCCGTCGCGCTGCTCGGCGGCGGTGGTGCCCACGTCGTTCACCGCGAGGGGCTTCTCCGGCGGCGAGTAGCCCTCCTCCATGGGCTCCACAACCCTGTTCTCCAGGCTGTCCGGGGACTCCAGCGGGCTCATGTCCTCCACGACGTCCTCGTCCTGCTGGGGCTGGTAGACCTCGTCACCCATGCTGCTCTCAGTCACTGCGGCACCCCCTCACGTATCACGTCCCACGAGTAGCGGGGACATCTGTCGGGTCTCCGGTCCGCCGTACGGCAAACGCGCTTCCGCCTCACCCCGACCCCTCCTTGGCCAGGAACCGGCGCAGCCGCCGCAGCGGCCAGGTGTTGATGACGTCGTCCGCGGTGAGCCAGCCGCGCTGCGCGGTACCGACGCCGTAGCGCAGGTGGGCGAGGTGCAGCACGGAGTGCGCGTCGGTGTTCACGGCGAACCTCACGCCGTGCTGCCGGGCCCGCAGGATGTCCTCGTCGCACAGGTCGAGCCGGTCCGGCTGCGCGTTGATCTCCAGCGCGGTGCCGGTGCGGGCGCAGGCCGCGAAGACCTCGTCCCAGTCGGCGTCCACCCCCGGCCGCCTGCCGATCAGGCGGGTGGTCGGATGGCCGATGATGTTGACGTGCGGGTTCTCACAGGCCCGCACCAGCCGCCGCGTCATCGCCTCGCGGTCCAGGTCGAAGTGGGAGTGCAGCGAGGCCACGCACAGGTCGAAGCCCGTCAGGAACGCGTCGGGCCAGTCCACGTCCCCCTCGGCGCTGATGTTGAGCTCGGTGCCGTGCAGCAGTCGCATCCCGTGGTGCGCGCCGTCCAGCGCCCGCAGCTCCTCCCGCTGGGCGAGGATCTTCTCGTCCGTCATGCGCTGCATGTACAGGTTCGGCGCGTGGTCGGTGACCGCGTAGTACGCGTAGCCGCGCTCGGCAGCCGCCTCCACCATCGCCTCCAGGGAGGCCAGCCCGTCGGTGAGGTTCGTGTGCGTGTGCAGATCGCCGCGCACGTCCCGCTCCGTCACCACCTCCGGCAGCTCCCCGCGCAGGGCCGCCTGGATCTCCCCACGGTCCTCGCGCAGCGTCGGCGGAATCCACGGCAGACCCAGCCGCGCGTAGACCTCCTCCTCGCTCCGGGAGGCGACCGACTCCCCGCTGGCCGTGTCGAACAGGCCGTACTCGGACAGCTTCAGACCCTGGCGCACCGCGATGGTGCGGGTCCGGATGTTGTGCGCCTTGGAGCCGGTGAAGTACTGCAGCCCGGCGCCCCACGAGTCCGGCGGCAGCACCCGCAGGTCCACCTGGACGCCCTTGGTGGTGCGGATCGACGTCTTCTTCTCGCCGTGCGCGATCACCTCGGCGGTGGAGGGCAGCGCCTCCAGGGCCTCCATGAAGGGAGCCGACCGCTTCGCCGCGACCAGGACGTCGATGTCGCCGATGGTCTCCTTCATCCGCCGCAGCGACCCCGCGTAGGCGCAGCGCCTGCAGCCGGTGACCTGGGACAGCTCGGCGACGATCTCCTCCGCCGTGTCCAGCGCCAGATGGATCGGAATACGGCCGCCGGCCTGCTGCATCAGCCGGATCCCGTGCAGGATGTTCTCCTGCGTCTTCTCGCCGAACCCCTTCAGATCGGCCAGCGCGTCCGCCTCGATCGCGGCCGCCAGCTCGGTCACCGACGAGATGTGCAGGTCCTCGTAGAGCCGCAGGGCCTTCTTCGGACCCAGCGTCGGGATCGTGATCAGCTCCCGCACCCCGGCGGGGATCTTCGCCCGGCGCTCCTCGACCACCGCGACCGTGCCGGTGCGCAGGTACTCGATCACCTTCTCGGCGATCGACCGGCCCACGTTCGGGATGTCCCGCAGCCCGTCGGCGTCCAGATGGGAGATGTCGGCCGGATGGCCGCCGATCGCACGCGCGGCCTTCTCGTAGGCGCGCGCCTTGAAGGCGTCGCCTCCCGTGATCGCGACGAGGTCCGCGTACTCCTGCAGGAGCGCCTCGACCTCTTCGTTGGCCCGGGCCACACCTCGAGTCTAGGAACCGCCCAGGAGGCGGGCCACGCGAAAGGGTGCCGACCGGAACCGGTCGGCACCCTTCGAGGTGAGTGTCCGAGGGGGGACTTGAACCCCCACGCCCGATAAAGGGCACTAGCACCTCAAGCTAGCGCGTCTGCCATTCCGCCACCCGGACAAGGTGTCTGTCGTGCGGGCTTCCCCCGCGGCGACGAAGGAAACATTACCAGGCTTTGGGCGGCGTTCGATCACCCCCTTTCCCGCGTGAACGGCATGTGACGGGCCGTACACCACCTTGGGGCGCGGCAGGGGTCGGAGGGAGGATGAGGAGCACCACCAGCAGGGAGACCGGGAGGAAGCAGCGTGACCGACACCGGCACGGCCAGGAGCGTCACCGGCGAGGACGAGGTCGTCGACCTCTGCCGTGAGCTGATCCAGATCGACACCAGCAACTACGGCGACCACTCGGGTCCCGGTGAACGGAGGGCCGCCGAGTACGTCGCGGAGAAGCTCGCCGAGGTGGGGCTCGAACCGGAGATCTTCGAGTCGCACCCGGGCCGTGCCTCCACCGTGGCCCGCGTCCAGGGCGAGGACCCCTCGCGGCCCGCGCTGCTCATCCACGGCCACACCGACGTCGTCCCGGCCAACGCGGGCGACTGGACGCACCACCCGTTCTCCGGGGAGATCGCCGACGGATGCGTGTGGGGCCGCGGTGCGGTCGACATGAAGGACATGGACGCCATGACCCTGGCGGTCGTCCGCGACCGGCTGCGCAGCGGGCGCAGGCCGCCGCGCGACATCGTGCTCGCCTTCCTCGCCGACGAGGAGGCGGGCGGCACCTACGGCGCCCGGTATCTCGTCGACAACCACCCGGACCTCTTCGAGGGCGTCACCGAGGCCATCAGCGAGGTGGGCGGGTTCTCCTTCACGGTGAACGAACAGCGGCGGCTCTACCTGATCCAGACGGCCGAGAAGGGCATGCACTGGATGAAGCTCACCGTGGCCGGCACCGCGGGCCACGGGTCGATGATCCACCGGGACAACGCGATCACCGAGCTGTCCGAGGCCGTGGCACGCCTCGGCCGGCACAAGTTCCCGGTACGGGTCACCAAGACGACGCGGGCCTTCCTCGACGAACTCGGCGACGCGCTCGGCACCGAACTCGACCCGGAGAACATGGAGGGAACCCTCGCCAAGCTCGGCGGCATCGCCAAGCTGATCGGCGCGACCTTGAGCAACACCGCCAACCCCACCCAGCTGAACGCCGGATACAAGGTCAACGTCATCCCCGGCGAGGCCACCGCGCACGTCGACGGGCGCTTCCTGCCCGGCTTCGAGGAGGAGTTCCTCGCCGACGTGGACCGGATCCTCGGTCCGCACGTGCGACGCGAGGACGTGCACGCCGACAAGGCCGTCGAGACCGGCTTCGACGGGGCACTGGTGGCGGCGATGCAGTCCGCGCTGCTGGCCGAGGACCCGGCCGCGAAGGCGATCCCGTACATGCTCTCCGGCGGCACGGACGCCAAGTCCTTCGACGACCTCGGCATCCGCGGCTTCGGCTTCGCGCCGCTGAAGCTGCCGCCGGAGCTGGACTTCGCGGGCATGTTCCACGGTGTCGACGAGCGGGTGCCGGTGGACGCGCTGCAGTTCGGCGTGCGGGTGCTGGACCGGTTCATCGACGCGTCCTGATCGGCGTCGGTCCCGTGCGCTATTCGCCAGCGTGTACGGGAACACGCCGGGACGGGTGAATGCGACCATACGCTCGTAGCTCCATTACTCCCTCCTCGTTACACGTGGTGCGGTCCGAGGCTTGGATCGCTTTGCCAACAAGGAGGAATGATGATCAAGAAGGTCGTCGCTGCTGCGGCTGCCACTGGTGGTCTGGTTCTCGCGGGTGCGGGTCTGGCTGTCGCCGACTCGGGCGCCCAGGGTGCCGCCACGCACTCCCCGGGTGTCGTGTCCGGCAATGTGATCCAGGTTCCGGTGCACGTCCCGGTGAACGTCTGCGGCAACACGATCTCGGTGATCGGGCTGCTGAACCCCGCCTTCGGCAACACCTGCATCAACCACTGACGTGGTGCCTCACCCCATGAGGGGCGCGAACCCCATGAGGGTGTGAGTCCGTCGGCCCCGGAGTGCGTGCCATGTGCTCCGGGGCCGACCGGTTCCTCCGCGTCCGCGCCCACCGCGCCGGATGCCTTCCGAAGGTCCACGACCAGCTCCAAGACAGGGAAATCAGCAATGCGACAGGTCACCCGCAAGGGCCTGATGACCATGGCGGCGGCGACCGGAGTCCTCGCCGTCACCGGCGGCTACGCGCACGCCGACGCCGGAGCGAACGGCTCCGCCACCAACTCGCCCGGCGTGCTCTCGGGCAACCTGGTGCAGGTTCCCGTGCACGTCCCGGTGAACGTCTGCGGCAACACCGTGAACGTCATCGGGCTGCTCAACCCGGCCGCCGGCAACACGTGCGTGAACTCCGGCCACGGCGGCAACACCGGCTCGGGCGGCGGCGCCCACGCCGGCGGGCACACCAGCCACTCGCCCGGCGTCGGCTCCGGAAACACCGTGCAGGTTCCGGTGGACGTTCCGGTGAACGTCTGCGGCAACTCCGTCAACGTGGGCGGTGTCGGCAACCCCGCGAGCGGCAACGACTGTGCCAACCCGGGCGGCGGTCACTCCGCCACCCCGCCCGGTGGCGGTGGCGGTACGACGCCTCCCGGTGGCGGCGGTGGCACGCCTCCCGGCGGAGGGAGCACCACACCTCCCGGCGGCGGCACCACCACGCCTCCGGCCACGCCGCGCCACCCCGGCACGCCGCAGCAGCCGGGCGGCGGCGCCCGGCACATCAACCACCCCGGGGGGCAGTTCCTCACCCGGCCCGCGGGCAGCGCACAGCTCGCCCACACCGGTAGCGAGTTGCCGCTCGGCCTCCTGGTGCCGGCCGGTGCGGGAGCCCTGCTCGGTGGCGCGCTGCTCTACCGCAGGGCGCGGGCGCACGCGTAACCGCGCCGGCATCGCCCGCCTCCCTCATGGCGGACGAAACGGATCGGGCCCCGTCCGTGCGGGGCCCGATCCGTTTCAGTCACCTTCACTCACCATGTGGCGCGCACCTGGCGGATGATCCGGCGGCGCAACCGCACCTTGCGGCTGCCGTCGCGCAGCAGGCTCAGGCGGTCCAGCTCCCAGTGTCCGTACTCGGCATGCTCCGTCAGCAGGCGTGTGGCGTCCTTGCGGGAGACCCCGCGCGGCACGTACACGTCGACAAATTCGTATTCCGGCATCGCATCTATTGTGCGGGCTGGGGCCCGGTACGGATAGCGTCTGCACTATGTCTGATGCTGCGCAGCCCACCGCTGCCGAGGTACGCGCCGCCGCCGAGGCGGTCAAGACCGCACTCGACCGCCACCTTGCCGCGGTCGAGCGCAGGACGGGTGAGGACGACCCAGCCGTCTACGAGGCGTTCAACGAGCTGGCCGCGGCGGCCGAGGAGTACGACGAACTGCTCTACGACCGTTACGACGAGGTCACCCCCTTTGAGATCCCCGGTGCGGAGGAGGCCCTTCCGCCGTACACGGGCCCCGAGGAACCGAACGCGCTGAGCGTGTTGATCCGCCGGGACTACGTGGTGGCGGAGCCCCAGCGGCTGCTGGCGCAGGGGGAGCGCGTGGTGGCCGCGGACGAGGAGTCCCCGGCGGCGTCGCCGGCCGGCACCGTCCACGGGGCGCTGGGCGTGCTCTTCGGTGAGTTCGAACCGGACGAGATCGCCTCCCGGCACAAGGAGTTCGGCCTCGAGGAGGGCGACTCCACCCTGTGGGTGGTGGCCGCGGAAGAACCGCCCGAGCCGGGGGAGTGGCTCGAGGCGCCCTTCGAGCAGGTCGATCCCCAGCGGGTGATCTGCCGCTTCGACGTCAGCTCCGTCTTCGACGAGGAAGTGGACGACCACGAGCTGGAGCACGAGGAGCTGGAGGACGACGAACTCGAGCTGGACGACGACGAGGACCTGGAACCACTGGACCGTTGACCAGGGCCCGTCGGCGGTGCCGTGTGCTCTGGGGTCCACGGCACCGCCGGGCCCTGCCGTAGTGGGCCGGCCCCCTCAGTCCGAGGTCTCGGTCTGCGGCCTCAGCAGCGCAGGCAGGCGGGTCGTACGCGGCTTGGCCTCGATCTCCGCCACGGCCCGCGGCAGGGCCTCGTCCGCCCCGTGCACCACCGACAGATGGCGCACCGCTCGGCCGAAGGCCGTGTAGACCCACGGCCGGGTGAGGCTCTGGGCGGCGTCGCCCGGGAGCACCACGACCACCGCGGGCCACCGCTGTCCCACCGCCTGGTGCGCGGTCAGCGCCCAGCCGTGCCGCACGGTCTGCTCCACCCGCTCCTTCGGCACGACCACGGCGCCGCCGGCGCACTCCAGGTGCAGCCCCTCGGCGTCGCCCTTCACGACACGGCCCGGCAGCGCACGCCCCGGCACGGGGGAGTAAGCGATCCGGTCACCGGGGTCGAAGCCGCCGAAGCGGCCCGGCCCCGGGTTGAGCCGCTCCTTGAGCGCCGCGTTCAGCACGCGGGTGCCCGCGGCGCCCCCGTGGCCCGGCGTGACCACCTGCGTCTCCTCCGCCGGGACCCCGATCGCCCGCGGCACCGAGTCCGCGACCAGCTGCACGGTCCGGTGCACCGCCTCCCCGGCGTCCCGCGCCGGCACGATCACGACCTCCTTGCCGGGCGCGTCGACCTGGGGCAGCTCCCCGACGCCGATCGAGGAGACCAGCTCGCCGAGCGGGCCCGGGTCGGGGGTCCGGGAGGCGATCTGCGGGCACACACGGGCCGCGATCAGATCCGCGAACACGCGCCCGGGACCCACCGACCACAGCACGCCCGGGTCACCGCTCAGCACCAGCCGGGCCCCGTCGGGCAGCGACTCGACGAGCAGGGCCGCCGTCTCGACATCCAGCTGGGGCGCGTCCAGCACGATGAGCAGGTCGAGGTCCAGCGCACCGTCCGCGTCCCGTCCCGGACCCTCGGCACCGGACAGCAGGCCCGTGACCGTGGCGAGCGGCGGGTGCGCCCGCTCGGCGTCCGGCAGGCCGAGCGGAGCGAGCAGCGCCGCGAACTGGTCGCGGCCGGCCGTGCTGTGCGTGGCGGCCCAGGTGCGCAGCCCGAGCCGGCGTGCCGCACACAGCACTGCCGCCGGCTCGGTGCGGGAGGCCTCGGATCCGGTGTGCAGCACCAGACCGTGGCCCGCGACGGCACTGATCAGTTCTGCCGCGGAACCCGCCGCCGAACGGGCCGCCCGCTGCCAGTCCTCCGCCGCGCCGTCCTCCTTCGGCACGGAGGCGCCCAGCCGGGCCAGTCCGTCGGCGAGACTCTCCTCCGCGAGCGCGTACCGCTCCAGTCCGATCAGGACGCGCACCGGGGGCTCCTGATCCTCGTCGCCGCCCGACGGTGCCGTCTCCAGGGCGTCCTGGAAGACCAGGGCCTCGCCCTCCGCGACGGTGCCGTGCACGGCCGCCTCGGGGTCCGGCACCTGGCGCCGGGCGAGCGCGGCCTCGAGGGCCGGGACCTCCAGCGCGGTGTGCCCGGCCAGGGCCGCCTGCTCCAGCAGCCATACCGTCATCGCGCGGGCCCGGCGCTCGTCGTCCGGGCGGCACTGAGCGCCGAGCAGGGTGCGGGCGAAGGTGTCGGCCTGCTCGGGCCGCACGCCGAAGACGCGCAGCAGCAGCCAGGGGTCGGCGCGCAGCCGCTCCTGAGCGCCCTCGCCGAGCGCCTCGGCGACCTGGGGCGCGAGGGTCTCCGGGGCGCCGCCCCCGGCCAGGACGGCCCGCACGGCCGCCACGCTCTCGGCGACGGGAGGCGCCGCGGCGGCCGCCACGGGCTCAGGGCGCCGCACCGGCTCGGGGGAGGTGGGACGGCGCGGTGCGGGTGCCGGCTCGCTGAAGGCGCTCGCCACCGGCTTCTCACCGCTCTCCACGGCCCGCACGGCGGCGAGCAGGTCCGCGGCCTTCCCGCTGAGCTGCCCACCGGCCTCGATCGGGCCCTGCTTCGCGGCTTTCCGCCGCTCGATCCGCTCCCGCTCCGCCCGCTGAGCGGCCAGCTCGGCCTCGGCCTCGGACATCTGGGGCACGGTGCCCTCGCCGGCGTCCTGCGCGGCACCGGGGGAGCCCTCCGCCGTGTCCGGTTCGCCGCCGGCCTGCGCCTGCTCCTCGGGGCCCGCTGCGGACCCCTCCGCGGGCGCCGGGTCCGTGGCCCTGTCGCTGCCCGCGCCGCCGCCCCCGGCGGCCCCGGCCCCGTCCTCCGCCCGAGGGGCCGTCTCCGTCGTCTCCGGGTCCGTGCTCACAGCGTGCTCCAGTCGTGATCGGGATAGCGGTGCACCGGGGCCGACACATCGTCCAGCGCCCGGCAGATCTCGTCCGGAAGACTAAGCGCCTCCACTGACAACGCCGCCGTGAGCTGCTGCGCGGTGCGCGCGCCCACGATCGGCGCGACCACCCCCGGCCGGTCCCGCACCCATGCCAGCGCCACCTGCAGCGGCGTCGTGGCGAGCCCGTCGGCGGCCGTCTGCACCGCATCGACGATGCTGCTCGCCGTGTCGTCGAGGTAGGGCGCGACGAACGGCCCCATGTGCTCCGACGCCCCGCGTGAGTCGGCCGGTGTCGCGTGCCGGTACTTGCCGGTCAGCACACCCCGGCCCAGCGGGGACGACGGCAGCAGTCCGACCCCCAGGTCCAGCGCCGCAGGCAGCACCTCCCGCTCCACTCCCCGCTGCAGCAGCGAGTACTCCATCTGCGTACTGGCGATCCGGGTGCGCACGCCCGGCGCCGCCAGCTGCCAGGTCGCCGCCTTCGCCAGCTGCCAGCCGCAGAAGTTGGACACCCCCGCATACCGCGCCCGGCCGCTGCCGACCGCCAGGTCGAGCACCTGCAGGGTCTCCTCCAGCGGGGTGTACGGGTCGAAGGCGTGGACGTGCCAGACGTCGACGTGGTCCGTGCCCAGGCGGGCGAGCGAGGCGTCCAGCGCGGCGAGCAGATGACCGCGCGAACCGTCGAAGCGGCGGTCCGGATCGGGCACGCTGCCCGCCTTCGTCGAGATCACCAGGTCCCGGCGGGGCACGAGCCCGTCCATGAGCCGCCCGAGCAGGTACTCGGCCTCCCCGTCCCCGTACACGTCGGCCGTGTCGACGAGGGTCCCGCCGGCCTCCCAGAACACCTTCAACTGGTCCGCGGCGTCGTGCTCGTCCGTGTCGCGGCCCCACGTCAGGGTGCCGAGCCCGATCCGCGACACACGAAGGCCGGTACGGCCGAGATGCCTCTGCTCCATGAACGCCGAGATTACGGCCTGAACTCGGCTCATGGGGGGCCTGTGGACAACCGATTTCCCCGAGCCATCGGGGGATTTCCGGGGGGCCCGGGCCCACGCTAAGGTCTGCCCCAAGGGACGTTACTGATCGGTAAGGGGAATGGGCCATGCAGCTCGGGATCAACCTCGGCTACTGGGGCGCCGGAATGGACGCGGACAACCTCGCCGTGGCCCAGGAGGCCGACCGGCTCGGATACGCGGTGTGCTGGGCCGCCGAGGCCTACGGCTCCGACGCGGCCACCGTGCTGTCCTGGGTCGCCGCCAAGACCGGGCGCATCGACGTCGGCTCCGCCATCTTCCAGATCCCGGCCCGCCAGCCCGCCATGACCGCGATGACCGCCGCCACCCTCGACTCGCTGTCCGGCGGACGCTTCCGCCTCGGCCTCGGCGTGTCGGGGCCCCAGGTCTCCGAGGGCTGGTACGGGGTCAAGTTCGACAAGCCGCTCGCCCGCACCCGCGAGTACGTGGAGATCGTACGGAAGGCGATGACGCGGGAGCGGCTGACGTACGAGGGCGAGCACTGGACGCTGCCGCTGCCCGGCGGCCCCGGCAAGCCGATCAGGCTGACCGTCCACCCGCAGCGCGAGCACATCCCGCTGTACATCGCCGCCATCGGCCCCAAGAACCTCGAGCAGACCGGTGAGATCGCCGACGGCGCCCTGCTGATCTTCCCCTCCGCCGACCACCTCGAGGACACCGCGATCAGGTACCTGCGCGCCGGGCGTGAGAAGGCCGGCAAGACCCTCGAGGGCTTCGACGTCTGTCCCACCCTCCCCCTCGCCCTCGGTGACGACAAGGACGTGGCCGCGCTCGCCGACACCTTCCGCCCCTACACCGCGCTGTACGTCGGCGGCATGGGCAGCCGCAAGCAGAACTTCTACAACCAGCTCGCCCAGCGCATGGGCTACGAGAAGGCCGCCGCCGAAGTCCAGGAGAAGTACCTGTCCGGCGACAAGCAGGCCGCGGCGGCGGCGATCCCGCACGAGCTGATCGACCGGACCACCCTGCTCGGCTCGGTCGACCGGATCGCCGACCGCATGAAGGCCTACGCCGCGGCCGGCGTCACCACGCTCAGCCTGACCCCCGCGGGCTTCACCCTCGAGGAGCGGATCGCGGGGCTCCGAGCCGGAACGGAGGCTCTGGAGCGGGCCGGACTCGCGTAGGTAACGGACGAGGCAGCCGGCAAGAGTCTCTGCGGCCGTGGTGGGGGCTCGGGGGTCTTCCCCGCCACGGCCGTCACCGGGAACAACGCTCGGCCGCCCGCGCGGTTACGGGCCCCGGCGCGATGTGCCCCTCCTCCTTTCGGTCGAGCAGTCCCGCGCAGCTGTTGCAGTACCTCCAGGGCCCCATTTGACTCGGGTTGACTCGGTTTGACGCGATCTTCGCGGGGTCCTGCAGAGAGGTGCGCCCATGCTGTCGGCCAAGAGCCTGTTCCAGGAGATCCTCGACCACGACGAGTCGTTCCGGCTGTTCTGCTCCATCGCGGCGAACGGGGAGGCCCAGGGCGGCTGGGAGAACGGGCGCATCGCCCACCTGGTGCCGGAAAGCGAACGGGCGCTCGCCCCCAAGATCGCCCGCCACGGCGCGGACGAGGACAAGCACGGACGCATCTTCCGCGCCCTGTTGAAGAAGCGCGGACTGGAACCCGTACCGGTGCCCCCCGAGACCGACTACACGGGGCTGCTGGAGCGCCGGGGCATCGGTCTGGCGCACGCGAGGCTCGACGCCGGCCAGCCGCTCACCGTGCGGGACGTCATCGTCTACCTGGCGCACAGCCGGGTCACCGAACAGCGCGCCGCGGAGCAGATGCGGATGCTGCGCAAGCACTTCGGGGACCATCCGGACGTCGGCCGGGCCGTCCGGCTGATCTCCGACGACGAGGACGGCCACCTGGCGTACACCCACGAGGAACTGCTGCGTTTCACCGCCTCCGGACACGGCCGGTTCGTCCGGCGCACCCTGCGCGCCTGCGCGCTGGCCGAGATCCGCGTGCACCGGGACGTCAGCCTCGCGGTCATGGCCCGTATGGCACGCATCCTCGGCTGGTCCCGGGCGAGGTCCGCGCTGCTCGCGACCGGAATCCACCTGCTCTACGCCTACGAGCGGCTCGTCGGCAGACGGCGCATGGTGACCCTGCGGACGCCCGAACGGCGCAACGCGCTCGGCGGCCCGGCTACAACCAGCCCCGCCGCTTGAACAGCCGGTACAGCAGCACCTCCAGCACTGCCATGATCACGATCACCGCAGGGTAGGACCACACCCAGTGCAGCTCGGGCATGTGGTCGAAGTTCATGCCGTAGATGCCCGCGATCATCGTCGGGACGGCGGCCATCGCCGCCCACGCCGAGATCTTCCGCATGTCGTCGTTCTGCCGCACGCTCGTCTGCGCCAGATGCGCCGACAGGATGTCCGACACCAGCCGGTCCAGGCCCTCCACCGACTCGTTCACCCGGGTCAGATGGTCGTGGACGTCACGGAAGAAGGGCCGCGACCTCTCCTGCACGAACGGCACGGCCGCACCGTACGCGCCCTGCCCCGCCAGCCGGGCCGTCGGCGGCGCCAGCGGCCCGGTCGCCCGCCGGAACTCCAGGACCTGCCGCTTGAAGGCGTAGATCCGCGACGCCGTGTGCCGTGAGCCCCCGACGGACGGCGAGAAGACCTCCGCCTCCAGCTCCTCGAGATCGGTGCCCAGCTCGGTCGCCACCTCCAGGTAGTGGTCGACGATCGAGTCCGTGATCGTGTACAGCACCCCCGTGGGACCGTGCCGCAGCATCTCCGGCTGCCCCTCCAGACGGCGGCGGATGTCCCCGAGCGGCATGTCCACGCCGTGGCGCACGGTGACCACGAACGAGTCGCCGAGGAACACCATCAGCTCACCGGTGAAGACTCTGTCGCTGTCCGGCTCGTACGACACCGGCTTGAGCACCATGAACAGCGAGTCCTCGTACACCTCCAGCTTGGGCCGCTGGTGCGCCTTCAGGGCGTCCTCCACGGCCAGCGGGTGCAGCTCGAACTCCTTGGTGACCAGCTCGAACTCGTCCTCCGTCGGCTCGTTCAGGCCGATCCACAGGAACGTGTCCGACGAGGCGCGCGCCTCTTCCAGCGCGGTGGAGAGGTCCTCCGGCCCCTCGTTGCGGCGTCCGTCCCGGTAGACGGCGCAGTCGACGATCACGGTGCGCACTCTCCTCTCACTGCCACGCGGGCGCCGACGGCGGTTCGACGACAAGACCTAGGCTGGTCGTCATGCCCACGTTGCTCCTCGTCCGGCACGGACGCTCCACCGCCAACACCGCGGGACTCCTCGCCGGCTGGACGCCCGGCGTCGCCCTCGACGAACGCGGCACCGCGCAGGCCGCCGCGCTGCCCGGACGACTCGCCGAGCTGCCGATCGCCGAAGTCGTCACCAGCCCCCTGCAGCGCTGCCGGGAGACCGTCCAGCCGCTCCTCGACGCGCGTCCCGGACTGAACGCCCACACCGACGACCGGATCGGCGAGTGCCACTACGGCGACTGGTCCGGCCGCAAGCTCGCCGAGCTGAAGGACGAGCCGCTGATGGAGGTCGTCCAGGCGCACCCGTCCGCGGCCGCGTTCCCCGGTGGCGAGTCGATGCGGGCGATGGCGACCCGCGCCGCGGAGGCCGTACGGGAGTGGACCGCGCGCGTGGAGCGCGACCACGGCGCCGACGCCGTCTACCTCATGTGCTCGCACGGCGACATCATCAAGTCCCTCGTCGCGGACGCACTCGGACTTCATCTCGACCTCTTCCAGCGGATCTCTGTGGAACCGTGTTCCATCACCGCGATCCGTTACACCCGCCTGCGGCCGTTTCTCGTTCGTCTCGGCGACACCGGCGATTTCGCCTCCCTCGTACCGCGTGCCGAACCCTCGGATCCGGACGCCACGGTCGGGGGCGGCGCGGGCGCACCGTGATCGTCGAGCGCAGTAGGGTGAAGCGGTCGAACGAGCGCAGTAGTTGTTCAGCTTAGTTGCCAGCAGTCCAGCAGGACCGGCGTGGTCAGCCGGTCCCGACCCCGATCCAATGGAGACAGGACGTGTCCCGTCAGGTGTTCCTCTACGACCCCCCGGACCGTTTCGTGGCCGGTACGGTCGGGTTGCCCGGGCGCCGTACCTTCTTCCTGCAGGCCTCGGCCGGACCCCGGGTGACCAGCGTGGCCCTGGAGAAGACCCAGGTCGCGGCGCTCGCCGAGCGCATGGACGAACTGCTCGACGAGGTCGTGCGACGCAGTGGCGGCAGTGCCGCCGTCCCCGCCGTGGCCCCCGCTGAGATCACCGACACGGCCCCCCTGGAGACTCCCATCGAGGAGGAGTTCCGCGTCGGGACCATGGCCCTCGCCTGGGACGCCGAGGAACAGCGGATGATCGTCGAGGCCCAGGCCCTCGTCGAGCTGGACGCCGACTCCGAGGAGGACCTCGCCGAGGCCGAGGAGCGGTTGCTGCAGGACGAGGAGAACGGTCCGCCGATGCTCCGGGTCCGGCTCACCGGCGCGCAGGCGAGAGCCTTCGCCAAGCGTGCCCTCGACGTCGTCAACGCCGGGCGGCCGCCGTGCCCGCTGTGCAGCCTCCCGCTCGACCCGGAAGGACACGTATGTCCGCGCCAGAACGGATACCGCCGCGGAGCGTGACCACGGCCGAACTGCTCGCCGAGGGCGAGCTGACCGTGCGCGGACGCATCCGCGACGCGTCCAACGCGGCGCTGTACTGCACGGTCTCCTGCGACGGGCAGGAAGCCGCCTGCGTCTACAAGCCGGTCGCCGGGGAGCGGCCCCTGTGGGACTTCCCGGACGGCACGCTGGCCCAGCGCGAGGTGGCCGCGTACGAGGTCTCCGAGGCGACCGGCTGGGGGCTCGTGCCGCCCACCGTCCTGCGCGACGGCCCCTACGGCGAGGGCATGTGCCAGTTGTGGGTGGAGGCCGTGCCCGACCACGAACTGCTCGCCCTGGTGGACGGGGAGGAGCCCGGCCCCGGCTGGAAGGCGATCGGCCTCGCCGAGGTCGGCGACGGCGGGACCGCGCTGCTCGTGCACGCCGACGACGAGCGGCTGCGGCGGCTCACCGTCCTCGACGCGGTCATCAACAACGCGGACCGCAAGGGGGGCCATCTGCTGCCCGCGGCCGGGGGGCGGCTGTACGGGATCGACCACGGGGTCACCTTCCACGTCGAGAACAAGCTGCGGACGCTGCTGTGGGGATGGGCAGGGGAGCCGCTGACGGGGGAGGCGGTGGAGGTCCTCAAGGCGCTGAAGGAGGCCCTGGAGGAGGGCGGCGGCCTCGCCGCCCGACTGAACTCACTGATCACCTCCGCGGAGCTGCGGGCGACGCGGGCGCGGGTGGAAGCGCTGCTGGAGTCGGGTCGGCACCCGGAGCCGAGCGGGGAGTGGCCGGCGATTCCGTGGCCGCCGGTGTGAGGGTGCGCGGGCTGGGGCCGTGCGGGGTCAGGGGGCCGCGGGCTGGGGCCGTGCGGGGTCAGGGGGCCGCGGGCTCGGGCCGACCGGGGTCAGGGCCCGCGGGCTGGGCCGTGCGGGGTGAGGTTCGCGCAACCCGGCGCCGCCGGGGGTGCCTCGCTCAAGTCCCCACAGCTGCGCAGCGCGGCATGCACACCGGCCGGGCTCCCCGCAAGAGCGCCCTCCCGGTCATTCGCCGGCCGTCCCGCCCATCCGGTTCGTGGACAGAACATCCCGCCGGTTACGCTCATGACATGCATGCCTGGCCCGCTTCCGAGGTCCCCGCCCTGCCTGGTCAGGGTCGCGACCTGAGGATCCACGACACCGCGACCGGCGGCCTCGTCACCCTCGACCCCGGTCCCGTCGCCCGTATCTACGTCTGCGGCATCACCCCGTACGACGCGACCCACATGGGTCACGCGGCGACCTACAACGCGTTCGACCTCGTTCAGCGCGTGTGGCTCGACACCAAGCGCCAGGTCCACTACGTCCAGAACGTCACCGACGTCGACGACCCCCTCCTCGAGCGCGCCCAGCGCGACGACGTCGACTGGGTGGCCCTCGCCGAACGGGAGACCGCACTGTTCCGCGAGGACATGACCGCGCTGAGGATGCTGCCCCCGCGGCACTACATAGGCGCCGTGGAGGCCATACCCGGCATCGTCCCGCTGGTCGAGCGCCTGAGGGACCTCGGAGCCGCGTACGAACTGGAAGGGGACGTCTACTTCTCCGTCGAGTCCGACCCCCACTTCGGCCAGGTCTCCGGCCTGGACGCCGCCGCCATGCGCCTGCTCTCCGCCGAGCGCGGCGGCGACCCCGACCGGCCCGGGAAGAAGAACCCGCTCGACCCGATGCTGTGGATGGCCGCCCGTGAGGGCGAGCCCAGCTGGGACGGCGGCTCGCTCGGCCGGGGCCGCCCCGGCTGGCACATCGAGTGCGTGGCCATCGCCCTGGACCACCTCGGCATGGGCTTCGACGTCCAGGGCGGCGGCTCCGACCTCGCCTTCCCGCACCACGAGATGGGCGCCTCCCACGCCCAGGTGCTGACCGGCGAGTTCCCCATGGCCAAGGCCTACGTCCACGCCGGCATGGTCGCCCTGGACGGCGAGAAGATGTCCAAGTCCAAGGGCAACCTCGTCTTCGTCTCCCGGCTGCGGCGCGACGGCGTCGACCCGGCCGCCATCCGGCTCGCGCTGCACGCCCACCACTACCGGGCCGACTGGGAGTGGACCGACCAGGTGCTCCAGGAAGCCGTCGCGCGGCTCGGCCGCTGGCGTGCCGCCGTCTCGCGCCCCGACGGACCGCCCGCCGACGCACTCGTCGAGGAGATCCGCGACGCCCTCGCCGACGACCTGGACGCACCGTCCGCGCTCGCCGCGGTGGACCGCTGGGTCGCACTCCAGCAGGAGAGCGGCGGTACGGACACCGGGGCGCCCGGAGTCGTGTCGCGGGCCGTGGACGCGCTCCTCGGCGTGGCTCTCTGAGCCGGGTTCCGCCGGTTACCGAGCGGGGGCGGTGCGCAGCCGCGCACCGCCCCCGCTCCGCTCAGTCCTCCGACGGGTCCTCGTCCTCGCCGCCCGTCCGCGGCGGCTTCGGCGGACGCGTACGACCGCCGGGGTTGTCCCGCAGGAACGGCCCGCCCTCGCCGCCGTCCGCCGTGGCGTGCCCGCCGGGCGGGCTGACGTCCCGGCGCCGCAGATACCGCTCGAACTCGCGGGCGATCGCCTCGCCCGAGGCCTCCGGCAGCTCGGCGGTGTCCCGAGCCTCCTCCAGCGTCTGCACGTACTCGGCGACCTCGCTGTCCTCGGCGGCCAGCTGGTCCACGCCGAGCTGCCAGGCGCGCGCGTCCTCCGGCAGTTCGCCGAGCGGGATGCGCAGGTCCAGGAGGTCCTCCAGGCGGTTGAGGAGGGCCAGCGTCGCCTTCGGGTTGGGCGGCTGCGACACGTAGTGCGGGACCGCCGCCCACAGCGACACGGCCGGCACGCCCGCGTGCGTGCACGCCTCCTGCAGGACGCCCACGATGCCCGTGGGACCCTCGTACTTGGTCTCCTCCAGGTCCATGCGGCGGGCCAGGTCCGGGTCGGACGTGGTCCCGCTGATCGGGACCGGACGCGTGTGCGGGGTGTCTCCGAGCAGGGCGCCGAGGATCACCACCAGTTCCACGCCCAGCTCATGGGCGAAGCCCAGCAGCTCATTGCAGAACGAGCGCCAGCGCATCGACGGTTCGATGCCGCGGACCAGGACCAGGTCGCGCGGCTTCTCACCGCCCACGCGGACCACCGAGAGCCGGGTCGTGGGCCAGGTGATCTTGCGGACCCCGGCCTCCATGAACACTGTGGGACGGTTCACCTGGAAGTCGTAGTAGTCCTCTGCGTCCAGCGCCGCGAAGACCTCGCCCTTCCATTCCCTGTCCAGATGCGCGACCGCGGTGGAGGCGGCGTCGCCGGCATCGTTCCAGCCCTCGAACGCGGCCACCATGACCGGGTCGATCAGCTCGGGAACCCCCTCGAGCTCGATCACCCAGCGCCTCCTTCCGACGTGCCCTCACGTACGCCCCAACCTTACGGCGTGCGGCGGGGACGCCCGAAGTCCCCTGTCACGGGGGAGTGAACGGATGACTGCCCCGTCCGGGGCCGTCGAACACCCATGATCGCCCACCGGTCCGGCACGTTGCACGGGTGGCCCACCAGGCGGCCCACGCCGTGGAGCCTCACAGGGTCGAGCGCAGCCAGTGCTCGACGGACGCGATGTGCACGGTCGCCCACGAGCGGGCCGCCTCCGCGTCACGGTCGCCCAAGGCGCCGAGGATCGCCCGGTGCTCGCGCAGGGTGCGGCCGACCGCGTCCTCCTGGGTGAGGCCGCGCCAGATCCGGGCCCGGGTGGTGGGCCCGGACAGGCCGTCCAGCAGGGAGCACAGCACCGAGTTGCCGGAGCTCTGCACGATCCCCCGGTGGAACTCCAGGTCGGAGGCGACCAGCTCCTCCACCGATGGCTCGGATCCCAGCTCGTCCAACTGGGCGTTCAGCGCGTCCAGTTGCTGCTCGCTGATGCGGGAGGCCGCCATGGCCGTCGCGGCCGGCTCCAGGATGCGGCGCACCGCGAGGAACTCCAGCACGGTGTCGTCGCGGTGGAAGTCCACGACGAAGCTCATCGCCTCCAGCAGCAGCTGGGGGTCGAGGCTCGTGACGTAGGTGCCGTCGCCCTGCCGCACGTCCAGGATGCGGATCAGCGACAGGGCGCGCACGGCCTCGCGCAGGGAGTTGCGGGACAGCCCCAGCTCCGCGGCCAGCTCGCTCTCCTTGGGCAGGCGGTCGCCCGGGCGCAGCGCACCGGAGACGATCATTTCCTTGATCCTCTCGATCGCCTCGTCGGTGACTGCCATGGCGGGCCTCCCAGGTGGCTCAGACATCGGATGTCCGGCGTCATTATGCGGGCTGAGGCTCTGAACGGGACCAGGATTCCCGATGGCACCTCGCGAAACGCCGCGGACCGCTCGCCGCGGACCGCTCCGCCCGCCGCCTCCCGCGCCGCCGCCTCGTCGAGCGTCGTCAGCACCCGGTCCCGCATCAGGACCGCCTCGTCGAGAACCGCGTCCCGCACGTCCGCCGAGTGCGCCGCGCAGGCGAGCGCCGACCACCCGTCGTGCCGGGGACGCGGATGCGGCCGCCCCGGGTCCGGCACGATCAGGTCGGCCCGCTTGCCCGCCACGGTTCCGGCATCGTCGAGCGTCCACGAGGTCACCGCCGCGCACCAGCGGATCGACGCGTTCTCTCATGCCCCGTCCCCCTCCGCGAGCAGCCGCAGCGCCTCAAGTGAGACGACCGCGCCGCGCTCCACGCCCCGGGCCACGACCTCGCGGTGCGGATCGTAGGCGCCCGCCGAGAACGGGGACGCCTCGTCTAGGAGTTCGTCGGCGTTGACGCCGTCCACCACGAGCACCCCGCCCGCGACCAGCCCGCGCAGCGAGGCGGTCACCAGCAGCGCGGACAGCTCCATCTCGATCGCCACCAGGCCCGCCCTGTCGTAGGCGTCGAGCGGGATCAGCCCCGGCTGGAACGCCGCCCGCGTCCAGACGATTCCCCGGTGGTGCGGCACGCCCGCCTCACGGGCGGCGCGCTGCAGGGCGAGGACCGCCTCGGGCGCGGCCACCGCCGGGTACGCGGGGGGCAGCAACTGCTGGGTGACCCCGTCGTCGCGCACGGCCGCCTCCGCGATCACCAGGTCGCCGTCGCCGATGCCCGGCCTCATCGCACCCGCCGTGCCGAACCGCAGGATCGTGTGGACACCCGCGTCCGCCAGCTCCTGGAACAGCAGGATCGCGCCCGGCGCACCCACCCCGTGCGAGGCCACCGTCACCGGCAGACCCCTCCAACTCCCGGTGGACACCCGGTACTCGCGGTGGTACGAGACCTCCGCGGCCCCCTCCAGCAGCGCGGCCACGGTCGCCACGCGCGCCGGGTCGCCCACGACCACGGCATACGGCGGCAGCCCCGTGCGGTGGATGCGGGCGATGGGGGACAGCTCCTGCGTCATGCGGCGACTCCGGTGGGACGGATGTACCAACACCGTACGCAGCCCGGGGTCGCACACACGAAGCACGCACACGAAAGGGGCGGCTCCGTGCGGGGAGCCGCCCCTGCTCGTGCGGGGAGCCGCTCGATGTCGAGCGGTCCGCCGTGGGTCGACCTACTCCTTGTCGAGCAGGTCCTGCACCTTGCCGCGCACCTCGTCCGTGGCCAGACCGCGGATCGTCAGAGTGGTGCGGCGGCGCAGCACGTCGTCCACCGTCTCGGCCCACTCGTGGTCCCGGGCGTAGACGACCTGCGCCCAGATCTCGGGGGCGTCCGGGTGGACGCGCTCGCCCAGCGCCGGGTCGTCGTTGGCCAGCCGCGCGATGTCGAAGGCCAGCGAACCGTAGTGGGTCGCCAGGTGCTTGGCCGTGTCGGGCGCCATGCGCGGGCCGGGCGCCGGGCCGTCCACGACGAGCCGGTGCGCGACCGCGCGCGGGTTGGCGATGCCCGGCAGCGGCAGCTTCCTCGGCAGCGAGGAGATCGGCTCGAAGTCGTCGCCCAGCGGGTGGCCCGGCAGCGACTCCAGCTTCTGCATGACCGTACGGCCGATGTGCCGGAAGGTGGTCCACTTGCCGCCCGCGACGGACAGCATGCCGCCCCTGCCCTCGGTCACCACGGTCTCCCGCTTGGCCTTGGCGGTGTCGCCGGGACCGCCCGGCAGCACCCTGAGGCCGGCGAACGAGTACGTGATCAGCTCCCGCCGCAGCTGCTGGTCGCGGACGGAGAAGGCGGCCTCGTCCAGGATCTGGTCGATGTCCTTCTCGTTGACCGACACCTCGGCGGGGTCGCCCTCGTACCCCTCGTCGGTCGTGCCGAGCAGCAGCATGTCCTCCCAGGGGAGGGCGAAGGTGATGCGGTACTTGTCGATCGGGGTCGCCAGCGCCGCCTTCCAGGGGGAGGTGCGCTTGAGGACGAGGTGCACACCCTTGGACAGCCGGATGGACGGCGCCGCGTTCGGGTCCTCCATACGGCGCAGGTGGTCCACCCACGGACCGGTGGCGTTCAGCACCAGCCGCGCGTCCACGCCGAACTCCTCGCCCGAGAGCCGGTCCCTCAGCTCGGCGCCGGTGACCCGGCCCTTGGTGAACCTCAGACCGGTGACCTCGGCGTGGTTGAGGACGACGGCGCCCGCGTCGACGGCCGCGCGGACCGTCATCAGCGCCATGCGCGCGTCGTTCATCTGGTCGTCGCCGTAGACGGCCACGGCCTTCAGGTTCTCGGTGCGCAGTTCCGGCACGTCCTGTGCCGCCTTGGCCGGCGACAGCAGGTGGCCTATGCCGTCACCGAAAGCCGACAGCGCGGAGTAGGCGAAGACGCCCGCCCCGAGCTTCGCCGCGCCGTGCGGCCCGCCCTTGTACACGGGGAGGTAGAACGTGAGCGGGTTCGCCAGGTGGGGGGCCACCTGGCGGGAGACCGCACGGCGCTCGAAGTGGTTCTCCGCCACCAGCTTCACCGCACCGGTCTGCAGGTAGCGCAGACCGCCGTGGAGCAGCTTGGAGGAGGCGGAGGAGGTGGCGCCGGCGAAGTCGCCGGCGTCCACCAGCGCCACCCTGAGGCCCGACTGCGCGGCATGCCAGGCCGTGGAGATGCCCAGGATCCCGCCGCCGATCACCAGGAGGTCGTAGGTCGCCCTGGACAACTGTTCCCGGGTCTCGGCGCGGCTCGGGTGGGAGCCGTAGGCAGGGTGGGTCCCCAGAGCCGGAACACTCTGCAGGGTGGTCATCGCGAATTACTCCTCGTCTTCGATCCAGCCCATGGTCCGCTCGACGGCCTTGAGCCAGTTCTTGTACTCACGGTCGCGGGTCTCCGCGTCCATGTGGGGCGTCCACTCGGCGGCCCGCCGCCAGTTGGCGCGCAGGTCGTCGGTGCTGGTCCAGAAGCCGACGGCCAGTCCGGCGGCGTAGGCGGCGCCGAGGCAGGTGGTCTCGGCGACCATCGGGCGCACCACCGGTGCGTCCAGGACGTCCGAGAGCGTCTGCATCAGCAGGTTGTTGGAGGTCATGCCGCCGTCGACCTTCAGCGTCGACAGCTCGACACCCGAGTCCTTGGTCATGGCGTCGGCGATCTCCCGCGTCTGCCAGGCGGTGGCCTCCAGGACGGCGCGCGCGAGGTGCGCCTTGGTGACGTACCGGGTCAGGCCGGCGATCACACCGCGGGCGTCGGAGCGCCAGTACGGGGCGAACAGACCGGAGAAGGCCGGCACGAAGTACGCACCGCCGTTGTCCTCGACCGAGAGCGCCAGGGTCTCGATCTCGGCGGCGGTCTTGATCAGGCCCATCTGGTCGCGCATCCACTGCACCAGGGAGCCGGTGACGGCGATCGAGCCCTCCAGGGCGTAGACCGGCTTGTCGTCACCGATCTGGTAGCCGACCGTGGTCAGCAGGCCCGAGTAGGAGTTGATGATCTTGTCGCCGGTGTTCATCACCATGAAGGTGCCGGTGCCGTAGGTCGACTTGGTCTCGCCCTCGGAGAAGCAGGTCTGGCCGAACAGGGCCGCCTGCTGGTCGCCGAGTGCGGAGGCCACCGGAATGCCGCCGAGCAGGTCGCCGAGGCGGCCGCCGGTGATCTCGCCGTAGACCTCGGCCGAGGAGCGGATCTCGGGCAGCATCGCGAGCGGGACGCCGATGGACTCGGCGATCTTCTCGTCCCACTGCATGGTGTGCAGGTTCATCAGCAGGGTGCGGGAGGCGTTGGTCACGTCGGTGACGTGCCGGCCGCCGTCGACACCGCCGGTCAGGTTCCAGATGACCCAGGTGTCCATGGTGCCGAAGAGGATGTCGCCCGCCTCGGCGCGCTCGCGCAGGCCCTCGACGTTGTCGAGCAGCCAGCGGGCCTTGGGCCCGGCGAAGTACGAGGCCAGCGGCAGGCCGGTCTCGCGGCGGAAGCGGTCCTGGCCCACGTTGCGGCCGAGTTCCCTGCACAGGGCGTCGGTACGGGTGTCCTGCCAGACGATGGCGTTGTGGACGGGCTCACCGGTGTTCCTGTCCCACAGCACGGTGGTCTCGCGCTGGTTGGTGATGCCGATGGCCTTGATGTCGTCTCTGGTGATGCCGGCCTTCTCGATGGCTCCGGCGACGACCTCCTGGACGTTGGTCCAGATCTCGGTGGCGTTGTGCTCGACCCAGCCCGGCTTCGGGAAGATCTGCTCGTGCTCCTTCTGGTCGACGGAGACGATCCGGCCGTCCCGGTCGAAGACGATGCAGCGCGAAGAGGTCGTGCCCTGGTCGATGGCTGCGATGAACGGGCCGGCGGTGTGTGCGTCGGTCACGGTGTGCTCCTGGAGTTCCATGGATGAAAAGGGCGGTCTTTACGGCGCGGTGCTGACGTGCGGAGCCTTGTCGAGCTCACTCGATCTCAAGCAAAAGCGACGTTGTAGATGCCTGCGGCGATCGCCGCGCCGACCAGCGGGCCGACGACCGGGATCCAGGCGTAGCCCCAGTCGGAGCCGCCCTTGTTGGGCAGGCGCAGAAGGGCGTGCACGATACGTGGACCGAGGTCACGGGCCGGGTTGATCGCGTAGCCCGTCGGGCCGCCCAGGGAGAGGCCGATCGAGACCACGACCAGCGAGGTGATCAGAGCGCCCAGGGTGCCCAGACCGTTGCCCTTGTCATTGAGGCCCTGCGTGAGGACCGCGAGCACCAGCACGATCGTGCCGATGATCTCCGTGGCGAGGTTCTGCACCGTGTGCCGGATCTCCGGGCCGGTGGAGAAGACGCCGAGCACGGGGCCGGCGCCCTTTTCCTGGGCCTCGACCGCCTTGGCGGCGGTGGCCTGCGCGCCCGGTCCGCCCACGATCTCCTTGTCGGTGAGGTGGGCGTGGAACTGGCCGGCGTAGGCGACCCACACCAGGGTCGCACCGATCATCGCGCCGAGCAGCTGTCCGGCCCAGTAGACCGGGAGGTTGCTCCAGTCGCCGGTCTTGATGGCGAGTGCGAGGGTCACGGCCGGGTTGAGGTGGGCACCGGAGAGCGGTGCCGAGGTGTAGACCGCCGTCAGAACGGCGAAACCCCACCCGAACGTGATGGCGAGCCATCCGGCGTTGCGGGCCTTGGAGAACTTCAGTGTCACGGCGGCGCACACGCCGCCGCCGAGGAGGATGAGCAGGGCGGTACCTATGGTCTCGCCGATGAAGATGTCGGAGCTGGACACCCGCGACTCCTTTGTCCTTCGTCCAGGGGAAGGCGAACCCCGGGTCCCTCCGGTGGTCCGCGCCCTCGGGGGTGAGAGCGATGCCGGCCCTTGGCGTTGTCACACTCTAGCGCTTATTGCCGGTAGGTGTTCGACAATGCCGACCGATGGACGGGAGTCTTGCTTCCTGTTCGCAGACTCGTCAAGAGTCCTGTGGCACGAAGCGCGATCGTTACTGATCGCTGTGCGCCCACGTTCTTCCGATGGGAGCGCACCGCGTGCGAACAGGCACGTTTCGTGCGCGCAGCGCCCGTGAGCGGGCAGCCGGAAGGACCGGTACGGCAATGCCGTACCGGTCCTTCCGGGAATAGAGGTCCCCGTGGTGGCGCCGGTCTCAGAACCGTCCGGCGCCCAGGTCCCGGGACACCGCGCGGGCGCAGTCGCGCACCGCCGCGATGAGCTCCGGGCGCATCTCCCCGTCCCGGCACACGCGCTCCACGGCGCCGGTGATGCCCACGGCACCCACCGGCATCCGCCGCCGGTCGTGGATGGGCGCGGCGACCGAGGCCACACCGTTCCAGGTCTCCTCCACGTCGGCCGCGTACCCGCGCGCCCGGGCGAGGTCCAGGACCTGCTCGAAGTCCTCCAGGTCGCACACGGTCCGGTCGGTGAACGCCTTCCGGTCGGCTTCCAGCGCCTCGCTGTGCGCGACCGGGTCGTACGCCGACAGGACCTTGCCAAGGGCCGTGCAGTGCAGTGGCTGCATGGCCCCTATCTCCAGGACCTGCCGGCTGTCGTCGGGCCGGAAGACGTGGTGCACGATCAGCACGCCCTGCTGGTGCAGGACACCCAGGTAGACGCTCTCCCCGCTGGAGCGGGCCAGGTCGTCCGTCCACACCAGGGCGCGCGCCCGCAGCTCGTGCACGTCCAGGTAGGTGGTTCCCAGGCGCAGCAGTTCCGCGCCGAGCTGGTAGCGGCCGGAGGCCGCGTCCTGCTCGACGAACCCCTCCTGCTGGAGCGTGCGGAGGATGCCGTGGGCCGTGCCCTTGGCGAGGCCCAGGGAGGAGGCGATGTCCGACAGGCCGAGCCGTCGCTCGCCACCCGCGAGCAGCCGCAGCATCGCGGCCGCCCGTTCGAGCGACTGGATGTTCCGTGCCATCGCCGTCCTGCCCTCCGTCCACTTCGACCGTCGGCTGAGGCTCATGCATCGCCGTTCGGCAATGTCGAACACTACCGGTCGTTGCCGACCTCTCGCTAATGGGAGTCGCCATCCGTTCGGCGGAAGTCTCCCGACGGGTCATCCGGCGTCCTGGCCGTCCCGTCCCGTGGACGCCCCTGACCCTGCGGCGCGCTCCGGGCTACCCTGGCCGCGTGCGTCCTCCATGGGAAGGTCCAGGAGGACGCAAAGCCGACAGCCGTCGCACTCCAGGGAGCATCTTCCATGGCCTCGTTGCCGAACCCGTTCCGCTCGCCCGCCTCCACCGACAGCCGGACCCGGACCGAAACCCTCCGGGAAGCCCTCGCCACCCGTGTCGTGGTGGCCGACGGTGCGATGGGCACGATGCTCCAGGCCCAGGACCCGACGCTGGAGGACTTCCAGGGCCTGGAGGGTTGCAACGAGATCCTGAACGTCACCCGCCCGGACATCGTCCGCACCGTGCACGCCGCCTATTTCGACGCGGGCGTGGACTGCGTGGAGACCAACACCTTCGGGGCGAACCTGACCGCGCTCGGCGAGTACGACATCGCCGAGCGCGTCGCCGAGCTGTCCGAGGCGGGCGCCCGGATCGCCCGCGAGGCGGCGGACGAGTTCACGGCGCGGGACGGGCGCCCGCGCTGGGTGCTGGGCTCGATGGGACCCGGCACCAAGCTGCCCACGCTGGGCCACACGACCTTCACCGGCATCCGTGACGCCTATCAGCGCAACGCCGAGGGCCTGCTCGCCGGCGGGGCCGACGCCCTGCTGGTGGAGACCACCCAGGACCTGCTGCAGACCAAGGCCTCCGTCATCGCCGCCCGCCGCGCGATGGAGACGGCCGGGTACGCGGTCCCGCTGATCGTGTCGGTGACCGTGGAGACCACGGGCACCATGCTGCTCGGCTCCGAGATCGGCGCCGCGCTGACCGCGCTGGAGCCGCTGGGCATCGACATGATCGGTCTGAACTGCGCCACCGGCCCGGCCGAGATGAGCGAGCACCTGCGCTACCTCGCCCGCCACGCACGTGTGCCGTTGTCGTGCATGCCGAACGCGGGCCTGCCCGAACTGACCAAGGACGGCGCGCACTATCCGCTGTCCGCCGCCCAGCTGGCCGACGCCCAGCAGACGTTCGTCACCGAGTACGGGCTGTCCCTGGTCGGCGGCTGCTGCGGTACGACGCCGGAGCACCTGCGTCAGGTCGTCGAACGCGTCCGCGGCCTGAATCCGCCCGAGCGGCACCCGCAGCCCGAGCCCGGTGCGGCCTCCCTCTACCAGTCGGTCCCGTTCCGGCAGGACACCTCCTACCTGGCGATCGGTGAGCGCACGAACGCCAACGGGTCGAAGAAGTTCCGCGAGGCGATGCTCCAGGGCCGCTGGGACGACTGTGTGGAGATGGCCCGGGAGCAGATCCGCGAGGGCGCGCACATGCTCGACCTGTGCGTGGACTACGTGGGCCGTGACGGCGTGGCGGACATGGAGGAGCTGGCCGGCCGGTTCGCCACCGCCTCCACCCTGCCGATCGTGCTGGACTCCACCGAGGTCGAGGTCCTGCGGGCCGGGCTGGAGAAGCTCGGCGGCCGGGCGGTGATCAACTCGGTGAACTACGAGGACGGCGACGGCCCCGACTCGCGTTTCGCGAAGGTCACCGCGCTGGCCCGGGAGCACGGGGCGGCGCTGATCGCGCTGACCATCGACGAGGAGGGCCAGGCCCGCACGCCGCGGAGGAAGGTGGAGGTCGCGGAGCGGCTGATCAGCGACCTGACCGGGAACTGGGGCATCCGCGAGGAGGACATCCTCATCGACTGCCTGACCTTCACCATCTGCACCGGTCAGGAGGAGTCCCGCAAGGACGGCATCGCCACCATCGAGGCGATCCGCGAGCTGAAGAAGCGTCACCCGCAGGTGCAGACCACGCTGGGCCTGTCGAACATCTCCTTCGGCCTGAACCCGGCCGCCCGAATCCTGCTGAACTCCGTCTTCCTGGACGAGTGCGTCAAGGCCGGGCTGGACTCGGCGATCGTGCACGCCTCGAAGATCCTGCCGATCGCCCGGTTCAGCGAGGAAGAGGTGCGCACGGCCCTCGACCTCATCCACGACCGGCGCACCGAGGGCTACGACCCGCTGCAAAAGCTCATGCAGCTGTTCGAGGGCGCCACCGCCAAGTCCCTGAAGGCGGGCAGGGCCGAGGAACTGGCCGCGCTGCCGCTTCAGGAGCGGCTGAAGCGGCGGATCATCGACGGGGAGCGCAACGGCCTGGAAGCCGACCTGGACGAGGCCCTCACGACCCGCCCGGCCCTCGACATCGTCAACGAGACCCTGCTGGACGGCATGAAGGTCGTCGGTGAGCTGTTCGGCTCGGGCCAGATGCAGCTGCCGTTCGTGCTGCAGTCCGCCGAGGTGATGAAAACCGCGGTGGCCTATCTCGAACCGCACATGGAGAAGTCGGACGCCGAGGGCAAGGGCACGATCGTGCTGGCGACCGTGCGCGGGGACGTGCACGACATCGGCAAGAACCTGGTCGACATCATCCTGTCGAACAACGGCTACAACGTCGTCAACCTCGGTATCAAGCAGCCGGTCTCCGCGATCCTGGAGGCGGCCGAGGAGCACAAGGCCGACGTCATCGGCATGTCCGGGCTCCTGGTGAAGTCCACGGTGATCATGAAGGAGAACCTGGAGGAGCTCAACCAGCGGGGGCTGGCCCCCCGCTTCCCCGTCATCCTCGGCGGTGCCGCTCTCACCCGCGCCTACGTCGAGCACGACCTGCACGAGCTGTACGAGGGCGAGGTCCGCTACGCCCGCGACGCCTTCGAAGGCCTGCGCCTGATGGACGCCCTGATCGGGGTCAAGCGGGGTGTGCCCGGGGCGAAGCTGCCCGAGCTCAGGCAGCGGCGGGTCCGGGCGGCCACCGTGGAGGTCGAGGAGCGCCCGGAGGAAGGACACGTCCGCTCCGACGTCGCCACCGACAACCCCGTGCCCACGCCCCCGTTCTGGGGCACCCGCATCGTCAAGGGCATCCCGCTCAAGGAGTACGCGAGCTGGCTGGACGAGGGCGCGCTGTTCAAGGGCCAGTGGGGTCTGAAGCAGGCGCGGACCGGTGCGGGGCCGTCGTACGAGGAGCTGGTGGAGAGCGAGGGCCGGCCCCGACTGCGCGGCCTGCTGGACCGGCTGCAGACCGACAACCTCCTTGAGGCGGCCGTGGTCCACGGCTACTTCCCGTGCGTGTCCAAGGACGACGACCTGATCATCCTGGACGAGGAGGGCAACGAGCGTACCCGGTTCACCTTCCCGCGCCAGCGGCGTGGGCGCCGGCTGTGCCTGGCCGACTTCTTCCGCCCGGAGGAGTCGGGGGAGACGGACGTCGTCGGCTTCCAGGTCGTCACCGTCGGCTCGAGGATCGGCGAGGAGACCGCCCGGCTGTTCGAGTCGAACTCCTACCGCGACTACCTCGAACTGCACGGGCTGTCCGTGCAGTTGGCGGAGGCTCTCGCGGAGTACTGGCACGCGCGCGTGCGTGCCGAGCTGGGCTTCGCCGGTGAGGACCCCGCCGACATGGAGGACATGTTCGCGCTGAAGTACCGAGGGGCGCGTTTCTCCCTCGGCTACGGCGCCTGCCCGGACCTGGAGGACCGCGCGAAGATCGCCGAACTCCTCCAGCCGGAACGGATCGGCGTGCACCTCTCCGAGGAGTTCCAGCTGCACCCGGAACAGTCCACCGACGCGATCGTGATCCACCACCCGGAGGCCAAGTACTTCAACGCGCGGTAGCGACCGCGCCCCGGGGCCCCCAACGGATCCCTGCCGATGGTCCGAGGGCCGTCGGCAGGGCGCACCACGCCCGTCGGGCGGGGCCGCCGGGAACGGGGGTGACCGTCCGGCCGCCGCGCGCGACACGGACTTCGCCCGGATGCTCGCCCAGGTCGCGCCGGGTCGCCGGGCTCGTGCACCGGGACGTGGGGAGGTGTGCGCGTCGGTGAGCCGCCCGTCGGCACGTCTTCCGGTGCGACCGGGCTCCGGGGTGCCCCGCTGCCGGACGGGGCCGCCCAGAGGCGCCCTCGGCAGGTCCTCCGCGCCCGCACGGCGTGGTGCTCCCGGCCCCGCACGGTCTCGCGTTCCCGTGCCGAGAGGCACTTTCCCCTCATGCGTCGTACACTGGTCGATCCACCGCAGGCCGGTTCCCTCCCTGGGAACCGGCCTGGTCGTCCCTTGAAGGAGGTGCGCCGGATGACCACTACGGTTCCCGCACTCGGAACCCGTAAGGCCGAAGGCTCCGCCCTGCAGGCCGTGCTCCTCGACATGGACGGCACCCTCGTGGACACCGAGGGGTTCTGGTGGGAGGTCGAGGTCGAGGTCTTCGCCGGCCTCGGCCACACGCTCGACGACTCCTGGCGTCATGTCGTGGTCGGCGGTCCCATGAAGCGCAGCGCGGGATTCCTGATCGAGGCCACCGGCGCTGACATCACCCTCGACGAGCTCACCGTCCTGCTCAACGACGGGTTCGAGGACCGTATCGACCGCAGACTGCCCCTGATGCCGGGCGCGGCGCGGCTGCTGGCCGAACTCGCGGCGCACGACATCCCCACCGCCCTGGTCTCCGCCTCCCACCGGCGCATCATCGACCGCGTCCTGGCCTCCGTGGGCCCGCAGTACTTCGCCCTGACCGTCGCCGGTGACGAGGTCGAGCGGACCAAGCCGTTCCCCGACCCGTATCTGCGGGCCGCCGTCGGCCTCGGCGCCGACCCCGCGCGGTGCGCGGTCATCGAGGACACGGTGACCGGCGTCACGGCCGGCGAGGCCGCCGGCTGCCGCGTGGTGGCCGTGCCCTCGGTCGCCCCCATCGAGCCTTCCGCCGGGCGCACGGTCGTCACCTCGCTCGAAGAGGTCGACCTGCCATTTCTGCGGGCTTTGATGACGGAAATGCGCTAGGCCTTCACCCAGCGTGCAGAATGAATGGAAGAATTACTCCGGGCGGTCCGGCCGAATGAATTAATACCGGCCCGGTGGGCGAATTCCGGGGCGCGAACCCTGCTTGACCATGTGACGTTCCCCACGCCGGCAGGGGTCGACAGCGGGCCCGGCGTGTGCTGTTCCGCCCCACTCGGGCGGCCTGGACGCGCCCTTGTGTCCCGATTGGTGAAACGCTGCACTAATCCTTCCCCGACTGGTTTTCCGGTCCGTTCACAGCCGGTTTCACAGCGTGATGGGAACTCAACTCCGGTGGCTGTCAGCCCTCCTGCAGGTGCGGACTAATCTCTGCGCGAGAACATCACCGCTTCCCCCGTGATCCGCCGCACCACCCATGCATGCCGGATACACGGACCCAACAGCTCTGGAGAAACTCGAGCATGAACCGCAAGACCTTGGTGCTGCCGGCCGTCGCCGGTCTGCTCACCCCCGTCCTCGCTGCCTGCGGCGGGTCCAGCAGTGGGGGCAAGAGCAGTGACGCCATCGTCGTCGGCACCACCGACCGGTTCACCGCCTCCAGCGACGCCCCGGCGCCCCTCGACCCGGCGTACGCCTACGACGTCGGCACCTGGAACATCCTCCGGCAGACCGTGCAGACGCTGATGGTGCAGCCCCGCGGCGACGGCGAGCCGCAGCCCGAGGCCGCCGAGAGCTGCGGCTTCACCGACACCGGCAACGAGCGCTATGCCTGCAAGCTGCGCAAGGACCTGAAGTTCGCCAACGGCGACCCGGTGACCGCGGCCGACGTGAAGTACTCCATCGACCGCGCCCGCGCCCTCAAGGCCGACAGCGGTGTCTTCGCCCTGCTGTCCACCATCGACACCGTCGAGACGCGGGGTGACAACGAAGTCATCTTCCACCTCAGGAGCGCGGACGCGACCTTCCCGTTCAAGCTGTCGACGCCGGTCGCCGGCATCGTCAACCCCAAGGACTACGAGAAGAACAAGCTCCGCGACGGCTTCGACATCGACGGCTCCGGGCCGTACACGATGCAGGCCGAGGTCAAGAACAACGAGCTGGTCAAGGCCACCTTCACCAAGAACCCCAACTACCGGGGCGTGCTGACGCCGAAGAACGACAAGGTCGTCCTCCAGCCGTTCAGCGACGCCGAGGCGATGGGCTCCGCCCTCGACAAGGGCGACATCGACGTCATGACCCGCACGATGGACCCGGACCAGATCCGCAAGCTCCAGAACGACACCCACGGCACCATCAACCTCGTGGAGATGCCGGGCCTGGAGATCCGCTACCTGGCCTTCGACACCGACACCCCCCCGGTGAAGAGCAAGGCCGTCCGCCAGGCCATGGCACAGGTCATCAACCGCGGCGAACTGGTCTCCAAGGTGTACGGCACCGAGGCCGAGCCCCTGTACTCGATCGTCCCCGCCACCATCACCGGCCACTCCAACTCGTTCTTCAACAAGTACGGCAACCCCAGCGTGGACAAGGCCCGCACCCTGCTCTCCAAGGCGGGCGTCTCCACCCCGGTCAAGCTGACGCTGCACTACACGACCGACCACTACGGTCCGGCCACCGCCAAGGAGTTCGAGGTGCTCAAGCAGCAGCTCAACACCAGCGGTCTGTTCGACGTCACCGTCCAGGGCACCCCCTGGGAGAAGTTCCGCCCGGCCGAGAAGAAGGGCCAGTACGCCGTCTACGGCATGGGCTGGTTCCCGGACTTCCCGGACGCCGACAACTACCTCGCGCCGTTCCTCGACAAGGACAACACCCTCGGCTCCCCGTACGCCAACCCGGAGATCATCAACACGCTGATCCCGCAGTCCCGCCGCGAGGCGGACCGCCTCACCGCGTCGAAGAGCCTCACCGACATGCAGGACATCGTCGCCGACGACGTGCCGATCCTGCCGCTGTGGCAGGGCAAGCAGTACGTCGCCACCCGCGACGACATCACCGGCAGCGAGTACGCGATGAACTCCTCCTCCACGCTGCAGCTGTGGGAGCTCGGCCGCGGCGTCGGCGGCTGACCGGTCAGCCGCCCGGTTTCACACCGGCCGGTGAGCAGCAGTTCTTCGAGGCCCCCGGACACAGGTCCGGGGGCCTGCCCCGTTCGCGATACGATCCGTGAACTCCCGCACGGCCCGGAACGCGCGGAGTCCGGGGCGAACGACAATCGAAGACAAGGCACATGCACGTGAACTTGCGCACCCAGTGGCCGGTTCTGTCCATCGCGACGGGGCTGGCCGCCGGCCTGCTCACCGGATGCGGCACCTCGGGTGACGACTCCTCAGGCACCGGCTCCCCCGTGGTGATGGGGATGTCCGACGACGTCCTGGCCACCGACCCGGCCTCCGGCTACGACCCGGGGTCCTGGCTGCTGTTCAACAACGTCTTCCAGTCCCTGCTCGCCTTCCCCAAGGGCGGCACGGAACCGGAGCCGGAAGCCGCCAGGGAGTGCACGTTCACCGACACGCAGACCAAGGTCTACTCCTGCACCCTCAGGGACGGCCTGAAGTTCAGCAACGGCGACCCGCTCACGTCGAAGGACGTCAAGTTCTCCTTCGACCGCATGCTGAAGATCAACGACTCGGCCGGCCCCGCCATCATGTTCCCCATGCTCGACTCGGTCGAGACCCCGGACGCCAAGACCGTCGTCTTCAAACTGAAGTACGCCGACGCCACCTTCCCCAGCAAGATAGCCTCCGGCGCCGGCTCCATCGTCGACCACAACGCCTACCCCGCCGACAAGCTGCGCAAGGACGGCAAGGCGGTCGGCTCCGGCCCCTACAAGCTGGACTCCTTCGGCAAGGACAAGGCCGTCTTCTCCGTCAACTCCCAGTACCGGGGGACGGCCAAGGCGCACAACTCCGGCGTCACCCTGACGTTCTTCCACGGCGACCAGTCCGCCCTGAAGAACGCCCTCCTGGACGGCAGGATCGACCTCGCCTACCGGGGTCTGGCCGCCGCCGACATCGCCGGCATCGGCAACGACACCTCCACCGGCAAGGGCATCGAGGTCGTCGAGGGCTCCAGCGCCGAAGTCCAGCACCTCGTCTTCAACATGGACGACCCGGTGGCCGGCAAGCTCGGCGTCCGCAAGGCCATCGCCTACCTCCTCGACCGCGACGCCGTCGTCAACAAGGTGTACAACGACACCGCGACGCCCCTGTACTCGATCATCCCCGCCGGCGTCACCGGCCACGACACGTCCTTCTTCGACACCTACGGTGCCCGCCCCTCCAAGGCCAAGGCGGCCGCCGCGCTGCGCGCCTCGGGCGTCACCGGCAAGGTCACCCTGACCCTGTGGTCGACCCCCTCCCGCTACGGACCCGCCACCGACGAGGAACTGAAGACCATCGCCCGGCAGTTGAACGACAGCGGACTGTTCGACGCGACCGTCAGGTCCGTCCCCTTCGACCAGTACGAGAAGGACATCGCGGCCGGCAAGTACGGCGTCTACGTCAAGGGCTGGGTGCCCGACTACCCCGACCCCGACAACTTCACCGCGCCGTTCTTCGGCAAGGGCAACGTGCTGGACAACCACTACGCCAACAGCACCATCACCGGTGAACTGATCCCGAAGACGGCCGCCCAGAGCGACCGCTCCGCCACCGACGACGAGTACCGCAGGCTCCAGCACATCGTCGCCGAGGACGTCCCGGTCATCCCGATCTGGCAGGGCAAGCAGTACGCCGTCACCCGGGAGAGCGTGTACGGACTCGAGTACTGCCTGGACGCCTCCACCGTCTTCCGGTTCTGGGAGATCAGCAAGGGCTGAGCAGGACCCGCACGCACGAAGGGCGTCCCTGCCGCAGGGGCGCCCTCACCGTCACGGTCTCCCGCCTACTGGGCGCCGGGACGCACCAGCCCGCTCTCGTACGCGTACACCGCCGCCTGCACCCGGTCCCGCAGCCCCAGCTTCGTCAGGACATGGCCGACGTGCGTCTTGACCGTGGTCTCACTGACGAAGAGATCCGCGGCGATCTCCGCGTTGGACAGCCCACGCGCCACCAGCTTCAGCACCTCCACCTCCCGTTCGGTGAGCGTGTGCAGGGTGTCCGGCACCGGCTCGTCCCCCGACGGCAGATGCGTGGCGTACTTGTCGAGCAGCCGCCTGGTGATGCTCGGCGCGAGCATCGCCTCGCCCGCCGCGACCACCCGGATCGCCTGCACCAGCTCATCGGCCGGCGCGTCCTTCAGCAGGAACCCGCTCGCCCCGGCGCGCAGCGCCTCCACCACGTACTCGTCCAGATCGAAGGTCGTCAGCACCAGCACCTTCGCCGGGCCGTCCCGCCCCGGCCCGGTGATCTGCCGGGTCGCCTCCACGCCGTCCATACGGGGCATGCGGATGTCCATCAGCACCACATCGGGCTGCAGGGCACGCACCTGGTCGAGCGCCTGGAGGCCGTCTCCGGCCTCGCCGACGACCGCGAGATCCTGCTCCGCCTCCAGAATCATCCGAAAGCCCGTACGCAGCAGCGGCTGGTCGTCGACGAGTAGGACGCGGATGGCCACGTAAATCTCCTTCGCTAGTCCGGCCCCATTCTGCCCTGCGGGCCTCCGCCCGATTCGGGCACCCCGGACGACGCGGACCCCTCCGGGCCCGAGGAGCCGTCCAGCCGCTGAGCCGGCAGCGACCGCGCCCCCGACGGCGCACCGCCGGCCGGACGGACCGGCAGCGGATACGGCGGGGGAGTGCCCCCGAACTCCGGACACACCCCCTGGTGGTCGCACCAGCCGCACAGCTTGCTGCGACGCGGCCGCCAGTCACCCGTCTCCGTCGCCACCCGGATCGCCTCCCACAGCGCGAGCAGTTTGCGCTCCACACGCTCCAGGTCGGCCAGGACGGGGTCGTACGTCAGCACATCCCCACTGCCCAGATACACCAGCTGAAGCCGCCGCGGGACGACCTTCTTCAGCCGCCACACCACCAGGGCGTAGAACTTCATCTGGAACAGCGCGCCCTCCGCGTACTCCGGCCGGGGCGCCTTGCCCGTCTTGTAGTCGACGATCCGCACCTCACCCGTCGGCGCCACGTCGACGCGGTCGATGATCCCGCGCAGTCTCAGCCCCGACTCCAGCTCCGCCTCCACGAACAGCTCACGCTCGGCGGGCTCCAGACGCGTCGGGTCCTCCAGCGTGAACCAGCGCTCGATCAGCCGCTCCGCCTCACCCAGCCAGCGCGCCAGCCGCTCACCGTCCGGATCGTCCGCGAACAGCTCCACGACCTCCGGCCTGCTCTCCCGCAGCCGGTCCCACTGGCCGGGCAGCAGCGCCTTGGCCTGCGGAGCGGTCCGCTCGGCGGCCGGCACGTCGAACAGCCGCTCCAGCACCGAGTGCACCAGCGTGCCCCTCGTCGCCGCCTCGCTCGGCTTCTCGGGCAGCTTGTCGATCACCCGGAACCGGTACAGCAGCGGGCACTGCATGAAATCGCCGGCGCGCGACGGCGACAGCGAACCCGGGGGTGCGGCGGCCACGGCGGACGGCACGGCGACGCCGTCGGTGCTGGATTCCATGACCACAGACCATACGGCCCGCCACCGACAGTGACCCAGCCGCGGCCCGGCGAAAGCACCCACCGACGGGCCGGAGCCCACCCGACCACGCGGGAAACAGAGGGGTGCCGGGCGGAACACGACGCGACGGCCGCATACCATCGACACCGGACGCTCCCACCCGGCACGGCCGGGGCCGGAGAGACGCATCGATCGAGGGGACAGCGTGGACGAGAGCGGCGGGAGCGCACAGCCGCGCCCCGGCAACAACGGGGCGCCCGACACCACGCCCCGCCAGGAGTCACCGAGTCCCGCACAGCCCCCCACCGACCCTGCGGCACCCGCCGCCGCGGCTGCGGGACCCGACGACGAGCACACACCGTCCACCGACGGACCAACGGACGACCGCAACGCCCCGCAGCCCCCTGCACCCGGCAACGCCGACACCCCGGCGGACAGGCACCCGGCGCCCCCTCACTCCGACGGCCCAACCACCCCGCGCAGCGGCACCCCCGCCCGCACGCCCGCCCACTCCGCCACCGCCGGCCGTGGACGCCCCCCACAACGCCCCAAGGACCCCGGTGGCGGCCTCCTCATGGGCCGCCCCTTCGGCGTCCCCGTCTACGTCGCCCCCAGCTGGTTCCTCGTCGCCGCCCTGATCACCTGGGTCTTCGGCGGACAGCTCGACCGCGTGCTGCCCGAACTCGGCGCCGTCCGCTACCTCGTCTCGCTCTTCTTCGCCGTCGCCTTCTACGCCTCGGTCCTCGTCCACGAACTCGCCCACACCGTCGCCGCCCTCCGCTTCGGACTCCCGGTGCGCCGCATCCAACTCCAGTTCTTCGGCGGCGCCTCCGAGATCGAGAAGGAAGCCGAGACCCCCGGCCGCGAATTCGTCCTCGCCTTCGTCGGCCCGCTGCTCTCCCTCGTCCTCGCCGGGATCTTCTACCTCGCCCTGCAGCCCGTCCAACCCGGCACCGTCCCCGGCGTCCTCCTCGCCGGCCTCATGGTCTCCAACCTCATCGTCGCCGTCTTCAACCTGCTCCCCGGCCTCCCCCTCGACGGCGGCCGCATGCTCCGCGCCGTCGTCTGGAAGATCACCGGCCGCCCCATGACCGGCACCGTCGCCGCCGCCTGGGTCGGCCGCGCCCTCGCCATCGCCGTCCTCGTCGGACTGCCCCTGCTCACCCAGTCAGGCGCCCTCGGCTCCACCGCCGAGGACAACGTCGGGATGGACACCGTCACCGACGCCCTGCTCGCCGCCATCCTCGCCGCGATCATCTGGACCGGCGCCGGCAACAGCCTGCGCATGGCCCGCCTGCGCGAACACCTCCCCGAACTGCGCGCCCGTACCCTGACCCGCCGCGCCGTCCCCGTCGAGACCGACACCCCCCTCTCCGAGGCCCTGCGCCGCGCCAACGCCGTCGGTGCCCGCGCCCTCGTCGTCGTCGACGCCCACGGCGCACCCCTCTCCCTCGTCCGCGAGGCCGCCATCGTCGGTGTACCCGAACACCGCCGCCCCTGGGTACCCGTCAGCGGCCTCGCCCAGGACATCACCGACGGCATGCGCGTCTCCGCCGAACTCGCCGGAGAAGACCTCCTCGACGTCCTGCGCGCCACCCCCGCCACCGAATACCTCGTCGTCGAGGAGACCGGCGAGATCTACGGTGTCCTCTCCGCCGCCGACGTCGAACGCGCCTTCGTCAAGGCCATGGCCCGCCCCAGCTGAACCTCGGACCGCCCATCATGGTCGGCGCCCCCCTCAGCTGCCGGTAGGCTGGTCACATGTCCGAACCGACCGGTGCCGCCCGCCGTCGCGGGCCCTTCAAGGTCGGGGACCAGGTACAGCTGACCGACCCCAAGGGCCGCCACTACACGTTCACACTCGAAGCGGGAAAGAACTTCCACACCCACAAGGGCTCCTTCCCGCACGACGAACTGATCGGCGCACCCGAGGGCAGCGTTGTCCGCACCACCGGGAACGTCGCCTACCTCGCGCTGCGCCCCCTGCTCCCCGACTACGTCCTGTCCATGCCCCGCGGGGCAGCCGTCGTCTACCCGAAGGACGCGGGGCAGATCCTCGCCTTCGCCGACATCTTCCCCGGCGCCCGCGTCGTGGAAGCCGGCGTCGGCTCCGGCTCACTCAGCACCTTCCTGCTGCGCGCCATCGGTGACCAGGGCATGCTGCACAGCTACGAGCGCCGTGCCGACTTCGCCGACATCGCCCAGGCCAATGTGGAACGCTACTTCGGCGGCCCCCACCCCGCCTGGCAGCTCACCGTCGGCGACCTCCAGGACAACCTGTCCGACACCGAGGTCGACCGCGTCATCCTCGACATGCTCGCCCCCTGGGAGTGCCTCGAGACCGTCTCCAAGGCACTCGTCCCCGGCGGCATCCTCTGCTGTTACGTCGCCACCACCACCCAGCTCGCGCGGACCGTCGAGTCCATCCGCGAGATCGGCTGCTTCAACGAGCCGACCTCCTGGGAGACCATGATCCGCAACTGGCACATCGAGGGCCTCGCCGTCCGCCCCGACCACCGCATGATCGGGCACACCGGCTTCCTCCTCACCGCCCGCCGCCTCGCCGACGGCGTCGAGCCCCCCATGCGCCGCCGCCGTCCCGCCAAGGGCGCCTACGGCGAGGACTACACCGGCCCCAACGCCGACGGAGGCACCGGCCGCTGACCCCGGCCCCGCGCCGCCCACAACCCACCAGCGCCGTGGCCGAGTTCCCGCACACCCCGCGGAACTCGGCCACGGCGCTCATGCGTTCAAGCGCGCACACCCCCACACAACCCGGCCCGCCCGAGCACACACACGCACACACTCTCCCACCGGTACGTCCACTCCCTCCGTCCCGGACGCACACGGAAACTGACGCGCCACCAGCGGTGACCACCCCGCCGTTCCCTCGCACTGTGACGTGTGGCACGATGCGGGGCACCCTCACCGGCACAGCCCTCACAGGAGACACCTCCCCCGTGCAGCACTCCGCCGTCCCGGAACTCGCTCACACCACCACCCGGCCCATCCACTGGGTCGCCACCGCCACCGCGGTCTCCGGAGTGATCGCCCTGTCCTCCGTGCTGCAGCCCGGCGCCGCGACCGCGGCCCAGCCTCGCACCGAGACCAAGGCCGCCCCCGCGGCCATCCCGGCCCCCGACCCCGCCAAGGCCGACTTCCCCCTCCACTGCGGCCCCACCAAGCTCCTCATCCGGAAGAAGGCCACCGGAGACCTCGACGGCGACGGCCGCCCCGAAACCGTCGTCGCCGTCCACTGCGACGCCGGCATGGGCACTCCACCCGACGGCCTCTACGTCCTCACCCAGGCGGCGGGCACCGCCACACCCCGCGTCGTCGCCACCCTCGTCGCCCCCAAGGACCGCATCACCGTCACCGACTTCGCCGTCCGTGACGCCGCCGTCACCGCCACCCTCCTCGGCTACTCCTCGCCCGACGTACCGAGTTGCTGCCCCGACGTCAAGGACGTCGCCAAGTGGCAGTGGAAGAATGGCGTGTTCCTCCGCACCACCACCGCCGACGGCAGCCGGAACGCCTGACCCCACGGCCCACGGACCGAGGGACCCGCCGCCGGCGGTGTGAGAAAAGAGACACGACTGACGGGAGGTGCCCAGGCGGTCACTCAGCGTCCGGGCCGTACACCTCCACGCCGTCCCCGGCCCGACGCACGTGGATGCACTCGCCAGGACACTCCCGCGCCGAATCCACCACATCCCCCACCAGCGGCAGCGGCACCCGGGTCGCAGCCCCTCTGACCTGCAGAAGCTCCTCGTCCGGCCCCTTCACATAGGCCAGACCATCGATGTCCAGCTCGAAGACCTCCGGCGCGTACTGGGCGCAGATGCCGTCACCGGTACACAGGTCCTGATCGATCCAGACCTCCAGCTCCTCGCCACCGACACCGGCCTCCTGCCGCACGGTCATCTCCCCTGCCGTCTACTGCGCAGAGCCCCGGGAATCCGGCCAGCCCTGACGGGTGTTGAACACCCCTGACCCTACCTTCGACCGCTTCCCAATCATGTTCGGTGGGTATTCCCCTGGCGTGAGGGAGAGCGCAAGGGTGAAGATCGGACACACCCCGACAGTCTTTGTGATCTAGGGGTTTCAATCGACACCCACCCAGGTAGGGTCTGGAAGCGTCCAGCTCCCCTTGGAGGAGGTGAGGACCGTGGCAGCCCACGACGACGACATGAACCGCGGCATCCGCCCGGGACGAGGGTCCGACGACCCTGCCGGGCAGATCGCCTACCTTGAGCAGGAGATCGCCGTCCTGCGACGCAAGCTCGCCGACTCTCCGCGACACACGAGAATTCTCGAAGAGCGGATCGTCGAGCTGCAGACCAATCTGGCCGGCGTGTCCGCGCAGAACGAGCGACTCGCCAACACGCTCCGCGAGGCCCGCGACCAGATCGTGGCCCTCAAGGAAGAAGTCGACCGGCTCGCACAGCCGCCGGCCGGCTTCGGTGTCTTCCTGCAGGCGAACGAGGACGGCACCGCCGACATCTTCACCGGAGGCCGCAAACTCCGCGTGAACGTCAGCCCCGGCGTGGATCTCGACGAGCTCCGCCGAGGCCAGGAACTGATGCTCAACGAAGCGCTCAACGTGGTCGAGGCCATGGAGTTCGAGCGTGTCGGGGACATCGTCACCCTCAAGGAAATCCTCGAGGACGGCGAGCGCGCCCTCGTGCTCGGGCACACCGACGAGGAACGGGTGGTACGGCTCGCCGAGCCGCTGCTGGACGTCACCATCCGCCCCGGCGACGCCCTCCTGCTCGAACCCCGCTCCGGCTACGTCTACGAGGTCGTCCCCAAGAGCGAGGTCGAAGAGCTCGTCCTCGAAGAGGTACCCGACATCGGTTACGACCAGATCGGCGGCCTCGGCAACCAGATCGAAGCCATCCGCGACGCCGTCGAGCTCCCGTACCTCTACCCCGACCTCTTCAAGGAGCACGAGCTGCGCCCGCCCAAGGGAGTCCTCCTCTACGGACCCCCCGGATGCGGCAAGACCCTCATCGCCAAGGCCGTGGCGAACTCCCTCGCCAAAAAGGTCGCCGAAGTGACCGGCCAGGCCGCCGGCAAGAGCTTCTTCCTCAACATCAAGGGCCCCGAGCTCCTCAACAAGTACGTCGGCGAAACCGAACGACAGATCCGCCTCGTCTTCCAGCGAGCCCGCGAAAAGGCCAGCGAGGGCACCCCCGTCATCGTCTTCTTCGACGAGATGGAATCCCTCTTCCGTACCCGCGGCTCCGGCGTCAGCTCGGACGTGGAGAACACCATCGTCCCCCAGCTCCTCGCCGAGATCGACGGTGTGGAAGGCCTGCAGAACGTCGTGGTCATCGGCGCCTCCAACCGCGAGGACATGATCGACCCCGCCATCCTGCGCCCCGGCCGCCTCGACGTGAAGATCAAGATCGAACGTCCGGACGCCGAAGCCGCCAAGGACATCTTCGGAAAGTACCTCACCGAAAACCTCCCCCTGCACGCCGACGACGTCAGCGAACACGGAGGCGACAAGGCCGCCACTGTCCAGGCCATGATCCAGACCGCCGTGGAACAGATGTACGCCGAGTCCGACGAGAACCGCTTCCTGGAGGTCACCTACGCCAACGGCGACAAGGAAGTCCTCTACTTCAAGGACTTCAACTCCGGCGCCATGATCGAAAACATCGTCGGCCGCGCCAAGAAGATGGCGATCAAGGACTTCCTCGAACACAACCAGAAGGGCCTCCGCGTCTCCCACCTCCTCCAGGCGTGCGTGGACGAGTTCAAGGAGAACGAGGACCTGCCCAACACCACCAACCCCGACGACTGGGCCCGAATCTCCGGAAAGAAGGGCGAACGGATCGTCTACATCCGCACCCTCATCACCGGAAAGCAAGGCGCAGACACAGGGCGCTCCATCGACACGGTGGCAAACACCGGTCAGTACCTGTAAAAGCAAGGGCGGCTGCGGGTGCCTCCAATGGGTACCCGCAGCCCGTTGCTTTTCGGGCCACGGCTGGAGCACAGCAATGACGCAAATGATCTCCCCACCAGCGCAAAGGCGTTCTAGGCTCTTTGTTACCGCCGCGTCGCGCCGTGCGGGGACGGGCACCGCACGCGCACCGGAGCACCAGCGGTATCTGAGCGCCGCCCCCGACCGAGGGCGCCGCCGGGCAAGGAGGGCCGCATGACCGTACGGCGAGTAATGGGCATCGAGACGGAGTACGGCATCTCCGTCCCCGGCCACCCCAACGCCAATGCCATGCTCACCTCGTCCCAGATCGTCAACGCCTACGCCGCGGCGATGCACCGGGCCCGCCGGGCCCGCTGGGACTTCGAGGAAGAGAACCCGCTACGGGACGCGCGAGGCTTCGACCTCGCCCGCGAGGCCGCCGACGCCAGCCAGCTCACCGACGAGGACATCGGCCTCGCCAACGTCATCCTCACCAACGGCGCACGGCTCTACGTCGACCACGCACACCCCGAATACAGCGCCCCCGAGGTGACCAACCCCCGCGACGCGGTCCTCTGGGACAAGGCCGGCGAGCGCATCATGGCGGAAGCCGCGGAACGAGCCGCCCAGCTCCCCGGCGCCCAACCCATCCACCTCTACAAGAACAACACCGACAACAAGGGCGCCAGCTACGGCACGCACGAGAACTACCTGATGAAGCGGGAAACCCCCTTCTCCGACATCGTGCGTCACCTCACCCCCTTCTTCGTCTCCCGCCAGGTCGTCACCGGAGCCGGCCGTGTCGGCATCGGCCAGGACGGCCACGAACACGGCTTCCAGCTCAGCCAGCGCGCCGACTACTTCGAAGTCGAGGTCGGGCTGGAGACGACGCTCAAGCGGCCCATCATCAATACGCGCGACGAACCCCACGCGGACGCGGAGAAATACCGCCGCCTCCACGTGATCATCGGTGACGCGAACCTGTCGGAAATCTCCACGTACCTCAAGCTGGGCACCACCGCCCTGGTCCTGTCGATGATCGAAGACGGCTTCATCGCCGTGGACCTGGCCGTCGACCAGCCCGTGCGGACACTGCACCAGGTCTCCCACGACCCCTCGCTCAAGCGCCTGATCACCCTGCGCAGCGGACGCACACTCACCGCTGTCCAGCTCCAGATGGAGTACTACGAGCTGTCGCGCAAGTACATCGAGGAGCGCTACGGAGCCGACGCCGACGAGCAGACGAAGGACGTGCTCTCCCGCTGGGAGGACACCCTCAACCGCCTCGAGCGCGACCCCATGAGCCTGGCCGGGGAGCTGGACTGGGTCGCCAAGCGCGAACTCATGGAGGGCTACCGGCGCCGCGACGGCCTCGACTGGGACGCCGCCAAGCTCCACCTCCTCGACCTCCAGTACGCCGACGTGCGCGCCGAGAAGGGCCTGTACAACCGCCTGGCGGCCCGCGGTCGCCTGAAGCGACTCCTGGACGAGAACGAGGTCGAGCGGGCCCGTACGAAGCCACCGGAGGACACCCGCGCCTACTTCCGCGGCCGTTGCCTCGAGCAGTACGCGGACGACGTCGCGGCCGCCTCCTGGGACTCGGTCATCTTCGACCTCCCCGGCCGGGACTCCCTCCAGCGCGTTCCAACCCTGGAACCACTACGCGGAACGCGTAATCACGTCAAGGAGCTCCTGGACCGCTGCCGCACGGCCGAGGACCTGGTCAGGGTCCTGTCAGGCGGCTGAGGGGTACTCGGACGAGCCCGGCCGCGCGGGGTGTAAATCCCCGCGGCCGGGAATCATCGAGGTGGCCCCCGCACGATGGAGCAAGTGCGGGGCCGTTGTCGGACCCGGCTAGTAGGGTCTGATCATCTCCGATCGGCAGGAAAGCCGACCTGTCGACCATGTCGGGCTAACTGAGCGGGGTGAGGGTTATGGCGACCAAGGACACCGGCGGCGGCCAGCAGAAGGCCACGCGCTCCACCGAGGAGATCGAGGAGCAGGAGCAGGAGGCTCAGGCTTCGGGGGATCTCAAGGAGCGGCACGAGAAGCTGAGCGACGACGTGGACTCCGTCCTCGACGAAATCGATGATGTGCTCGAAGAAAACGCCGAGGACTTCGTGCGCTCCTTCGTTCAGAAGGGTGGAGAGTGATTCCATCTTAGATTAGAAGGTGATCGCGGGGGTTCGGAGTTGGATGGCAGGGGAAGCGTGAAGCGCTGCTCGCGGTGCAAGCAGTACAAGCCGCGAGCAGCCTTCGCGAGCAACAGAGCGATGCATGACGGCCTTCAGGCGTACTGCAGGGAGTGTGCAGCGGCGTATGACCGGCAGCGCCAAGACGCCCGCGGAAGGAAGCCTCGCCCGCGGGTGGCGGCTCCAGAGGGTCACAAATACTGCCAGCGCTGCGGGAAGATCAAGCCGCGCTCCGAGTGGGATCGCAAGAGGACGGCTTCCGATGGGCTGTCGACGCGCTGCAAGGCGTGCCGGGCGATCGAGGGCCGTGAACGCCGCCTGAAGCGCCAGTACGGCTTGACTGAAGCCGAGCGTGACGAGATGGTCGCCTCTCACATGGGGCTCTGTGTGATCTGTCCGAAGGCTTCGGCCGTACATGTGGATCACTGCCATGAGACGGGTAAGGTCCGTGGCGTACTGTGCTTCAACTGCAATTCGGCCATCGGCAAGTTGGGAGATGACCCCGACGCCGTACGTCGGGCTGCCGCCTACTTGGAAGGAAACTCGTGGAAGCCAATTCTCGTGGCGCCGGGCGTCTACCAGCTGCCTTCCTGACGCCTGGGTCCTCGTCCTTCATGGACTTCCTGTCGGAGCACCAGCCCGAGCTGCTGCCCGGCAACCGGCAGCTGCCGCCCACCCAGGGCGTGATCGAGGCTCCGCACGGCACGACCATCGTGGCCACGACGTTCCCGGGGGGCGTCGTGCTCGCGGGTGACCGCCGGGCGACCATGGGCAATGTGATCGCGCAGCGGGACATCGAGAAGGTGTTCCCGGCGGATGAGTACTCGGCGGTCGGTATCGCCGGTACGGCGGGTCTCGCGGTCGAGATGGTCAAGTTGTTCCAGCTGGAGCTGGAGCACTTCGAGAAGGTCGAGGGCGCGCAGCTGTCCCTGGAGGGCAAGGCGAACCGCCTGTCGACCATGATCCGTTCCAACCTGGGCATGGCCATGCAGGGTCTTGCCGTGGTCCCCCTTTTCGCCGGCTATGACGTGGACCGTGACAGGGGCCGCATCTTCTCCTACGACGTGACGGGTGGCCGCTCCGAGGAGCACGGCTTCGCGGCCACGGGTTCCGGCTCGATCTTCGCGCGCGGTGCCATGAAGAAGCTCTACCGTGAGGATCTGAGCGAGGAGGAGGCCACGACCCTGGTGGTCCAGGCCCTGTACGACGCGGCGGACGACGACTCGGCGACCGGTGGTCCCGATGTCGCTCGCCGGATCTATCCGATCGTCACCGTGATCACCGAGGACGGCTTCCGCCGGCTGACCGAGGACGAGTCGTCCGAGATCGCGCGTTCCGTCCTGGACCGGCGTCTGCAGCAGCCCGACGGTCCGCGGGCCGCGCTGCTCTGACAGCGGGACCGGTTGTTATCAAGGTGATCGCGTGACTTCGACAGAAAGGGACGGATAACCGGTGTCGACGCCGTTCTATGTCTCCCCCCAGCAGGCCATGGCCGACCGGGCGGAGTACGCCCGTAAGGGCATCGCGCGCGGCCGCAGTCTGGTCGTGATGCAGTACGCCGACGGCATCGTGTTCGTCGGTGAGAACCCGTCCCGTGCACTGCACAAGTTCAGTGAGATCTACGACCGGATCGGTTTCGCGGCGGCCGGTAAGTACAACGAGTACGAGAATCTGCGGATCGGTGGTGTGCGTTACGCCGACCTGCGGGGTTACACCTACGACCGTGATGATGTCACCGCCCGGGGCCTGGCGAACGTGTACGCGCAGACGCTGGGCACGATCTTCTCGAGTGCGGCGGAGAAGCCGTACGAGGTGGAACTGGTGGTCGCCGAGGTGGGGGAGACCCCGGAGGGTGACCAGATCTATCGTCTGCCGCATGACGGGTCCATCGTGGATGAGCACGGTTCGGTGGCGGTGGGTGGCAATGCGGAGCAGATCAGCAGTTTTCTCGATCAGCGTCATCGTGACGGGATGACGCTGGCGGAGGCGCTGAAGCTGGCCGTCCAGGCGTTGTCGCGGGACACGAACGGCAGTGAGCGGGAGATCCCGGCGGAGCGTCTGGAGGTCGCGGTGCTGGACCGTACGCGGCCGCAGAAGCGTAAGTTCAAGCGGATCACCGGGCGTCAGTTGTCGCGTCTGTTGCAGGTGGACGGCGCGTCGACGGCGGCGGAGGCGGAGGCGGACTCCGACGCGGAGTCGGAGGAGTAGGCCGCCCCACCACCCGTATGGCCGTATGACGCCGCGCGCCCCGCCCGTTCCGGGTCGGGGCGCGCGGCGTCGCGCCGAATGGGGTCAGCGGGGCGGTGGTGCGGTGGACCCGCGTACGACGAGGTCGACCGGGATGTCGCCCTGCTCGGGTGTGCGCCCGTCCAGGACCGCCAGGAGGGCCTGCATTCCGCGTTCGCCGAAGCGTTCCGCGTCCAGGCGTACGGTGGTCAGCTCCGGGTCGATGGCTGTGGCGAGGGCGAGGTCGTCGAGGCCGGTGACGGAGAGGTCGTGGGGGATGCGCAGGCCGCGGCGACGGGCGGCCTTGTAGGCGCCGGCGGCGAGTTTGTCGTCGTCGCAGACGAGGGCGGTGGGACGGGGGCCCGGGGCGGCGAGGGCGGTTTCGGCGGCGGTGAGGGCGCCTTCGATGGAGATGGGGGCGTGGGTGGTGCGGATGGTGGTGCCGGGGACGGCGGCGAGGCGGGCGGCGAGTTCCCGGGCGCGTATCCGGAAGGTCCAGGACGGCACGTCGGCGGCGAGGTGGAGGAAGTGGCGGTGGCCGAGGCCGAGGAGGTGTTCGGCTACTTGGCGTACGCCGTCGGTGATGTCGAGGTTGACGGTTGCGGCGCCGGGGCTGCCTTGGGGGTCGCTGTCGAGCATGACGAGGGGGAGTTGGTCGCCGTGGATGGCGGTGAGGGCGTCGGCGGCCATCGAGGAGGCGATGACGCCGTCGAGGGCGGCTTGTGCGGAGTGGAAGGGGTCCTTGGCGGGGCCGACGCCTTCGGGGGAGGGATAGAGGACGACGCCGAAGCCGTGGTCGGCGGCGATACGGGCGGCGCCGGTGTAGACGCCGGCGAAGAATTCGGTGGTGAGGGCGGGCACCACCAGCAGGACGGTGCGGGTGCGGCCGAGGCGGAGGTTGCGTGCCGCCAGGTTGGGCCGGTATCCGAGCTCTCGGGCGGCCTGGCGGACTCGTTCGGCGACGGGTGCCGAGACGCGTCCGCGCCATTTGTCGCCGAGGACGAGGGAGACGGCGGCCTGGGAGACGCCGGCGGCCTGGGCGACATCGCGGCTGGTGGGTCGCGTGCTACCTGGTGGCACGGTGGGCGTGCTCCTTCGTGTGAGGTCGGGCGGCTTCGTGTGGACTCCGGTCAGCGCTCATGGTACGTACGACAGGCGAAGTCATACGTAGGACCGCGGGGTCAGCGCGGCGAAGACACCGGCACAGACGGCTGCGAGCCGGGCGCTGCCGACACCGACGCGCGGCGCCGGGTTCCTCGGTCCGGGTGCGGTCGCCCCGGCGTCAGGAGCCGCCGGACTCCGGCTGGTCGAAGGTGATCGCCCCGGAGGGGCAGACACCGGCGGCCGGCTGTGCGGCCGCGCGACGGGCGGTGGGCGGCACGGCGTGCAGCAGGAGCACGCGACCGTCGTCGGACGCGGCGTCCGTCCGAGCGGGCGAACCGGCGGTGAGCGATCTGCTGCCCTGGCCGGGCGGTCTGCTCCTCGCGGCGATGCTCCTCACCGTGTGGGACTGCGGCCGAGGCCGGCCGAGTTCGGCTGACCGTGGTCCCTTCAGGCGTCGGCCAGCCTGGCCTCCTCCAGGTCCAGGGACCGCTGGAGGCGGCGGCGTGTCGTGTCGCTGATGCGGTGGTCGTCGTACAGGCGCTGCAACTCCGCCGTCTCCACCTCGATCAGGCCTCGGCGCAGCTGGCGGTAGACCAGGTCGTTGGACTCGGTGGGGACCCCGTTGCCGTCGCCTTCGGCGAGGCGGTCGCGGGCGTCGTCGAGGCGGGCGGTCAGGGCGCGGCGGAGCCGGTCGAGGACGATCTCCGGTACCGCTTCCAGTTCCGCGAGTTCTTCCAGCCGGGCGAGTCCGGCGTGGGCGAGGTGGGAGCGGGCCTCGACCTCTTCCCGTTCGGTGTGGGCGGGCGCCTGGGCGATGCCGGAGCGGCGGACGACCGGAGCGAGGGTGAAGCCCTGGACGACGAGGGTGACGACCACGACCGAGGTCGTCAGGACGAGGACCAGCGGCCGGTCCGTGAGCGCGGTGCCGTTCTTCGCGACCTCCGGGATGGACAGGGCGGCGGCCAGCGGCATCACCCCTCGGGTGCCGGCCCAGGTCAGGACCATCGGCACCCGCCAGTTCATGCGGCTGATGCCGCCCTTGCGCTGGACGACCGCCGACAGGGGCACGAGCCACAGCATGCGTACCGCAATGAGCGTGACGGCGACGGCGAGGGCGTGCAGCGGCCAGGACCGGTCGTCGCCGGACAACGCCCGCACCTGCGCGGGCAGGGCCAGCCCGATGAGGCTGAAGACGACGCTCTCCAGCAGGAACACCACCGTGCCGTAGACGGCGTGCAGCTGGAGCCTGATGCGGGCGTTGGTGAGCCGGTCGCCGCGCCCGCCGAGGACCACCCCGGCCACCACCACCGACGTCACACCGGAGGTGTGTGCGGCCTCCGCGAGCACGTAGGCGGCGTAGGGGGTGACCAGGGCGATCACCGTCTCCAGGACCGGGTCCTCGGTTCGGCGCCGGATCAGCGTCACCACTCCGGCCAGGGCCGCGCCGATCACCGTGCCACCGCCCGCGAGCAGCAGGAACTCGCCACCCGCCGCGCCCCAGTTGGCGGCCGCCGAGGCCACGGCTACGCCCGCCGCCACCCGGACCAGCACCAGCGAGGTCGCGTCGTTGAAGAGGCTCTCCGCCTGCACCAGGACCCGGACCTTCGGCGGCAGAGCCAGTCGCCGGCCCAGCGCGGTCACCGCCACCGGGTCGGTGCTGGCCAGGATCGCGCCCAGCACGAACGCCATCTGCCACGACAGGGGAGTCACCAGCGACGCCACCGCGGCCACTGCCGCGGCGGACGCCAGGACCAGGCCGATCGCGAGGCTCCCGACCGGCTGCCACACCGCGCGCAGCTCCCGCCAGGGCATGTCCTCGGCGCTGGCGTACAGCAGGGGCGGCAGCACGACCAGGCCGATGACGTCGGGACTGATCTCGATCTGCGGGGTGCCCGGCAGCAGCGCCACGGCGAGGCCGCCGACCACGAGCAGGGAGGGTGCCGGAATACGCCACCGGCGGGCGAAGGTGGCCACCACCGTGGCCAGCACCACGAGTCCGAGAACCGTCCCCACACTGCGCATGCCGCCCCCGAAGCTCCGATCGGAGCCACCCTGACTCCCCGCCGACCAGACTTCCCGGCACACCGCTGTCACCCTATCGGGCCAGTGACATGTCAAGACAGGGTCGAAGTCCCCGTGACCAGCGCCGAGTAAGCGCCGACAGCCGTCCCGCCCGGCCCGCGCAAGCGCTGCCTCGGGAGGAGTCCCCTTTCTGCGCAGGGGAGTTGATCCAGTGAGACCAGCCTGGAAGCCCTCCTGGAACGGGTCGGCGAGACGTTCGGCATGGAATCGGTGGCACTGCTCCAACGCGAGAGCGACGTGGTGCCATGGACCCGCGCCGGCAGCGTGGGCCCCGGTCCTGAACCTCGCCCGAGGAAGCCGACGCCGACGTTCCGGCCGGCGACGGCATGTCACTGGCCCTCGCGGGCCGGGTCCTGCCGGCCGAGGACCGTCGGATTCCGGCCGCCTTCGCCGCTCAGGCCGCCGTCGTCCTGGCCCGCAGCCGCGCGGCGCCCCGCTCGGCCTGCCGGAGCAGGGCGCGTCAGGACCGCCGGCGGTTTCGCCGAGGCGGTGGGCGGCACCCTGCACGCCGAGGACGCGCCCGGTGGAGGCCTCACGCCGGTGCTCAGCGTGCCGACGGCACCGGAGCGCCGACCGGGGCGTCGTGAGCGTACGGCCGCGATCGCGTCCTGAGGGCCGATGCCGGTGGTGACACCGGGGTGCATCTTCCGGGACCACGGCCAACGCGGCGGTGGCATCGCGTCGCGGTACAGGTCATGCCGTGGAAACAGCGGACGCCCGGGCGCCCGCACGCCGGTCCGCGTCCAGCCGTGACTGCCCGGTCACGAGGATGAGAATGCTGACCGCGAGCCCCAGCACGCCGCACGCTGCCGCCCATCTGGGTCCGCCGTCCTCCAGGACCAGCCCGACGACGGAGGAGCCGAGCGCCATGCCCGAGGTCATCAGTGTGACGAGCCAGGCGAACGCCTCGGTGACGGTCCCCGCCGGGGCGAGCTCCCCGACCAGGACGAAGGAGACCGTCAGCACCGGTGCGAGGAACAGCCCGGTCAGCAGCATCAGGCAGGACATCAACGGCGGCCCGGGCACCAGGCACAGGAGCGCGTAGCCGGGTGCCAGGCCGGCGGTCAGCAGCAGAGTCCGCCGCGCAGGCCGGACCGGCCGGCGCCGTACAGCGCCGTAGGCAAGACCCCCGACCAGGGCACCGAGGGCGTTGAGTGCCAGAAGTGTCGGGGCACCTCCGGGCAACCGGTGTCCCTCTGCGTAGGCCACGACGACGACATTGAGGGTGCCGATCGCAACGCCTACGCCGGTGAGGCTGACCAGCAGCACGACGAGACCTCGGCTGCGCAGCGGGCCGAGCCAGTCGGTCGTGCGAGCAGGTGCCCGCCAGGCCCGGGCGGGCGCGGCGGTGGCGACTACGAGCACACCCGCGAGCCCCAGCAGCGCGGCGGCCCACAAGGCTTCCACGGGTGAGGCGACGGAGACACACCCGGCAACGATCAGCGGCCCGCCCACGAAGATCAGTTCCTGCGAGGCAGAGTCCAGGGCATAGGCCGACTCCAACTTCCGGGCGGCGACGACCGTCGGCCACAGTGCCCTGAGACAGGGCTCCAGCGGCGGCGACGCCGCTCCCGCCAGGACCGCTCCAGCGACGACGGAAGCATGCCGGCCGGGGGCGGCCGCGATGACAAGGAAACCGCAGCCCGCCAGCACGGCCGCCGGCAGCAGCACCGGGGTCTGGCCGACACGGTCCACCAGCCGGCCGAGCAGCGGACCTCCCACGGCCGTGGCGATGGCGAACGCCCCGACGGCAAACCCGACAAACCCGTAAGGCGCGTCTGCGTCGCGCAATGCGAGAGGGATCGCGACAGCAGCCATCGCACTCGGCAGCCGCCCGACGAGGGTTCCCACGAGCAGCCGGGTCACATGTGGACTCCGCAGTAGGCTCACGTAGCTCATGGGGCACCTTCGTCGCCGACGGAGACCGAGGCGTCGTCGCTCACGTGCACATGCAGCGCGGCCGGTCCGCCTTCGCGCAGCCGCACCGCGACGTCACCGGCGGCGAGCGGTACCGGCAGGTCTCCGGTGCGGGAAGCACGGGCGACGCCCCCGCGGGCGAAGGGGGCGGCCAGGTTGTCGATGTTCGGCACCAAACGTCCCTGGTCGGCAGAACGGGCGGCTGAAGTATCGGCCGTGCGGTCAGGTTATACGTAACACTTAACCGGGCAAGCCGTTTCGAGTCAACCTCGCCGTCCAGGGGGCGAGGAGAGCGGTGGGCCGGGCGGGCCGGGATCGATGTTCACCGTCGGCCCGCGGCCCGTGACGCCGTGTGCCCGGGGTGGTCGGCGCGGGTGGCGGTGCCGAACGCCGCCGGGCTGCCGGGTGCGCTGTCCGCGGTGGTGTCGCCGCCGACGGGTGTGCGGCGGTCCGCGCCGCGTGAGGCGCACCGGCTGGGGGCGTCGCGCTCGCCGGGGCTGCCGGCGTTGCTCCTCGTGGGGGTGGCGCCGGGTTCCATCACGGTGGCGGCCGTCTCGTACGCAGATGGCCGCGGGGGCGACGGGTCTACGGCCGGCTGATGGCGGTGCTCGCGCTCGTTGCTCCGGCCGGGGGAACGGCGTACGGGGCGCGGCGGCGGCCGGGTGCGCCGGAGCGGCGGCTGCGTGTGCCGGAGCGGCGGCTGCGTGTGCCGGCGGGGCTTTCGGCGTTGTGTTGTCTGCCGTTGACGCTGATGCCGGGTGCGGCGGCGACGGTGCCTGCTCACGATGCTGACGGGGGTGTTCCTGGCGCCGTGTGTCGCGCGTGCGTTCGTGCTGGTGGACCGGCGTGCGCCGAGCGGTACGGTGACGGAGGCGTTCTCGTGGCCGGCGGTGACGTTCACGGTGGGTGCGTCGGTCGGGACCGGTGTTGCGGGGCCGGTGGTTCAGCCGCATGGCGCCCTGCGGGGTTTCGCGGCGCCGGGGCCGCGGGGGCCGTGTCCCTGCTGCCCCTGGTGGTCTCCGGGCGGGTCCTCGCAGCTCCGGCCGGGGGCGGGGTGGTTGCGGCTTCACCGGAAAATGATCCGAACCGTGCCGTCGAACCCCGTTTCAGCTCGCGGGATCGGGCGTAATGTTCAGTCATGGACCGCCGCATTTTCGGGCTGGAGAACGAGTACGGCGTCACGTGCACGTTCAGGGGACAGCGCCGCCTGTCGCCTGACGAGGTGGCGCGGTACCTCTTCCGCCGTGTCGTGTCATGGGGCCGCAGCAGCAATGTGTTTCTGCGGAACGGGGCCCGCCTCTATCTCGATGTGGGCTCGCATCCCGAATACGCGACACCCGAATGTGACAACGTGATCGAACTGGTCACCCACGACAAGGCCGGCGAGCGCATTCTCGAGGGACTGCTGGTCGACGCCGAACGCCGCCTGCACGAGGAGGGAATCGCGGGCGACGTCTACCTCTTCAAGAACAACACGGACTCGGCGGGCAACTCCTACGGTTGTCACGAGAACTACCTGGTGGCGCGGCACGGGGAGTTCTCGCGGCTCGCGGACATCCTGATTCCGTTCCTGGTCACCAGGCAGTTGCTGTGCGGCGCCGGCAAGGTGCTGCAGACCCCGCGCGGTGCGGTGTACTGCGTGAGTCAGCGGGCCGAGCACATCTGGGAGGGCGTCAGCTCCGCGACGACCCGTTCCCGGCCGATCATCAACACGCGGGACGAGCCGCACGCGGACGCCGAGCGCTACCGCCGTCTGCATGTCATCGTCGGTGATTCGAACATGTCGGAGACGACGATGCTGCTGAAGGTCGGCGCGACCGACCTGGTGCTGCGGATGATCGAGGCGGGGACGGTGATGCGTGACCTGACCCTGGAGAACCCGATCCGGGCCATCCGCGAGGTCAGCCATGACATCACGGGGCGCCGCAAGGTGCGCCTGGCCAGCGGCCGGGAGGCCTCGGCGCTGGAGGTGCAGCGGGAGTACTACGAGAAGGCCGTGGACTTCTGTGAGCGCCGCGGGGTCCGTACGGGCACGGTCGAGCAGGTGCTGGAGCTGTGGGGCCGTACGCTGGACGCGATCGAGTCGGAGGACCTCGACCGGATCGGTACCGAGATCGACTGGGTGATGAAGTACAAGCTCATCGAGCGGTACCGAGCGAAGCACAACATGACCATGTCGCATCCACGGGTGGCGCAGATAGACCTCGCCTACCACGACATCCACCGCCGTCGCGGCCTGTACTACCTGCTGGAGAAGAAGGGGCAAGCGGCCCGTATCTGCAACGATTTGAAGATCTTCGAGGGCAAGTCGGTTCCACCGCAGACCACTCGGGCGCGGCTGCGCGGCGACTTCATCCGGCGGGCGCAGGAACAGCGGCGTGACTTCACGGTCGACTGGGTGCATCTGAAGCTCAACGACCAGGCACAGCGGACGGTGTTGTGCAAGGACCCGTTCCGTTCGGTGGACGACCGGGTGGAGAAGCTGATCGCCGGAATGTGAGACCGGAAGCGGTGATGCGCGTCTCACACGCATCACCGGTACACCACAGGGGCGCCGTACGGCAGACGTACGGCGCCCTTCTTCCGCCGACAGCGCTGTCCCGGGGCCGGCCCCCGGACCTCCGGCCGAACTGGGGCGGGCCGGAACCGGGATCGGCGCCCAAACGCCAGTAAGGTAGCGGCGCACGCCATCCATCAAGATCGACCGATTGAGGCCCCATCGTGCGCCGACGCTCTCTTCTTCTTGCCGCTGTGCCCGCCGGGCTGGTCACCGTCGCCGGGTGCGGCAACGACAAGTCCGGCAAGGGTGCGGGCGGCACCAGTTCGTCCCCCGCGCCCTCGGCCGCGTCGGCCGCCCCGCCGCCGAAGATCGTCGAGGGGCCGCTGCCGGCCATCACCGCCGGGACGAAGTTCGGTCAGAAGCCGACCGTGGCGAAGGGGTCCGGGTCGCCGTCGAAGGACCTGGCGGTGAAGACGGTCATCGCGGGCGGCGGGCGGACGGTCGCGGAGAACGACTACGTCCAGGTCGACTATCTGGGCCAGATCTGGGACACCGCGAAGGTCTTCGACAACTCCTACGACCGTAAGACGCCGCTGGTGATCCAGCTCGCCGAGGGCGGCATCATCGACGGCTGGCGGTATGCGCTGGCGGGGAAGAAGGCCGGCAGCCGGGTACTGATGGCCGTGCCCCCGACCTGGGGGTACGGCACACAGGGCAACCAGCAGGCGGGGATCAAGGGCACCGACACGCTGGTGTTCGTGGTGGACATCCACAACACGTTCAACGCGAAGAGCTCCGCCACGGGCAAGACGGTGGCGCAGAGCGATGCCGACCTGCCGAAGGTGGGTACGAACACGGACGGCAAGGCGCCGTCCCTGGACGTACCGAAGGTGAAGCCGCCGACGGACCTGGTCGCGAAGTACATCATCGAGGGCGACGGCGACGAGGTCAAAGCGGACAACACGGTCCTCGTGCAGTACAAGGGCGTCGTGTGGGACACGGGCAAGGAGTTCGACTCCACCTACGGCCGCGGCCAGCTGGCGTCGTTCTCGTTGCAGCAGGTCGTCAAGGGCTGGGCGCAGGGGCTGACCGGGAAGAAGGTGGGCAGCCGCGTGCTCGTGGTCATCCCGCCGAAGCTGGGGTACGGGGACAACCCGCCGAGCGGCAGCAGCATCAAGAAGGACTCCACGCTGGTCTTCTCCGTCGACATCCTGGCGAAGATGTAAGCCCTGCGGGGATATGAGAGTGTCGGTGGTGCCGTAATGGCCTCAACACGAAACAGCAGGAGCTTTTGACGTGAGCATCGAGAAGCCCGAGATCGACTTCCCGGGCGGGGAGCCCCCGGCCGACCTCGAGATCAAGGACATCTGGGAGGGCGACGGCCCGGAGGCCAAGGCGGGCGACACCGTCTCCGTGCACTACGTGGGCGTGGCCTTCTCCACCGGTGAGGAGTTCGACGCGTCGTGGAACCGCGGTACGCCGCTGAGGTTCCAGCTGGGCGTCGGCCAGGTCATCAAGGGCTGGGACCAGGGTGTCCAGGGCATGAAGGTCGGCGGTCGCCGCCAGCTGACGATTCCCCCGCACCTGGCCTACGGCGACCGTGGCGCGGGCGCCCGGATCAAGCCGGGCGAGACGCTGATCTTCGTCTGCGACCTGGTCGCGGTCTGACCGAGGCAGCCGACGACCGCCGCCGGACCCGGGTCCGGCGGCGGTCGGTGCGACCGGTCGCCTGGCGGCGACCGGAAACGATCGGCTGAGTCCATGCCTGCGCGGGCCGGGGCCCTCGGCTTTTGCGGGGGTGCTCGCGGGCGGTACGGTCGTCCGTCGTAAGCACCATGGGGAGGCGAAGGGCGTCGATGGCCATTGCCAAGGCGGAGCGGCTGATGAACCTGGCGCTGTGTCTGCTCGGGACGCGGCGGCCGCTCAGCAAGCGTGAGCTGCGCGCGTCCATCGAGGCCTATCTGGAAGCAGGGTCCGACGACTCCTTCAACCGCATGTTCGAGCGGGACAAGGACGACCTGCGTGAGCTCGGACTCGTGATCGAGACGGTCGAGAACCTCGACGGCGAGATCGGCTACCTGGCCCGCCGCGACAGCAACCGCCTCCCGCCCATCACCCTCGACGCCGAGGAGGCCGCCGCGCTCGGCCTGGCCGCCAAGGTGTGGCAGCAGGCCCGGCTCGCCGGCGCCGCGAGCGGAGCCCTGCAGAAGCTGCGGGCCGCCGGCCTGCCCGAGGACGTCGACCCGTACGGGGCCCACGGCGCCCTGGAGCCCCGCATCCCCGTGCACGAGGCCGCGTTCGAGCCGCTGATGCTGGCCTGCCGCGACCGCCGCCCCGTGGTCTTCGACTATCGCAAGGCCACCGCCGCCCGTCCCGAACAGCGCCATGTCGAGCCGTGGGCGCTGGAGTGCTGGCGCGGCCACTGGTACCTGGCAGGCTGGGACCGCGACCGGGGCGCGGAGCGGGTCTTCCGGCTCTCCAGGATCACCGGCAAGGTGCGCAGCCGGGGCGGTGCCTTCACCGCACCGGTGCCCGACGTGGTCACCGTCCGCGAGACCGTGGCGAGCTGGGCGGGGGAGACCGCCGACCGTTCGGCGCGGATCCGGCTGCGCAAGGACGCGGGGTATCCCCTGCGGGCGAAGGCCGTCTCGGTGCGGGAACTCGGTGACGGCTGGGACGAGTTGGAGATTCCGTACGGGCACGGCCTCGACGCCTGGCTGGTGGAGTTCGGGCCCGACGTGGTGGTCCTGGAGCCGGCGGAGCTGCGGGCCGACGTGGTGGACCGGCTGCGCGCCGTGGCCAAGGGCTGAGGGGGAGACGTACGACCGTGGCAGGCAAACCGGCCAGGCCGGCGAACGCCATCGACCAGACCCGGCGGATGCTGTCCCTGGTGACGTATCTGCGGGAGCGCCCCGGCGCGCGCGTCGAGGACGTCGCGCGGGCGTTCGGCATCACCGAGGAGGAGCTGGTCTCGGACCTCGACGTACTGCCCATGTGCGGCACCAGCTTCCGTGGCGGCGACCTCCTCGACATCGACACCGACGGCGAGCGCATCTGGTGGCACAACCCGGCAGCCCTGGGGGCGGAGGCGGCCGAGCCGCTGCGGCTGGCGGCGGACGAGGCGACCGCGCTGCTGGTGGCCGCGCGAGCCGTGGCCACCCTGCCGGGGCTGCGGGAGGGCGACCGGCAGGCGCTGCTGCGCGCCACCGCCAAGGTGGAGACCGCCGCCGGCGAGGCAGCGGGCGCCAGCTCCCGGCTGTCGGTGACGTTCGAGTCGGAGGGCGGCGTCTTCGCGGACGTCGACCGGGCCATCTCCGAGCGTCGCCGTCTGTGGATCCGCTACTACTCGCCCGCCCGCGACGAGGTCACCGAGCGGGAGATCGACCCGATCCGCCTGGTCAGCGTCGGCCACACGTATGTGGAGGCCTGGTGCCGGCGCTCCGAGGCGCGCCGCACCTTCCGGCTCGACCGGGTCGCCGAGATCAAGATCCTCGACGAGCCGTCGGCGCCGCCGGAGGTCGAGCTGCGGGACCTGTCCGAGGGGCTGGTCCAGCCCGCCGCCGAGGACCCCGAGGTGGTCGTCGAGGTCGGACCGGGCGGCCGCTGGGTCGCCGAGTACTACCCGCACGACAGCGCCGATGAGCTGCCGGACGGCGGGCTGCGTATCACCTTGCGGACTCCCGACCCGGCGTCGCTCAGGAGGCTTGCGCTGCGGCTGGGACGGGACGGCCGGATCGTGTCGCCGCAGGACCTCGCGGACAGCGCCCAGCAGGCCGCCCGCGACGCGCTCTCGGCGTACGACGGGCCGGATTCGGTTCAGGACGGGCTGTACGACAGGCAGGAGCAGGGGCTGTGAGCACGTCGGCGATGTCTGGCGGGTCGGGGCGGTGGGAGGCGTCGGCCCAGGGAGCGCAGGGGCCCGGGCCCGCTGAGATGACGGCACGGACGGCGTTCGCCGGGATGAGGCGGGTGGCCGACGTGGTGTTCCGGGCCGGCTGCCCGGACTGCCGGGCCCGATTCGAGCTGGGTGCGAGCGCGCTCAGGCTGGCCATCGGCGCCACCACCAGGACGACCTTCTACTCCTTCACCTGCCCCGAGTGCGGCGCGTCCGTCCGCAAGCCGGCCGGCGAGCGCATCGTCGAACTGCTCACCGGCGGCGGGGTGCGGACCCTGCGGCTGCATTCGACCCTCTAGGCTCTTACGTCATGTTCTGGCCGATGCTCGCGATCGCTCTGGGGTTCCTGGGGCTCGCCGTTCTGGGTGTGCTCGCCGTCCGGGTCTTCGTGGAGGCCGAGCGCCTGGGGCGGCAGGTCGCCGACTCCGCGCGCCGGATCAACCGGGCCGCGGAGGACCTGGAGCGGGTGGCCGTCGCCACCGCCCGGGCCGCCGACCGCATATGAACGGGCACGCGGCCCGCTGCCGGGCGTGGCGGAGCGCCGCGGTTCCGTGGATCGGACAGAGCGGTGGTGCGGAGGCCCAATGAGTCGCTTCGGCCTGTCTCCTTCCCACCGCGGACAGGTACTCTGCTGATCGCGGCCCGAAGAACGAGGCGCGGTCCGCAGACCGGGAGTACGCACAGGGATTGCCCCACATTTACCTCTGAGCGTTACGATCGCTGCACGACAGTCGGACAGATGTCCGACTGATCGGACAGCGCCCCCACCCAGCCGCCTCGGTGAGAAGGTAAACACTTATGATCGGAAGGCTCGGAGCTCCCGAGATCATTCTCATCCTCGTCGTCGTCTTCCTCCTGTTCGGCGCGAAGAAGCTTCCGGACATGGCCCGCTCGCTCGGCAAGTCCGCGCGCATCCTGAAGAGCGAGGCGAAGGCGATGAAGGAGGAGAGCAACACCTCCGCGCCCGCCGGCCCGCCGAACAACAGTGAGCAGTCTGCCGCGCAGCGCACCATCCAGGCCGCCCCCGGCGATGTGACGAGCGCGCGACCGGTCAACGAGCCGACGGACACCCCCCAGCGCTGAAACGCGGCCGGACTCCCCGGCCAGCCGCACGAGACGAGGAACGTGGGTTGCTGAAGTCTGCCCGCAAGAAAGAGAAGGATCCCGAGGGGCGGATGCCCCTCGTGGAACACCTGCGTGAGCTGCGCAACCGGCTCGCGAAGGGCATGTTGGCGATCACGGTTGTCTCCATCGCGGTCGCCTTCCGCAGCCAGGACCTGATGTCCTTCCTCATGCATCCGGTCCCGCGCTGCACCAAGGGACTGGGTGAGTCCACGGGAGGCAGTTGCGCTGTCATCGCCTACACCGACCTGCTGTCGCCCTTCACCACCACGGTGAAGGTGTGCTGTATGGCGGGCGTGATCATCTCCAGCCCCATCTGGTTGTATCAGCTCTGGGCGTTCGTGGCTCCGGGCCTGCACAAGCACGAGCGGAAGTACACCTACTGGTTCGTGTCGGCGGCCGTACCCCTCTTCCTGGCCGGCGCCTGGCTCGCCTACACGATCCTGCCCATCAGCATGCGCGTGCTCCTGGGCATCACGCCCGACGGCTCGGCGAACATCCTGCCGATGGACAAGATCCTGGACTTCATCGTCCGGATGATCCTCATCTTCGGCGGCGCCTTCGAACTGCCCCTCATGCTGGTGATGCTCAACTTCGCGGGCATCGTGAGCGGACGCAGGATGGCCGGCTGGTGGCGCGGTGTCGTGATGGGCGTCTTCGTCTTCGGAGCCGTGGCGACCCCCACCACCGACCCCTTCGGCATGATCGCGCTTGCCGGTCCCATCGTGGTGCTGTACTTCATCGCGGTCGGCATCGCCATGATGAACGACCGGCGTCGGCGCCGGAACAATCCCGACGCCGAACTCGACGACGACGAGGCCTCGCAGCTCGACCTCACACCGGAGTCCATCGGCGAGGTGGAGTCGGTGTCGGTGTCGCGCGCGCTGCCCGGACCGGACGACTCGGACCACGACCGCGTCAACGGCTACGACGACGCGACCTGATGAGACCGTGCCCGGGCGCGGGCGCGACAGGGTGGTGACCGGTGTCGGTACGGCCACGCTGGACGACGAAGGCCGGATGCCCACCGCTCAGCGCGGTGGGCATCCGGCCTTCGAGGCTCAGGGGCGGCGCCTCGTCAGTCCCCGGTCCCCGGAGGGCAGGAGCCGACCTCCTTGAAGTCGCTCGGGTTGAACAGCCCGTAGGAGTGGTGCTCGTGGTCCCTGCCCGCCACGACCATGCACGCGACGACCCCGCCGAAGCTGAACTGGAGCCTCTTCGTGGTGCTGCAGGTGTTGCTGGCGTAGACAGTCGTGCTGATGACGCCGCCGTCCCCCCACGAGTAGTTGAAGCACTTGGTGCTGCCCCGATGCACGGCGTCGGCCGAATCTGTCGCCGCGTGTGCCGGAAGAGCGGTTCCCAGAGCGCAGAGCCCGGCGGTCGACACGACGACGCCCAGGCGTCCGGTGAGCTTCATCGATCCTCTTTCCTGCTGGTTGACTGACACAGCTGGTCATGTCCGCGTCAGAAGTGCACGTGAGATGTTATTACCATCGCTGTTGGGGCTTGTTGTTTTTTGGGGGGAGGCGGGAGGTCGGTGTGACCGGATCTCGACGCACCACCGCGACGTCCGCCGCCGTGCGCCCCGGCGCGGCGGGCGCCCCCGGCGGGCTGCCCCACCGCCTTTACCAGGCGTTTGTTCCGGGAGGCCGGACCTCGGAAAAGGGAGCGTACGTTGTCACAGGGGCCGGGTAGTCTCGAAAGACGATGACCGAAGACATGTCTCCCGCCGAGCGCTACGCGAACGCCATGCGGCGCGCCGCCGAACAGGCCACCGCGCTGACCGGCTTCCGAGCGATGTACGACTTCGAGCTGGACCCGTTCCAGATCGAGGCCTGTCAGGCCCTTGAGACGGGCAAGGGCGTGCTGGTGGCCGCGCCCACCGGCTCCGGCAAGACGATCGTCGGCGAGTTCGCCGTCCACCTGGCCCTCGAACAGGGCAAGAAGTGCTTCTACACGACCCCCATCAAGGCGCTGTCGAACCAGAAGTACAACGACCTGTGCCGGCGCTACGGCGCGCGAAAGGTCGGCCTCCTCACCGGTGACAACAGCGTCAACTCCGACGCACCGGTCGTCGTGATGACCACCGAGGTCCTGCGGAACATGCTGTACGCGGGCTCGCAGACGCTCCTCGGCCTCGGCTATGTCGTCATGGACGAGGTGCACTACCTCTCCGACCGCTTCCGCGGCGCCGTCTGGGAGGAAGTGATCATCCACCTGCCGGAGTCGGTGACCCTGGTGTCGCTGTCGGCGACCGTGTCCAACGCGGAGGAGTTCGGTGACTGGCTCGACACCGTCCGCGGCGACACCGAGGTGATCGTCTCCGAGCACCGGCCCGTGCCGCTGTTCCAGCACGTGCTGGCCGGCCGCCGGATGTACGACCTGTTCGAGGAGGGCGAGGGCCACAGGAAGGCCGTCAACCCCGACCTGATGCGCCTGGCCCGCATGGAGGCCAGCCGCCCGATGTTCCAGGACCGCAGGCGGGGCCGCGCCATGCGCGAGGCAGACCGCGAACGGGAGCGCAGGCAGCGCGCCCGGGTGTGGACCCCGAGCCGGCCCGAGGTCATCGAGCGGCTGGACGCCGAGGGCCTGCTGCCCGCGATCACGTTCATCTTCAGCCGCGCCGCCTGCGAGGCCGCCGTCCAGCAGTGCCTCTACGCCGGGCTCAGGCTCAACGACGAGGAGTCGCGGGAACTGGTGCGCGCCCTGGTCGAGGAGCGCACCGCCTCCATCCCCTCCGAGGACCTGCACGTCCTCGGCTACTACGAGTGGCTGGAAGGACTCGAGCGAGGCATAGCGGCCCACCACGCGGGCATGCTGCCGACGTTCAAGGAGGTCGTCGAGGAGCTGTTCGTCCGCGGCCTGGTGAAGGCCGTGTTCGCGACCGAGACCCTCGCACTCGGCATCAACATGCCCGCCCGCTCGGTGGTCCTGGAAAAGCTCGTCAAGTGGAACGGCGAACAGCACGCCGACATCACCCCGGGCGAGTACACCCAGTTGACCGGTCGAGCGGGCCGCCGCGGTATCGATGTCGAAGGCCATGCCGTGGTGCTGTGGCAGCGCGGCATGAGTCCGGAGCACCTGGCCGGGCTCGCCGGCACGCGGACCTACCCGCTGCGCTCCAGCTTCAAGCCGTCGTACAACATGGCCGTCAACCTGGTCGAGCAGTTCGGCCGGCACCGCTCCCGCGAGCTCCTCGAGACGTCCTTCGCGCAGTTCCAGGCCGACAAGTCGGTCGTCGGCATCTCCCGCCAGGTACAGCGCAACGAAGAGGGCCTCGCCGGGTACCAGGAGGCCATGACCTGCCACCTCGGCGACTTCCAGGAGTACGCCCGGCTGCGCCGCCAGCTGAAGGACCGCGAGACCGAGATCGCCCGACAGGGCGCCACCCAGCGTCGTGTGGAGGCCGCCGTCGCGCTGGAGAAGCTCAAGCCGGGAGACGTCATCCACGTCCCGACGGGCAAGTACGCGGGTCTGGCACTCGTCCTGGACCCCGGCCTGCCCGCCGGCCGCTCCAACGGCCACCGGGGCCTTGAGCACCAGGACGGCCCGCGCCCGCTCGTCCTCACCGCCGAGCGGCAGGTCAAGCGGCTGGCCACCATGGACTTCCCGGTGCCCGTCGAACCGCTGGAGCGGATGCGGATCCCGAAGTCCTTCAACCCGCGCTCCCCGCAGTCCCGTCGCGACCTCGCCTCCGCGCTGCGCACCAAGGCCGGGCACATCCCGTCGGAGCGGCACCGCAAGCGGCGCTCCCAGGCGGCCGACGACCGCGAGATCGCGAGGCTGCGCGCAGCGCTGCGCGCCCACCCCTGCCACGGGTGTGACGACCGCGAGGACCACGCCCGTTGGGCCGAGCGCTACCACCGGCTGATGCGTGACACCAAGCAGCTGGAACACCGTATCGAGGGCCGCACGAACACCATCGCGCGTACGTTTGACCGGATCGTGGCGCTGCTCACGGAACTGGACTACCTGCGCGGCAACGAGGTGACCGAGCACGGCAAGCGACTCGCCCGGCTCTACGGCGAACTCGACCTGCTCGCCAGCGAGTGCCTGCGCGAAGGCGTCTGGGAGGGCCTCGCCCCGGCCGAACTCGCCGCCTGTGTCTCTGCGTTGGTCTACGAGGCCCGGGTCGGCGACGACGCGATGGCGCCGAAGCTGCCCTCGGGCAAGGCCAAGGCCGCGCTCGGCGAGATGGTGCGGATCTGGGGGCGTCTGGACGCCCTGGAGGAGGAGTTCCGCATCAACCAGACCGAGGGCGTCGGCCAGCGCGAACCCGATCTGGGGTTCGCGTGGGCCGCGTACATGTGGGCCGGCGGGAAGGGGCTGGACGAGGTCCTGAACGAGGCGGAGATGCCGGCCGGTGACTTCGTGCGCTGGTGCAAGCAGGTGATCGACGTGCTGGGACAGATCGCGGCGGCTTCTCCCGTGGAGGGCTCCACCGTGGCCGGGGCCGCGCGCAAGGCGGTCGATCAGTTGCTGCGGGGGGTTGTGGCCTATTCGTCGGTGGGGTGAGCCTGCGCTACCCCCGACGCAGATACGACCGCCAGCCGCCGTACGACGTGATGTCCCGTGCGTCCGTCAGGGCGCCGGGCTCGCACAGGAAACCCGGGACATGCGTGCCGTCGGCCAGTTCCACGCTGCCCAGCGTCATCGGGCGGGGCAGAGCCGTCAGCAGGCGGCCCAGGCCCTCGGCGGGCAGGCGCCAGACCTCCGTCTCGATCGCCGCGCCGCCTTCCCCCACGTGGACCAGGCCCGGCTTGGGCGGGTCGGTGGGCAGGGCGTGCAGGCGGTAGAGCGGGGCCGTGGTGGTCGTACGGTCCAGCCGGGCGCCCAACGCCGGCAGTTGAGGGTTCAGGGGCTGGCCCGACAGGTGTGCGCCCACCACGGCGACACACGTCTCCGGTTCCAGCGTCCGGGCGATCCGGGCCAGCCGGTCGTCCGTGAACGCCGGGCCGACCAGCATCACGCCGAACGGCAGCCCGTTCACCTCGCCCGCCGGGACGGCCACCGCCGCCAGGTCGAACAGGTTGGTGGAGTTGGTGAAGCGGCCCAGACGGGCGTTGGCGCCCAGGGGGTCCGCGGCGACCTCGGCGAGGGTGGGGTGTCCCGGGGCGGTGGGCAGCAACAGGGCGTCCGCGTCGCCCAGTTCCGCGAGGGCGTGGGCGCGCAGGGCGGCAAGTCGTGCCTGGTCGGCGAAGAGCTGGTGCGCCGGGAGGTCCCGGGCCCGGGTGATGATGCCGGCGACCGTCGGATCGAGGCCCCCGCCCCTCGCGGCGATCAATTTGTCGACAAAGCTCCCGACCGCCGTGTAGCGCTCCGCCACGAACGCGCCCTCGTACAGCATCGCGGCCGCCTCCGTGAAGGGAGCGAGGTCGATGCTTCGCACCTCGGCGCCCGCGTCGGCGAGCCGGCCGGCCGCGGCGTCGTAGGCCTGAGCCCAGCCCTCGTCCATGTCACCGAGGTGGGCGCGCGGCGGGACCGCGACGCGCCACGGGCCCGGTGGCCGCCGGGGGAGCGGAGGGAGCGCACGGTCGGGTGGCGAGGTCATGTGGGCAAGGGCCTGCTCGGCCTCGGGGAGCGTGCGGGCGAACACCGTGACGCAGTCGATCGAGGCGCAGGCGGGCACGACACCGGTCGTGGGGACGAGGCCGCGGGTGGGCTTCAGGCCGACGATGCCGTTGAAGGCGGCCGGGACGCGGCCCGAGCCCGCGGTGTCGGTGCCGAGGGCGAGATCGACGATGCCGAGCGCCACCGCCACGGCTGAGCCCGAGCTGGAGCCGCCGCTGATGCGGGCCGGGTCGTGGGCGTTGCGTACGGCGCCGTAGGGGGAACGGGTGCCCACCAGGCCTGTGGCGAACTGGTCCAGGTTCGTGGTGCCCAGCGCCACCGCGCCGGCTGCGCGCAGGCGTGCGACGACCGGGGCGTCCTCCTCGGGTGCGTACGCGTACGCCGGGCACCCGGCCGTGGTGGGCAGGCCCTCGACGTCGATGTTGCCCTTCGCGGCGAAGAGCCTGCCGGCCAAGGGGAGGCGTTCGCCCGCGGCCACGCGTGCGTCGACTGCCCTTGCTTCGGCTTCCACGTCGGACTGGTCACGGAGATTGATCCAGAGCTCCGGTCGGTCGACGGCTTTCATGCGGGCGTATGCCTGGCGGACTCGGGTCAGGGTGGACATCTGTGCTCCTGGGCTGGGGTGGGTTCGTCGGCCGGCCGCCGGTGGGTGGTGTGTGCCCACCCGTTCCGCCCCGCGGAACGACTGCCCACACACCACCGAGCCGCCTTCACGTCGCCGTCGGGTGCAGGGGGCCGAGGACCACCAAGGCCGTGCCCGCGTCCACCTGGGCGCCCGGTCTGGTCAGGATCTCCGTCACCACGCCGTCGACCGGTGCGTGCACTCTGGACTCCATCTTCATCGCCTCCAGGGCCATCAGCGGCTGCCCGGCCGTCACCGCCTCGCCCGGCTCCACGTTCACCTGCCACACGGACGCGGCGAACTCGGCCTCGAGGAGGCGGCCACCCGGGGGAACCGCCACCTCGGACGGCGCCGCAGGGACGGTCGCCGTCTCCTGGCGGGCGAACTCGCCCGCAGCCTCCCACGCGGTGCGTTCCGCAGCGAATGCTGCCTGCTGGCGGGAGCGGAACCCGGCGATCGAGTCGGCGTTCCCGGTGAGGAACGCCTGGTACTCCGCCAGGGAGAAGACGCCCTCCTCGATGCGCGGCACGAAGCGGCCCGCGACGATGTCCGCACGCAGCTCCAGCAGTTCCTCCGCGCTCACCGGGTACCACTTGATGCGGTCGAAGAAGCGGAGCAGCCACGGGGCGCCCGGCTCGAAGGCGCCCCGCTGCCGCCAACCCGACCACACCTGGGTGGTCCGGCCCACGAACTGGTAGCCGCCGGGGCCCTCCATGCCGTAGACGCACAGGTAGGCGCCACCGATGCCGACCGAGTTCTCGGCGGTCCAGGTGCGCGCCGGGTTGTACTTGGTGGTCACCAGGCGGTGGCGCGGGTCCAGCGGCGTGGCCACCGGGGCGCCCAGGTAGACATCGCCCAGACCCAGGACCAGGTACTCGGCGTCGAAGACCGTGCGGTACACGTCCTGCACCGAGTCCAGGCCGTTGACGCGGCGGATGAACTCGATGTTCCACGGGCACCACGGCGCGTCGTCGCGCACGCCCGCCATGTAGCGGGCGATGGCCTCACGGGTGGCGGGGTCGTCCCAGGACAGCGGGAGGTGGACTGTGCGGGAGGGGACGACCAGTTCGTCGGTGGGAGGCAGGGTCGCGACCATCTCCCGTACCCGGGCGAGCACCTCGGGCTGGGGGAGCCTGTGCGGGTCGGTCCGGATCTGCAGGGAGCGGATACCGGGGGTGAGGTCGGTGACTCCGTCCAGGCACGCTCGCGACACCGCCTCCATCAGCGCGTGCACCCGCATCCGCAGGGCCAGGTCCAGCCGCATCGGACCGAACTCGACCAGCAGGTTGTCGTCGCCGCTGCGCCGGTACGTCACGTCGCCGTCCCGGGCCAGTATCCCGCCGTCCACGAGGGCGGGCCGGGGCGTGCCGTCGTCGGCCAGCGGGGCGAAGCGGACGGTGTCTCCCGGGCGCAGCTGGCCGAGCTTCCAGCGTTCCCCGGTCGGCACCGTCGCGGGGCAGACGAAGCCGCCGAGCGACGGGCCGTCCGGGCCGAGCAGGACCGGCATGTCGCCCGTGTAGTCGACGGCGCCGACCGAGTAGGGCGTGTCGTGGATGTTGGACGGGTGCAGGCCCGCCTCGCCGCCGTCCGGGCGCGCCCAGCGCGGCTTCGGACCGACCAGACGGACTCCGGTCCGGGCCGAGTTGAAGTGGACCTTCCACTCGGCGGCGTAGAAGTCGCGGACGTCGTCCTCGGTGAGGAACTCCGGGGCCGCGTGGGGACCTTCCAGGGCTCCCAGCAGCCACGACGAGGCGAAGGCCGGGCGGTCGGCGGCCGGCACCGGAGTGCCCCGGGTCACCGTGCCGCCGTGCAGGACGTCCCCCGTGCGCAGCGCCCGGCCGCCGTGGCCGCCGAACCGGCCCAGCGTGAAGGTGGCCGTGCTGCCCAGGAAGGCGGGCACGTCCAGGCCGCCGCCCGCGAACAGCACGTAGGTGCGCAACCCGTGCTCGGACGGTGCCCCGACCTCCAGGACCGCGCCCGCCGGCACTGTCACCGGCTCCCACTGCGCGAGAGGCGCGCCGTCCAGCGTGACCGGCGCCGGGGCACCCGTGACGCACACCGTGGTGGCGTGCGTGAAGCGCAGCGCCGGCCCCTGGAGGGTGCACTCCAGGCCGGGTGCGCCCTCCCGGTTGCCGAGCGCGCGGTTGCCGAGCCGGAAGGAGAGGTCGTCCATCGGGCCGCACGGAGGCACGCCCACCTGCCAGTAGCCGGTGCGGCCCGGCCAGTCCTGCACGGTGGTGAGGGTGCCGGCGGACAGCACCTCGATACGGGGGGTCGGGTCCGTGACGGTGGCGAGGGTCGCCGTGGAGTGCGTGGCGGACCGGAAGGCGTCAGCCGCCAGGGCCGCACGGAGCTGGCCCAGGTTGGTCTCGATGCCGTCCACCCGGGTGCGGGCCAGGGCCTCGTCCAGCCGGCGGAGCGCGTCCTCGCGGTCCGGGCCGTAGGCGATCACCTTGGCGAGCAGGGGATCGTAGGAGGTGGTGACCTCCGTGCCCGTCTCGATCCAGCCGTCCACGCGCACCCCTTGAGGGAACTCGACCCGGGTGAGGAGTCCGGCGCCGGGGCGGTGGTCGCGGGAGGGATCCTCGGCGTAGAGACGGGCCTCGACGGCGTGGCCGCGGGGCGGCCCCGGGTCCCGTACGACGCTGTGGTCGCCGCGCGCCAGGCGCAGCATCCAGGCGACCAGGTCGACGCCGTAGGTCTCCTCGGTGACCGGGTGCTCGACCTGGAGGCGGGTGTTGACCTCCAGGAAGTAGGCCTCCTCGCGGGCCGCGTCGTACACGAACTCGACGGTGCCTGCGGACCGGTAGCCGACGGAGGCGCACAGGTCGCGCGCGGAGGCGGCCAGTTGCCGCCGTATGCGGGGCGGGAGCCCCGGTGCCGGTGCCTCCTCCACGACCTTCTGGTTGCGGCGCTGGAGGGAGCAGTCGCGGTCGCCGAAGGCGACGACCTTCCCGGCGCCGTCGCCGAAGATCTGCACCTCGACATGGCGGGCATGCTCGACGAGCCGCTCCAGGAACACACCGGTCGTGGAGAACGAGGCGGCGGCGACCCGCTGCACCCGCTCCCACGCCTCGCTCAGTTCGCCGGCGGAGCGACATGCCGACATACCGATGCCGCCGCCCCCGCCGGTCGCCTTGAGCATCACGGGATAGCCGATCTCACCGGCTCGCTCCAGCGCCTCCTCCAGGGAGGAGAGCAGGCCCGTGCCGGGGGCCAGCGGTACGCCCGCCGCCCGGGCCGCCGCCCGCGCGCTGTGCTTGGTGCCGAACAGCTCCAGCTGTTCCGGGGTCGGGCCCACGAACACGATCCCGGCGTCCTCGCAGCGCCGCGCGAACGCCGCGTCCTCGGACAGGAAGCCGTAGCCCGGGTGGATCGCCCCCGCGCCGGTGTCCTTCGCGGCCTTGAGCACCAGGTCCGGATCGAGGTAGGACTCCTTCGCGGGCGCCGGGCCCAGCCGTACCGCCCGGTCGGCGAGACGGACGTGCGGTGCCGAGCGGTCCGCGTCCGAGTACACCGCGACGGTGCGCAGGCCGAGTTCGCGGGCCGTGCGCAGGATCCGGACGGCTATCTCGCCCCGGTTGGCGACCAGCAGCGTGTCGAAACTCATGCGGTGTGCCCCTGACCGGTCCCGATCGCCATCTCCACCGCCGTCGGCGCGAAGCCGTTGCACGGGTTGTTGATCTGCGGGCAGTTGGACACGAGCACGAGGACGTCCCGCTCGGCGCGCAGGGCCAGTGAGAGCCCGGGAGCCGAGATGCCGTCGACGATGCCGAGGGTGCCGTCCTTCTCGACGGGAACGTTCATGTACCAGTTGATGTTGGACACCAGGTCGCGCTTGCCGAGGCCGTACTTGGCGCCCTCCGCGAGGAAGTTGTCCACGCAGGCGTGCTGCGACCAGGTGTGGTGGCCGTACCGGAGCGTGTTCGACTCCTTCGAACAGGCGCCGCCGAGAGTGTCGTGCCGGCCCACGTCGTCCGCGACGACCGTCATCAGCGGGGTGTGCTCGTTGGACAGCAGCACGCTGCCCGTGGTCAGGAAGACGGTGCCCTGTGCGTGGATCGTGTCGGGGGCGCTGTAGCGCACGGAGGTGTCGTGGGCGTCGTAGACGAGGAAGTCGACCGCCTGGTTGCCGTGCAGGTCGGTGACGGTGAGCGTCTCGCCGGCGCGTACGACGGCCGACCAGGCGGCACGGTCGGGAACGACGGTCTTCACGGTGTTCACGCGAGCCCCCTCGCGGCGAGGAGTTCGGCGGTGTTCAGGAAGGCCCGGCGGCCCTCTGGGGTGGCCTCCCACAGTGGGTCGCCCGGGCGGGTGGCCTCCGAGCGCCAGGCGAGGACCTCCAGCGGGGTGCACACGTAGTCCGGGCGCGGATCGACCGGGTGGGGGACGTTGGCGAGGAGCACCGTGACGTCCTGTTCGGTGCGCAGGGTGACGCTGCCGCCGGGGCCGACGGAGCCCGTGAAGTCGAGGGTGCCGTCGTCGCGGACCTCCACGCCCTGGAGGAACGACAGCGACGGCGGCAGGTCGCGCGGCTCCAGCCCGTTCTTCGCCGCGGCCAGTTTGAACAGCTCGCGTCCGGCGGGGGACGGGGACTGCGGGGTGCCGTCCCCGTAGCGCTCGGTGTTGCGGGTGAGTGTGGAGGTGCCGCAGAGCGCGTCGTGCCGCCCGGAGGTGTCGGCGACGACCGAGGCGAGGACGCGGCCCTGGTCGGACAGCAGCAGCCGCCCCTCACCGAGGTACGCGTTCCACTGCACCTTGACCGTGTCGGCGACGTTCAGCCGCTCCCACGGACGGTCGGCGACGAACAGCAGCAGATGGGCGCAGGCGTCGCCGCACAGGTCCGTCAGCCGCAGCTCGGTGCCGCGGGCCAGCACCCGGTGCGTGTAGTTGCCGCCCGCCACGGTCTCCGCCCACACCAGGTGGCCCGCCTCGCAGGGCGGTGTGGGCCAGGCGCTCGCCGGCACGACGGGCATGGCCTCGGCACGGGTGCCCTCCTGTGCCCGGGCGTGGTCGCGTGCTCCGTAGGTGGTCGCTGTCGCCATCGCGGGACCTCCGGGGTCGGGTGACTGCTGCGGTGATTTCTGTCGCCCGACAGAAATTAGGCGGGGGTCGCGTCGTCGCCGTGTCCCGGGTGTTGCCGGTTGGTTTCCAATCCTTCACGGCGTGCGCCGGCGCGCCGGTCGTCGTGCCGCGCCGAGATCGTCGTACGGCGCCGTGTGCGAGGATCGACCGCATGGGAACCGGTGGTGGACGGCGGGTCGGCAGGCCGCGGGCGGAGCGACGGCCCGACAGCGGACTGCCGCCGCGTGAGGAACTCCTCGTGGCCGCCGCCGAGTTGTTCACGACCCGCGGGTACGCGGCGACCACCACGCGGGCCGTGGCCGAGCGGGCCGGGATGCGGCAGGCCTCCATGTACCACTACGTGTCGGGCAAGGAGGAGCTGCTCGCCGAGCTGCTGGAGTCCACCGTCACGCCTTCGCTGTCCTGCGCGCGCGACCTGCTCGCCGATGACACCGCCCCGGCCGAGAACCGGTTGTGGGAGCTGTGCCGCACCGACGTCGAGCTGCTGTGCGACGGCCCGCACAATCTGGGCGGCCTCTACCTGCTGCCCGAGGTGCGCTCCGAGCGGTTCGCCGGCTTCCATGCCGTGCGTGCCGAACTCAAGGACGCCTACCGGCAGTTGATCGCCGCCACCCGTGCCGGCTCCGGCCTCGCCAAGGGCGAGCTGGATCTGCGGACCGATCTGGTCTTCGGGCTGATCGAGGGCGTCATCCTGGTCCACCGCTCCGACCCCGACCGCCCGGTGTCCGTCTTCGCGGAGGCCACGGCGGACGCGGCGCTGCGCATCGCCGGGGTCTGAGGCTTCCCTCGGGGCGGAAGTCCAGAAGCCTCGGGTCCCCGGTTTCCTGAGCCCCAAGTCGACCCACGCGCAGGGGATTCACCTGCCCGGGCGGTCCGCTTCGCTCACCTGTCCGCGGTGACCGTATGTGTTCGAATCGAAACCCACCGTGGGAAAAGTGCCGAGCGTACTCCTGACCCGAGGGGCATTTCAGGTGCTTGCCGAATATGACATGGCGATGATCCGGTCGGACTAAGCTCGCCCGCGGCGCACCGAGTTGATGCGTATTCGTGCGCCTGTTCCCAAACATGACGATGATCCAGTTGTCATCCCGTTTCGCTCCGGTACCTACCCGCCTTTTCCCGTAAACACCCCCCGACTCAGCCGATTCCATCTCAGAGGGCATACATGGTGAGTGTTGAATCGCCTCCCGCCGGCCGCGAACTTGCCTACGCACGCGTGCTGTTGGTGCCGGTCATACTGATGTCCGCGGCGACGGGGGCCGCCGTCGCCGTGCTCGCCGGGCCGGCCCGGGCCGCCGTCGGCTGGGGCGGGGCCGTCGCCACTGTCCTGGTGACCGCCGTCGCGGCCGTGGCGGTCCACCGTGAACGCGCCCTGCGTGCCCTGCGCGCCGAGTGCGCGGAGCGCACCGCCCTCCTGGAACGGCGGATCGCCTCCCAGAACGACGACCTCGACTACCTGCGCACCGAGATCGTGCCCAGGGCGGTCGCCAAGCTGCGCGAAGCCATCTCGCCCGCACAGGTGCTCGCGCAGCTCGTCGACGGGACGCCGGAGTTCCGCGGGATCCCCGACGCGCAACGCCGGTTGCTGAAAGCGATGCTCCAGGTCATCGACCGTGAGATCGCGCGGCGCGACTCCGCGCTGCGCGCCTTCGTCAACATCGCCCGCCGCGTCCAGGCCATCGTCCACCAACAGGCCAACGAACTGCGGGAGATGGAGGAGGACCACGGTCTGACCCCCGAGGTCTTCGACGACCTGCTGCGCCTCGACCACGGCAACGCGCTCATCGGCCGCCTCGCCGACTCCATCGCCGTCATCGGCGGCGGCCGCCCCGGCCGCAAGTGGCCCCAGCCCGTGCCGCTCTACAGCTGCCTGCGCGGCGCGATGAGCCGGATCCTGGAGTACCGCCGGATCGAACTGCACTCCATCGCGAAGGTCAACATCAACGGCGAGTCGGTCGAGCCGATCATCCACGCGGCCGCCGAACTCCTCGACAACGCCACGCGCTACTCGCCGCCCAACACCAAGGTGCACGTCACCGCCACCGAGGTGCAGACCGGTGTCTGCGTCGAGATCGAGGACGGCGGAGTCAGCCTGAGCGGCGAGAACCGCGCCAAGGTCGAGAGGATGCTCGCCGAGGCCCAGGCCGGCGTGGACGTCCAGCAGCTCGGCGAGGCCCCGCGCCTCGGCCTCGCCGTCGTCGGACGCCTGTCGTCGATGTTCAACATGGAGGTCTCGCTCCGGAAGTCGGCGTACGGCGGCGTCCGCGCGATCCTCGTCGTCCCGAACGACATGACGACCACCGACCCCGCCCCCGGCCAGGCCCACGGCGTCGGCATCACCTCCATTCCGACCCTGGACAACGACGGAGTCGAGGGACCCAAGCGCAAGGACAAGCCCCGCCGCCCCACCACCGGGCCCCGGGTCAGGGAGCGGCTGCCCCTCGAGGACGACGTCCCCGTGGTCACCGAGTGGACGGCCAACGGCCTGCCGCAGCGCCGCAGCCGGGTCAAGATCCCGCTGAGCCAGCAGATCGCCGAGGCCGCCGCCGCGGAAGCCGCCGCCCAGGCCCTCAAGGCCAGGAGCCATGCCCCGGTGAGCCCCCAGCCCGAACGCAAGAAGAAGGACGAGCCGCCCCCCGGCATGTGGGTGGAGGCGTTCTTCGCCGGTCTCAAGGCCGACCCGGACCCGAACGCCTTCTCCTCCGGGCCGCCGGACGACGCCCCGCACGCAACCACCAGCACCGACGAGCCGGCCGCTGCCCAGGCCGACGACGAGGGGGACCCGAAGTGATCCAGCAGCGAGGCAACCTGGACTGGTTGCTGAAGGAACTCGCCGACGGCGTGCCGGGCATCCACCAGATCGTGGTGCTCTCCGCCGACGGGCTGCGCATCGCCCGCTACGGCGGTGACCCGGACGCCGCCGACCGCGTCGCCGCGGCCTGCGCCGGGCTGCAGAGCCTGGCCGCGGCGGTCGCCGTCGAGATGCCGGACAGCGACGGCCGGATGCGCATGGTCATCATCGAGATCGACGGCGGCTACTTCTACATGATGGAGGCCGGCCCGGGAGCCTACCTGGCGGTGCTCTCCGACGTGGTCGCCGAGGCCGGCCTGATGAGCAACCGCATGCGCGATCTCGTCATCCGCATCGGCGACCACCTCACGAGCCCGCCGCGACGCACCGGGCAGACCGTATGACTCCTCCGCAACGGCGCCGGCGCCATCCCAGGGAACAGCCTCCGCCGGAGCCTGTCACCGAGGGCGGCGCGGCGGAGGGCGAGGGGAGGCAGCCCGAGCGGCTGTACATCCTCGCCGGTGCGGCCGACGCGGGTGAACGGGCCCTCATCGACCTGGTCACCCTGATCGTGACCAGCGCCGATCCGCCGCCCGCTGCCACGCCGGAGCAGCAGGCGCTGCTCCGGCTCTGCCGGGCCCCTCTGTCCGTGGCCGAGATCTCGGCCTATCTCAGTCTGCCGTTCAGTGCGGTGACCATGCTGATCACCGATCTGATGGCGGCCGAACTGGTCCAGGCGCGCGCCCCGATCGTCCGGCAGGCGGTGCCCGACCGTTCCCTCCTCGAAGCGGTGATGCATGGACTTCAAAAGCTCTGACACCGTCCCGGGGCCGCCCCCCGAGGACCACCTGCCGCACACCACACAGGCCGCGGTCAAGATCGTCGTCGTGGGCGGGTTCGGAGTCGGCAAGACCACCATGGTCGGTTCCGTCAGCGAGATCAGGCCGCTGACGACCGAGGAGACCATGACCCAGGCGGGCATCGGAGTCGACGACGACTACGGCTCCGACAGCAAGACGGCCACCACCGTGGCCATGGACTTCGGCCGGATCAGCATCACCGAGCAGCTGGTGCTCTACCTGTTCGGCACCCCGGGCCAGGAACGCTTCTGGTTCCTGTGGAACGGCCTGTTCGAGGGCGCGCTCGGTGCCGTCGTCCTGCTCGACACGCGCCGCCTCGAGGTCAGCTTCGATGTCATCGGCCGGCTCGAGGAGCGCGGCGTGCCCTTCGTGGTCGCCGTCAACTCCTTCCCCGACGCGCCCCGTTACGCCATCGATGAGCTGAGGGGGGCACTCGACCTGCCGATCGAGATCCCGATCATGGAATGTGACGCCCGGCGCCGGGCCTCCAGCCGCGAGGTCCTGATGACGCTGATGCGTTTCCTGCACTCCCTGGCGATGCGTCGCGCCCCCGTCTGAGGCCGCCCACGCAGCCGGCCATCTCTCGCCCCCTTCCTCCCTTCCCCCGGTTCTCCTCCCCTCAGCCCCATCCCCTCGTCCCACCCCACCACACAGGTTCGACCTGACGTTCCGGAGTGACCATCGTGACGCCTGAATCCCCCTCCCCGACCGGCACGGACCACACCGGTACGGACGCCTCCTCCGCCGCTGCGCCGCCCGGCTGCCCGGCCCACGGCCTGGGCCCCGGCGGAGTGCGCCGGCTGTACGGACCCGAGGCGGAGGACCTGGGAACCCTGTACGAGAAACTCCGCGCCGAGCACGGCCCCGTGGCGCCCGCGCTGCTCCACGACGACGTGCCGATCTGGGTGGTGCTGGGGCACGCGGAGAACCTGCACATGGTGCGCAGCCCCGCGCACTTCACCCGGGACAGCCGTGTCTGGACCCCGCTGGTGAACGGCGACGTCAAGCCCGACCATCCGCTCACCCCGCACTTCGCCTGGCAGCCCATCTGCTCCCACGCCGAGGGCGACGAGCATCTGCGGTTGCGCGGTGCGGTCACCGGCGCCGTGTCGACCATCGACTACCGGGGTCTGCGCCGGTTCATCAACCGCGCGACGCAGTACCTCGTCAACCGCTTCTGCGAACAGGGCCGGGCCGACCTCGTCGGCCAGTTCGCCGACCACCTCCCGATGGCGGTGATGTGCGAGGTGCTCGGCATGGGCGAGGAGTACAACGACCGGATCGTGCACGCCGCCCGTGACATGCTCAAGGGCACCGAGACCGCGATCGCCAGCAACCAGTACATCGTGGACGCCCTCGGCCGGCTCGTCGCCCGCCGCAGGACCGAGCCCGAGGACGACTTCACCACCCACCTCATCAACCACCCGGCCCGGCTCACCGACGACGAGATCCGGGAGCACCTGCGGGTGGTCCTGATCGCCGCCTACGAGGCCACCGCCAACCTCCTCGCCAACGTGCTGCGGATGATCCTCACCGATCCGCGGTTCCGGGCACAGCTGAGGGGCGGGCAGATGACGGTGCCCGAGGCGGTCGAGCAGTCCCTGTGGGACGAGCCGCCGTTCAGCAGCATCCTCGGCTACTTCGCCAAGCAGGACACCGAACTGGGCGGGCAGCGCATCCGCAAGGGCGACGGACTGCTCTTCGCCATCGCGCCCGGCAACGTCGACCCCCGGGTGCGGCCCGACCTCTCGGCCGGCATGCAGGGCAACCGCTCCCACCTCGCCTTCGGCGGCGGCCCGCACGAGTGCCCCGGCCAGGACATCGGGCGTGCCATCGCGGACACCGGCATCGACGCGCTGCTGACGCGGCTGCCGGACCTCGAACTCGGCTGCGACGAGGACGAACTGCGCTGGACCGCGTCCATCGCGTCGCGGCACCTGGTGGAGCTGCCGGTGCGGTTCCAGCCGAAGCCGCCGCAGGACGTGGCGCAGCAGCCGTCGCTGCGGCCGGCGCCCGCCCAGCGCTCCGACTGGGAGATCACGACGTCCGCTGCCCGGAGTGCCACCGCCGCCCCCGAGCCGCCGCCGGCTCCACCCCTGCCGCCGGCCGCCGCGCCGGCGCCGCCCGAACCGGCCGCCCGGCCGCGGCCCCGGCCGGGACTGTGGCAGCGGATGCTGCACTGGTGGCGGGGTCGCTGAGCCGCTACCCGGCCCACACCCCGTAGGAGGACCAGGCCTGGAGCACCCGTTCGCTGACGAAGCGGTGCGCGCGCCCCGTGACCGGATCGGTGAACTCCAGCACCCGCGCCAGCAGTTGCAGCGGGCGCCGGAAGTCACCGGCCGGCACGGGGCCGGCCACCACCGGATACAGCGGGTCCCCGAGGATCGGCAGCCCCAAGGCGCTCATGTGCACGCGCAGCTGATGGGTCTGTCCGGTGAACGGCAGGAGCCGGTAGCGTCCGAGCCCGGCGCGGTGCTCCAGCAGCTCGACCCGGCTGACCGCGTTGGGCTCGCCCGGCACCTCGCAGGCCGTCATCACCCCGCGCTCCTTCACGATCCGGCTGCGCACGGTGCGGGGCAGGGCGACCTCGGGGTCGTACCGGCCGACGGCCTCGTACTCCTTCGTGACGTGCCGGTCCCGGAACAGCGACTGGTAGGTGCCGCGCTCCTCGGGCCGCACGGTGAACAGCACGAGCCCGGCGGTGAGCCGGTCCAACCGGTGCGCGGCGGTCAGCGCCGGGATGCCCAGGTCGCGCCGGAGCCGGGCGAGCGCGGTCTCGGCGACATGGCTGCCGCGCGGGGTGGTGGCGAGGAAGTGCGGCTTGTCGGCGACGACGATGTGCTCGTCGCGGTACACCACGTCGACCGGGTACGGCACCCGCGGCTCATCGGGCAGCGCACGGTGGAACCACACATACATGCCCGGCACGTACGGCGCGTCCGGGGCGACGGGCCGCCCGTCCGCCCCGACGACCAGCCCCGCCGCGAGCATTCCGTCGATCACCCCGTCCCCGGCCGCCAGCCGTGCCACGAGATGCTCCCGCACGGTGGCCCACCCTCCGTCGAACGGCAACCGCACCCGCACGGGATCGACGCCGCGGCGCTGCGGCAGGGGAGAGGGCGGGGTACGGGGGCGGCGTCTCATGGGCATCCAGCGTACGAGGCGGCCGGGACGAGGCCGAAGACCCGGGGCGGGCCCAGGGGGAAAGTCCCGCACACCGCGCCCGCGGCGCCCGGCGCGCTCCCCCAAGCTCTTCGAGCAGGGGGTGCCCCAGAGCACGCACCGGACACCGCGGGCACCACACAGGACGTTCGAAACACTAGGCGGTCGCCTCCCGCACCGCCGTCTCCGGGGTGGAGGCGCCGGCGGGGGCCCGCCTCCGGTACGTCCGGTATGCCGCGCCGGCCGCCACCGTCGCGGTGAGGAACAGCAGCGTGAACCACCGGAAGTACCAGTGCCCGCCCGCGGGGTCGTACACCGCGGCCCGGGGCCAGGCCAGGTTGACGGTCATCAGGAGGCCGTAGAGCAGGGCGAGGGCGTTCACGGGGAGGCCCCAGCGGCCGAGGGAGAAGAGCGGGGCGTTCGTCTCGTCCGTGCCGCCGGCCGGGAGGCCGCCGCGCAGGCGCCGGACCAGCAGGGGGCCGGTCACCATCGCATAGGCCAGGTACAGCATCACGATGCAGGTGGTGCCGATCGCCAGGAAGGCGTCCGGCGAGGCGAAGTTCAGCAGCAGGAGGGCGGCGGCGAGGACGCCGACCACCAGGGCGGGCGCGCTCGGCATGCCCGTGCGCGGGTTGACCCGGGCGAGGCGCCGCGCGAACGGCAGGCGGCCGTCGCGGGCCATGGAGAACAGCATCCGGCAGGCCGCCGTCTGGATCGCCAGCGTCGCCACCGCGATCGCCACCACCACGTCGGCGAGCAGCGCCCGGCCCACCCCGTCCCCGAGGCTGCTGGTCAGGACGTAGCTCAGACCGTCGGTGCCGAGCCGGCCGTTCGTCAGGCTGGGCGCGGCGAGGATGCCGCCGAGGACGATCAGCCCGCCGAGCAGGCCCGCCGCGCCGAGCGCGGTGAGGATGGTGCGCGGCGCGGTGCGGCGCGGGTTGTGGGTCTCCTCGCTCATCTCGCCGGCGCTGTCGAAGCCGATCATGACGTACGCCGCCGTGAACGCCCCGACCAGCAGCGCGCCGAGCAGCCCGCCGGTGCCGGAGCCGGTGTGGAAGGTGATGCCGGGAGAGCGCCGGGCGTGCGTGAGGAGCAGCACGACGATCAGGCAGGCGCCGATGATCTCGGCGGTCACCCCGATCCGGTTGATCGCGGACATCACCCGGTTGTCGACGACGTTCACGAACGTGGTGATCACCAACAGGATGACGCCGAGGACAGCCGCGTTCGCCGCGCCCGTGGGCGAGGCGGGTGACGGGTCGCCGCCCACCAGCTGGAAGCCGGACCACAGCGGCGGCATCACCATCTGCAGGGCCAGCGCCGCCGCGGCGACCACCACGATCTGCCCGATCACCATGATCCAGCCGGCGAACCAGCCGAAGGTGGCGTTCGACAGCCGCGAGGACCACTGGTAGATCGCGCCGGAGATCGGGTAACGCGCGGCCAGCTCGGCGAAGCACGCGGCCACCAGCAACTGGCCCGCCAGCACCACGGGCCAGGTCCAGAAGAACACGGGCCCGCCGAACGCGTACCCGAACGCGAAGAACTGGAAGACGGTCGTCAGGACGGAGATGAAGGAGAAACCGGCCGCGAAGGAGGCATACCTGCCCAGGCTGCGGTGCAGTTCCTGGCGGTAGCCGAAGCGGGCGAGATCGGCGGCCCCGGCGGGGCCTGACGGGTCGGGGCGGACGTCGGCGGGGGCGGTGCTCGTCATGGCGGCAACCTGCTTTCGCACTGCGGCGCGAGAGTTCCTGTCGGACGACAGAAATTGCTGTCGGGCGACAGAACGTAGGGAGCACCTGTTTCACCGGCGTCACGCGCCGGTGTCGGCCGCGGGCCCAAGTCCTCACGGCGCGTCGGCTCCCTGCGCCGCGAAGGAGGCCTCGGCTCACGGCACCCGAGGCAGGCATCGCCCCGCACGGCACGGGAAGGCGGCGGCACCCCCGTCGTCCCGGGAGTGCCGCCGCCCCAGGTGTCCGCCCGCGGTGTACTACGCGGCGGACGCGCCCTCCTGCTCCGCCTCTATGCGCGCGTTCCACTCCCGCTTGGACGCCTGCCAGCCGTCCTCGTTGTGGCCGAGGCGCCAGTAGCCGGAGATGGAGAGGTCCTCGCGCGGGATGTGGTGCTCGACGCGCAGCAGCCGGCGCAGTTCCTTCACGAAACCGGCCTCGCCGTGCACGAACGCGTGCACCCGGCCCTCGGGGAACTCCAGCGCCCGTACGGCCTCGACCAGCGCCTCGCCGACCGGCCGGTCCCCGCGGGGCAGCCAGACCACCTCCACGTCGGAGTCGAGCTTCTGCTCCTCCTCGGGGCCGGCGACCTCCACGAACGCGTGCGCCCGGGCGCCGTCCGGCAGCGCCTCCAGCGCGGCCGCGATCGCGGGCAGGGCGCTCTCGTCACCGGCCAGCAGATGCCAGTCGGCGCTCGCGTCCGGGGCGTAGGCGCCGCCCGGCCCCATGAACCGCACGGTCTCGCCCGGCCGCACACGCGTCGCCCAGGGCCCGGCGAGCCCCTCGTCGCCGTGGATCACGAAGTCCAGGGTCATCTCGCGGTGCTCCGGATCCCAGGCGCGCACGGTGTACGTCCGGGTCACGGGCCACTGCTCGCGTGGGAACTCCTCGCGGATGCGCTGCAGGTCGAAGGGTTCCGGGTAGAGGGCGCCCTCGGCAGGGAACAGCAGCTTCACATAGTGGTCGGTGCAGCTGCCCGCCGCGAAGCCGGCCAGCCCCTCGCCGCCGAGCACCACCCGCTGCATGTGCGGCGTCAGCCGCTCCGTGCGAACGACCTGCGCGCTGTGGACCCTGCGCGCCTTGCCTGCGGAGCGCTCTGCCATGACGGCCTCCCGGTTCCCTGAGTTAGGTTTACCTAAGTTAGCATCTCCTGCCCGTCGCCACCTCTTTCCCGACTCTCCCGTCAGACGGAGCTGACACTCCCCTTGCGCCGGCCGTCACACCCCGAGCGTGGTGAGCAGCCGCCGCAGTGAGCCGCCCAGACCCCAGCGGGCCTCGAGGGCGTCCAGTGCGTCGGGGGCGCGCGGTGTGCGCGGCAGTGCGGTGCCGACCTCCGGCAGCGGTACGTCCTCGGCGACCCGGACGACCGAGGGCGCGACAGCGAGATACGGGCGTGCCTCCGCGAGCCGCCTGCGCTGGGCCGGTGTGAGCTTCGACGCCGGGTCGTCGACCGCCGCCATGATCCCGGCCAGGTCGCCGAACTCGGCCAGCAGCTTCGCAGCCGTCTTCTCGCCGATGCCCGCGACGCCCGGCAGCCCGTCGCTGGGGTCGCCCCGCAGCAGCGCCAGGTCCGCGTAACCGCGCCCGTCCGCGCCGTACTTCTCGCGCAGCACCGACTCATCGGTGAGCTGCAGCGTGCCGACTCCCTTGACCGGGTAAAGCACCCGCACCCCGCGCGCGTCGTCGACCAGCTGGTACAGGTCGCGGTCGCCGGTGACGATGTCGACCGGGCCCTTGGCGCGCGCCGTGAACGTGCCGATCACGTCGTCCGCCTCGTACCCCGCGACTCCGACGCGCGCGATGCCCAGTGCGTCCAGGACGTCCTCGATCACCGGCACCTGCGGGGAGAGCGTGTCCGGCACCTGCTCCGCGTCCGGTTCCCCCTCGTGCGCCTCGGCCACGCGGTGCGCCTTGTAGGAGGGGATCAGCTCCACCCGCCAGTGCGGGCGCCAGTCGGCGTCCATGCAGGCCACCAGGTCGTCCGGGCGGTGGTCCTTCACCAGGCGGTCGATGAAGTCGAGCAGCCCGCGCACGGCGTTCACAGGCGTGCCGTCGGGAGCCTTCACGGACTCCGGCACCCCGTAGTAGGCGCGGAAGTACAGCGACGGGGTGTCTAGCAAAAGGCACTTTCCAGATCTGGTGGTCATGCGGTCAGGATCGCACTGCTGCCCGCTGGACGTCCCAAAACGGCGAACGCCCCCAGGACGTCCCGGGGGCGTTGCTCGTGCCGTCCTGCGGTCAGCAGGCCCGGTTGATGACGTCGCGGTCATCCCAAGTGGTCGCGCGTCCGCGAAGGAGGACGGTCACGATCGCGGCGTCCGCCGCTACGACGACGCACAGCGAACCCTTCACGTACCGGGTGCGCCCCTGGTGGGGCTCGGTTCCGTCCGGCCGCCGGATCGCTTCGCCGACCTCCTCGGGGGACACGTCGCGCTTCGCCATCTGCGCCAGGGCGTGCTTCGTGAAGCGGTAGCCCGTCACTTCGCCGCCTCCGCGTCCTTCGCAGCGGCGACAGCACGGCAGCCCGAGCACCAGTCCTGCGGACGCCGACGAGCCGTCCAGGCGTCACGGTGCGTCGGGTGGAAGTCGTGCTCGTCATGAGTGACACACCGAGCCATCCACTTGTCGGCAGCGTCGACCAGGCCGTACTCGGCGCAATTCACGGACGCCGTAAGCGAACCGAGGCCACGGACGAGACCGGCCCAGCGAACGCCGGGAATGGCTGCGGCGGCCTCGGCGTTGGGGGCGGCGGCGAAGATCTTGGTCGGCACGGCGGCCTTCGATGCGGCGGCCTTCTTGGCCTTGCGGGCGGCCTTGGGCTTGGCCGGGGTGGTCGCCTTCTTCGTCTTCGTCTTCGCCTTCGGCTTCGGCGCGGGAGCAAGGGGAGCCATCAGCTCTGGCGCACGCCGGGAACACGTCCCACACGTCGCCCCGGTCGTGACGGCATCCCCGTATTCACCCCGGCGACCGCACGCCGTGAAGCCGGACCGGAGGAACACGACGTGCACGGCTGCGCCCTTGCCCAGCGTCCTGTGCTCGTGATCGGTGGTGGTGGCCATTCCCTCGCTCCGTTCTGTTATCGGTTGACTCCGCCGAGTAGTGGAGCCGGGTCGATGTTCAGACAGAGCTGGACGCCCTGGGAGGAGGAGCCGGGAGGTCAATTCGCCTGGTCAGGGGCGCAGAGACGGAGCGTGAACGCAAAGAGCTCCGCCGAGAACCGGGGGTGAGCCGGCTCGGGGCGGGGCGGGGCGGGGTGTGGTGGGTCAGTCCCGGGTGTCGCCGACGATGACGAGCAGGGCGCGGCAGCACCGGGCGAGTTCCAGCGCCGTGTACCAGAGTTCGCGCTGGTTCATCCCGTCCTGGCCCTTGTCCAGCAGCGGCGCGGTCGCGGCGACCAGCTTCCGCGCGTAGTGGATCTGCAGCTCTTCGGTCGGGTCCGCCTCCGACACGTAAATAGCGCCGCCCTCGTATCGGACGGCTGTACGCTCTCGCATTGTCGACTCCTTCGCAGTCGGCCAGGCCCGGGGTGTTCGCAGCACCGCCGGGCCACCTTGTGGGGTGGAAGCACCACGGTACGCCACGGATGACCACGGTGCACCATGGTCTGCCGATCCTGCCCTTGGTACGCCGCGCGACGCTTGATGCGTGGCTGAGTACGAGTGGGAGCGCGTAGCGCGAGCGATCAAGCAGGACATCAGGTCGGGGCGTATCCCGCCGGGCGGGGCGTTGCCGGGCATCGTCCGGCTCGCCGAGGAGTACGGCGTAGCCGATCGAACCATCCGGCGAGCGCTTCAAGACCTCCGCGAGCGGGGACTGATCGAAACGCTGCCGCACAAGGGCTCATTCGTCATCGGCCCCGGGAACGCAGAAACGCCCCCAGGCGCGGCTACGTGAGTCGCGCCCAGGGGCGTGTAAACGGGTGTGGCCGTGACCGGTCAGGCAGCGACGGCGGCCAGGTAACGCCGGGCGGTCCGCTCGGACACGCCGAGCCGTTCGCCCAACGCACGGCCGGTCGGCCGGACACCGGACGCGGACAGGTCATCGACTGCGGCGCGGACGGCGGCCAGGTCGACGACCGGGGCCGGACGGCCGGACGGACGCGACGGGTGCGCGGTCGCGGCCGGTGCGGTCACGGCGGCGGGTGTGGTGACCGGTGCGCTGTCCGACGGTGCGGTCACGGTGACCGGGGCGGTGTCCGCCGGTGCGTCCTCAGCCGGCTGACCCTCGGTGGCCGCTGGTGCGTCCTGCTGGTCGTCCTCGGCCGTGACCGTGTCCGACCGGTCAGGCGTGCCGGGGGTTGTGTCCGGGGCGGCCACGCGGTCAGCAGTGGCCACGGTGACCGGACGCGGGGACGCGGCCAGGTGCAACATGTGCGCGACGACGACCGGAGGCACGGCGGACACGGCGGCCACGAGGAACGGGCCGGTCACCATGAACCCGGCGGCGATCAGGTGCGCGGTCACCTGTGCGGCCAGCGCCAGCACCAGGGCCGCACCGGCACCGATGACCGCTGACCGGCGGCCGGGCGCATCGGCCGGACGGGTCGCGGCCATGACCGCAGCAGCGGCGGCGTACACCGAAAGGCAGAGGGGCATCAGCGCGGCCACCCAGCCGTGCCATCCGGCCAGCACGGCCAAGTGGTACTCGCCGGGTGCGGACATGGCCAGTGCGGCCAGCAGGATGGCCGGTCGGCCGACGGCGGACACGGCGCGGGCGTACCAGGGGGCGGTCATGTCCGCCGGGGTGCGGTCAAGGTGTTCGGTCATGGCCGGGGACGATGAGACGGGACCGGTCGGCTTCTCACGTCTCACGCGATCACCTGGACCGGCCACGCGGCGACGGCGTTAAGCGTCCCCGGGAAGCGGCGTTCGATCCACTCGATGACCGACGCGGATGAGTTCGACAGGTTGCAGTCAGCGCACGCACCTATCAGGTTGTGTGGCTCGTCGGTCCCGTCGTCGTCGCGGGGCTGGATGTGATCCACGTGCTCGATCGGTCCCGAGCAATACGCGCAAGACCAGGTGTCGGTCTCCTCGATGTGCGGTAGCGCACGGCGCATGAGTCGGGTGCGGTCGCGTTCGAGGTGAGCGGCGCAGCGCCAGTTGCTGTCGGGCGATTGAGGTTCGCCGCAAATCTGGCAGCGGCCTTCAGCGGCGTATCGGGCGCGGGTGACACGTTTGGTTTCGGTTTCGCGTTCGCGGTATTCCGGATCGGTGCGCCGGACACGCTTGTAGGCGCGGGTGTCGGTGTTGTGGTGCGACCGGCAGATTGTGCCCGGCTTGCCTCGGCTGCGCCTCATGTCCCCCACATCCGCCAGATGCGGCCCAACGCGGCACCAGGCTTGCCCGTCCGGCGCGGGGTACGGCCACTTACGGCGGCCCATCGTGTTCCTCCTCGTGTCCTAGCGATGCCCCTCAACGCGCGACGGCCGCCGACTTGGAGGCGGACCAAGCCGACGGCCGAGGCGTCGAGGAGGCGGCAGGTCATGACTCCTGCCGTGTCGTTGAAGTGGGCCAGCTACGCGGAGGTGTTCACGCCGCATCCTCGGCGCGCAGCCACTCCAGCGCGGCACGTTGCCGGGCCTCCCGCTGGGCAGCCATGCGCTCGCCTGCTTCCGCGCGGCGACGACGCCAAGCCACGCGTGCTTGCACGTCCATCGCGCCGGGCGTCGGCTCGGGACGGAACCGCTGATCGCGCCAGCCGTCGTCCTCGGCGAACTTGGCGAACAGCTCGGCGTGCCGCTGCTCGACCCAGGTGCGCAGCATGGTGACCTCGCGGGGCGAACGGGCGAGGCCAGCAGCACGGCGCGTCAGCTGGGCGTGCAGTTCGATGCTGAGGGCAAGCCGTCCGCCGTCCTCGTACGCCAGGCGGAGCAGCGTGATGCGCGGCATGAACGCCGCCGGGATGATGTCGCCCTCATGGGAGCGCGGGTCCCAAGTCACGCGTTCTCCTTGGCGATCCGGGTCATGAGGTCGGCGATGATCGCGTGTCGGGCTTCGCCGAGTTCGGTGCCGAGGTACCCGGCGCTGCTGTAGTCGTCCGGCCAGAGCCAGCGTCCGGCGTTCTGTGAGCGCATCCATGCCGTCTCGCGGCCCCGCTGGGTGACGAGGTCTTCGTCCGCGAGGGCGACGCGGGCGGCGGCTTCGACCTTGGCGGCCCAGTCGACGAGCTCACGGGACGGGCGGGCGTAGCCGTGCTCGGTCAGGAGGTCGACGAGCTGGCGGTGAGAGGGCGGCCCAGGCCAACGGATCTCGGGCAAGTGAGGGCTCCTTAGGGTGGTGAGCTTGTGACCCAGCTGCCCGTACGCAGCCGGAGGGGCTATGCCGATTCAGTGCCCGGGGGAGGGGAGGGGGAGAGGGGCCCCCACCCCTTGCGAGCAGCGGTCACATGGGTGATGAAGTGATGAGCCATCACATGCATGAGTGATCACACACACGCACACACGCGGACGGCGGCGGGCGGGGCGGGCGGTGGCTAGGTCTGCTGGTGTCGTCGGACCCACCGAGCGAGCCGATCGGCGACGACTGCTTCAGCGATCGCCAGCGCCTCGGCGCGGTCCATATCGTCGGGCACGCGCTGCCGGAGCAGCTGTAGCGCGGGCTCACGTATGACATCGGCCGTTGCTTCGTCGTGCACCCCGCCGATGCTGTGCGCGGCTTCAACCAGGGTCCAGTAGCACCGCTCCCGCCAGCGGTACTCCGGGGCGTTTCGCAGCCGTCGCCGTTGTGCCCGGGTGAGCTTGGCCTTGACTACGTGGGGTGCTTCAACCTCCCCAGGGGGGTTGGCCGACAGGCCCGGGGTGGTTGTGGAGTACCCACCCGCGCGCTTGGCTTGGAGCGACGGAGTGGTGGACGGCGTCGGCCTGCGGCGGGCCTGCTGCGCGTGGAGGTCGGCTTCCAGCCGATTGGTCCAGCTGTCGGTCACGCGTCGGCCTCCGGGTCGTAGCCGCCGAGGGTCAGCGCAGCCATCGGCGCGGTAGCGCGGCTCACGACCTCGTGCACCACCTCGGTGCGGCGGCGAGCAGCACGGTGCGGTGGAACGCCAAACGGCACGGGTACGAGATCGGCGACAATCGCGACGACCGCCGCATGCTTCGGCTGCTCGATGTGGCGGACGACGCCGACAGCGGCACGGCGGACGTCTTCCAGGAACGCGGCGAATCGTGGGTCTTCAGGCTTAGGCATCGGTTCCTCTTGGGGGGCGTGTAAACGCCGAACCGGCCCGGAGCATCGGGGTGTTGGTCCCTTCAGCTCCGAGCCGGCTCGGTGGATAAGTCAGTCGGTGTTGGCTTCGGCCTCGTCGAGCGCCGCCTTGGTCCTGTCGACGGCCTCGCGCAAACGGTCCAGCTCACGGAGTAGCCCGGCGGCCTGGCTGGGGCTGGCGAGCAGCGCCGGGTGGACAGCCAGCACCGCCTCGTAGCGATCCAGGCGGGTCACTGCGGCCTCATGGGCCAGGCGGAGGTAACGAACGTGATCGCTCACTGACCGCCCCAGTACTGCGCGCTGTCGCTCACGCGCTTGACGGTCACGATCGCCCCGCGCTTCTCGCGATTGATCACGGCGGCTTCCCGCCCGATCTCCACGAGCCGTTCCGTCAGGTCGGCGTCGCTGCCCATGGGGTCGACGGCGTATGCGTCGACGGGGAACCGGCCCACGTGCGCGGCCACGGTCGACCAGTGCGACGCGATCGGCGTGCTGTCGGCCTGCCGGTATGCGTAGTCGCGGGCCTTGGCGTTCTGGTACGCGCCGGTGACGACATTCCGGGCGGTGCTGCGCACGCGGGGCGGGAACGACTCGGCGGCGGCATAGTCCATTTCGAACATGGCATCCCGCAGGGCGCGCTGTTCGGCGTCGGCCGCGCGGGCGGCTTCCAGTGCGTCGACGGCTCGGGCGTTCACCTCCGGCAGCCGCTTGGCGATGAGCGCGCGGAGCGCCGGGCGGTGCTCGACGAACATCCGGTCGACCTCGACGGCGGCCCGGCGGGCGGTAGCGACGGCCGTTGCGTGGTCCTCCTTCGCTACGGTGAGCTTGGCGTCCAGCACGCGGGCGTCCGGGACTTTCGGCGACTTGCCTGCGCGGACGGCGGCCTTGATGTCGGAGGCGGCCTTGTGCATCTCGGCTTCGGCGTCGAACACGGCATCTTCGGCAGCGTCGGCGGCATCGTTGGCTTCGGCCAGGGCGTCGAGCGCGGCGATGACCTCGCGCGGGCAGTCCGGGTCGGACAGCACGAAGTCGGGCACGGGGATCTTCGGGGTGTGCATGTGGGCTCCTTTGGGACGTTCACCAGCGGCGTTCAGCGGGCCACTGGCGGGCGGGTACGACAACGCCCCGGCAACCGGTCGCGTGGACTGGTCCGGGGCGCTGAGGGGGAAGCAGGGGGCGTTACGCGGGTGGTGGGGCGCGGTCGGCATGGTCACACCGCCTTGCGCTCGCAGTATTCGGCAGCGTGTTCGGCGCATCGGAGCTTGCCGGGCATCGGCGCTAGCGCGCATGTGGAAATGGCGACGCAGCGGCCGTCGGCTCTGGCACGGAGGTAACTCGGTCGACAGTCGAAGCACCAGAGGGACCCGACAGGCTTGAACTCCGACAGTGGCTTTCGTTTGCAGCACCCTCGGCATCTGCGAACTTGGTTCACACGACCCTCCGTAGCGGGACGACGTTCTCGGGGAGGTCGCCGGTAGCGGCCACGGTCGACGGCGAAGCGAGGTCGGCGAGCAGGTCGGAGAGTCCGGCGCGGGCTTCGGTCTCCCACTTCTCGGCGATCTGGGCGACCACGAGCCGGGCAAGGTCCTTGCGCTCCTGGCGCGTCATGGGCGGCACCTCCTGGGTGACGTATGCGGGCTGTGGTCGGCCGTCGATACGACGGCGGGTGCGCGGGCCGACAACGGCGTCGGCGACCTGGAAGAACTTGTTTCGGCCAACTTCGTTGACTCTGTCCGAGCTGGACACAGCGTCGACGTAGTGCTTCCGCAAGTCCTTCGGAGCGACGACGACGCCGGGACCGGTGCGCTCCTGGTACAGGAACAGGAACGTAGCGGCCGCCTCTTGGTCGACGTGTTCCGTGTCGCGGGCTTCGTCGCGGGACTTGGCGGCGTACTGCCGTTGCGACTCGCGGTAGTTGGCGGCTCGTTGCTCCGCCGACAGCCGTTCACGCGGGGCGCGTTCGGGCACCGGGGCGGGCGGGGCTACGCGGCGCACCGCGCGGGCGACGTCTGCGAAGTACGCCGACACGTTGTCCGGCTCGGCCTGGGTGACGAACAGCCGCAGGTCTTTGTACGGCCGTCCGGCGGCGGCGTCCTCGGGCAGCGCGGCGACGAACGCGCGGACGGCGTCGGCGTGTTCGGCCAGGCCGACGGCAGCCGGCTCGGGGCCGACGAGGTCGACGAGCGAGCCGTGATCGTTGTGGAGGTCCCGCCCGGCGTTGAGCACCGGGAACACGATCTCGGCGAGGACGGTTGGGCCGGGTAGCTCGATGGACAGCCCGACGTCGAGCTTCAGCAGGACGGGGCGTCGTCCGCGCTCGCGGTGGTTGCGGTGTCGGCCGTCAGCGAGTGCGGCGAGGGTGGCGACCGCTTGGGCCGCCTCGGCTGGTGGTCGCGGCGCATCGGCCACGGGTACCTCCTGGGGTGCGTGGTGGTGGGTTCGCATGTGAAGTGGGCCAGCGCGGGGGCGTGTGTTCGCTGGAGTGGATGCCTGATCCAGCGCGAAGGGCCCCGGGTCGACGGTCGACGTCAGCCCAGGGCCCTTATGGCGCGGCGCGCAACGTCCCGCGCGGTTCCCGGCGACGGTATGCCGGGAGCGCAACCCGTCGACGCGGAGCCGACGGAAGTCGATGCTGAGGAGGAGCCCCCGCCCACGCACCCACCTCGGTACCCAGGTGAGGCGTACGCGTACGCGGACGGGAGCCGTCCCTCAGGAGTACCCCCATGGTCAGCCGGACGAGTCCGAGCCCACATGGGAGCGAGCGGCTGCGGGCCGCTCAGTAAGTAAGTGGGCCAGATTCGAGGAAAGTTCACTTTCGTCCGCATAGTGGGACGGTTTTTCTGTGGTGCTGGTCACTCACGAGAGCGGGGCGGGGCTCGCCGGGGCGCGGGCCGGGCGCGGCGGAGGGGCGGGCCGTCGAGCGACACCTGGGACGTGTCTTCTTCTGCGTCGAAGTTGTGCTACTTGCGTCACTCACTATTACCCCTCATGACTTCTTCTTCTTATAAGCCGCAATACGGAGTGACGTTAGTTCCGCACCTTCGACGGAAAAGAAGACACACCCAGGGCAGCGCCCGCCCCATCCGGCGCACCGCCCGCGCACGTCGCCCGGTGTCACCCCCAGCACCGCCCCAGGACGCCCCCAGTACGACGGACGGGCGTCACCCCGGGGGATACCCGAGACGACGCCCGTACGGCCGTCAGTGGCGCGTCAGCCGTGCCAGTGGATGTCGACCCGATCGGGATCGATACCCCGCCGCCCGCGCACGCCCGGCTTAACGACGATGTGCTGAAGCGCCGACGACAGCAGGTCGCGCCGTCCGTCGGTGTCGCGCGCTTCCCACGCCTCCGCGAAGGTCATGCCGAGGCTCACGTACTCGACCTCGGGCTCGTCGGGCATGGCCAGCAACTCGCGGCGCTTGGCCTTGAGCTTACGGAGGTCCGACATGAGCTCGGCTTCGCGCTCGTCGTCGTCCACGTCCGCGAGTTCCGCCGTGGTCGACTTGATCGCCGCTTCGGTCGCGGCGAGCTCGGCGACCTCACGGACCGTTTCGCGGGCCTCGACGACCTCGAACTTCCCGACCTTCTCCAGGAACGTGCGCTCTACGTGCTCATCGATTCGCTCGGCGACGATGGACGTCGCCCGGGTGCAGCCGGTGCCGTCCGAGCGGCCGTGGCAGGCGTACCGGGTCACCGGGTTGTTCCCGCCGGTCTTGTTGACCCGCATGGAGCCGCCGCACGACGAGCACCGCAGCAGCCCCGACAGCAGCCGGGCACGCCGCTTGCGTTCGCCGCCGGGTGTCTTCGTCGGCGCGAGCAGTGCGCGGAGCCGCAGCACGTCCTCTTCGGGGAGTATTGGCTCCCACACCTGGACCGGCTGGCCGTCGTCGTCCGTGACGACCTTGCCCTTGTGGGTCATGTGGCCGAGGGTCGCGGCTTGGGTGAGCACGATACGGAGCGACGTCATCGACCAGGCCTTCGCCTTACGCGGTACCGAGCCGGCTTCGTTGAGCACGTTGGTGGCGTAGTAGACGGACTTCCCGTCCAGCACCAGATCGGCGGCCTTCCGGACGTACGCGGCCTCGACGGGGTCGACCTCCAGCGCTTTACCAGCGCCGTCCGGGTTGTCGACGATCCGGTATCCGTACGGCGCTGCTCCGCCGGGCCACCGCTGCGCCTTCACGAGTGCGGCTCGCGCGGCAGTGACGCGGTCGCGGATCGTGGCGGCTTCGAACTCGGCGAAGACGCCGAGGAGCTGCAACAGCATGCGACCGGCCGACGTCGTCATGTCGAACGGTTCCGTGGCGGAGACGAGCGACACACCGGCCTTCGCCCATTCCTCAGTGAGTGATGCCAGGTCGGACACCGAGCGGGCCACGCGGTCGATACGCCACACCATGACCGTGTCGGCGCGACCGGCGGCGACGGTGTCGCGGACGCGGGATAGGCCGGGCCGGTCGAGTCGGGTCTTCGTCGCGGACACGTCGACGTCCTCGACAATGTCGGCCAGCGCCCAGCCTCGCGCCTGGCAGGTGGCGCGGATGACCTCGCGCTGGCGTTCAATCGATGTGCTCTCGTCGGTCGCCTTGCTGATCCGGGCGTACCCGATGACCCGTCTCGGCTCGTGTTCGGTTGTCATGCGGGGAATGGTAAGACGCGGCGAGGCGGTGTCGAGGAGCATGAGCCGTCGAGTTCTCTGCGTCACGTTCCGCATCATGCCGTACGGCGCCGACAGCGCCCTTTCCCCGGTCATGCCGTGGACAGCGTGGCAGCAGCAACCGCCCTGTGAAGTGAGCCACCCCTGCGTTTGGTCTCGGTGATCGGGGGCAGGGGCGCCGCGAAACGACGCCGGTTGCATTTTCAACGTTTGCAGCGGCTCGGAGGCTTCGAGACGAGAGGTACCTGTGTCTTCCAGGCTTGAGGCCGAGCACCTGTACAAGGTGTTCGGCAGACGACCGGATCGGGCGGTGGAACGGCTCCGGCAGGGGGCCGGCCGTGAGGAACTACGCGCCGACGGGGCCACCGCCGCCGTCATCGACGCCTCCTTCACGGTGGAGCCGGGTCAGATCTTCGTCGTCATGGGCCTGTCCGGATCCGGCAAGTCCACACTGCTGCGCATGCTCAACGGCCTGCTGGAGCCGACCGCCGGACACGTCCGCTTCGACGGCCAGGACCTCACGGCGCTCGGCCCCCGGGCACTGCGCGAGGTCCGTTCGCGGAAGATCAGCATGGTGTTCCAGCACTTCGCGCTCTTCCCGCACCGCAGCGTCCGCGAGAACGCCGCCTACGGCCTGGAAGTGCAGGGCGTGCCCCGCGCCGAGCGCCTGAAGCGCGCCGACGAGGCGCTCGCCCTGTGCGGCCTGGCCGGGTGGGAGAAGTCCTGGCCCGACGAGCTGTCCGGCGGTATGCAGCAGCGGGTGGGGCTCGCCCGGGCGCTCGCCACGGACGCCGACCTGCTGCTGATGGACGAGTCGTTCAGCGCCCTCGACCCGCTGATCCGCCGCGACATGCAGGACCAGCTCGTGCAGTTGCAGCAGACCCTGAAGAAGACCATCGTCTTCATCACCCACGACCTCAACGAGGCCATGCGCCTCGGCGACCGCATCGCCGTGATGCGGGACGGCCGCATCGTGCAGATCGGCACCGCCGAGGACATCCTGGTCCGTCCCGCCGACGACTACGTCGCCTCCTTCACCCGGGACGTCGACCGCTCCCGGGTGCTCACCGCCGGCGTCGTCATGGACACCTCGGTCACCGGGGACGACCCGGGCTGCGGCTGCGAGACCGCGACCCCCGACACACCGTTCGCCGAGCTGTGCGCGATCAGCGCCCGGCTCTCCCACCCCGTGGCGGTGGTCGACGAGGCGAACCGGCTCATCGGTGTCGTGCCGCGGGCGCGGCTGGTGGCTTTCCTCGGCAACGAGGCCGCCGACCCCGCACCCTGCGACAACAGGCGCGACTCCCACGGCGGGAAGGTGATCGCCCGTGCCTAGGGTCCCCTTCGGTGACTGGGTCAACTCCGTGGTCGACTGGCTGCTGCACCACATGGCGTGGCTGTTCGACTTCTGCAAGACCGTCTTCCTGGGTGCCTTCGACGGCATCGACACCGTCCTGCAGGCCCCCGAGCCGCTGCTGCTCGCGGGCATCTTCGCCGTGATCGCGTTCTGGCTGCGCGGCACGGCCGCCGGTGTCCTCGCCTTCGCCGGCTTCGCCTTCATCGACTCCCTGCAGCTGTGGGGCGACGCGATGGTCACCCTGTCGCTCGTCCTGGTGGCGACGCTCATCGCGCTCGTCGTCTCCGTGCCCGTCGGCATCTGGGCGGCCCGCTCCAGCCGGGTCAGCGGTCTTGTGCGGCCGGTGCTCGACTTCATGCAGACGCTGCCCGCGATGATCTACCTCATCCCGGCCATCCTGTTCTTCGGTACCGGTGCCCCCGCCGGCATCGTCGCCACCCTGATCTTCGCCCTCGCGCCCGGTGTCCGCATGACCGAGCTGGGCATCCGGCAGGTCGACAAGGAGCTGGTGGAGGCCGCGGAGGCGTTCGGCACCACCCCGCGCGACACGCTGCTGCGCGTCCAGCTGCCGCTCGCCCTGCCGACCGTCATGGCGGGCGTCAACCAGGTGATCATGTTGGGCCTGTCCATGGCGGCCATCGCCGGCATGGTCGGCACCGGCGGCCTCGGCGGCGACGTGAACGAGGCCATCGGCCAGCTCAACGTGGGTCTGGGCTCCGAGGCCGGTGTCGCCATCGTCATCCTGGCGATCTACCTGGACCGCATGACCAGCGCCCTGGGCACCCAGGTCTCCCCGCTGGGCCGCCGCGCCGCCACCCGGCTGCGCGCCGCACAGGGCCTCAAGATCTGGTCCTACCGGCCCCGGCCCGCCGTGGCCGTGATCGGCGTGGTCGTGCTCGCGCTGGTCGCCGGCGGCATGGGCGTCTTCGCGGGCGGCGACAAGGCCGCCACCGCCGCCGACGCGCGGAACGTCGGACAGGGCAAGAAGATCACCATCGGCTACATCCCCTGGGACGAGGGCGTCGCCTCCACGTTCCTGTGGAAGGAGGTCCTGGAGCAGCGCGGTTTCCAGGTCGACGTCAAACAGTTCGACGCCGGCCCGCTCTACACCTCGCTCGCGCAGGGCGACATCGACTTCGAGACCGACTCGTGGCTGCCCACCACGCACCAGCAGTACTGGAAGAAGTACGGGGCCCGGCTGGACGACCTGGGCTCCTGGTACGGCCCGACGTCCCTGGAGCTGAGCGTGCCCTCGTACATGAAGGGCATCGACTCCCTGGAGGACCTCAAGGGGAAGGCCGCCACGTTCGGCGGGAAGATCACCGGTATCGAGTCCAGCGCCGGTGAGATGGGCCTGCTCAAGAGCACGGTCCTCAAGAAGTACGGCCTGGACAGGGAGTACCGGGTCGTCGACAGCTCGACGCCCGCGATGCTCGCCGAGCTCAAGCGCGCCTACGAGCAGAAGAAGCCGATCGTCGTCACGCTCTGGTCGCCGCACTGGGCGTACAACGACTACCGACTGAAGAAGCTCAAGGACCCCAGGGGAGCCTGGGGCAAGGGCGACTCGGTGCACACACTCGCCCGCAAGGGCTTCGTCCGGGACAACCCGGTCGCCGGGGCCTGGCTGAAGAACTTCCGGATGGACGAGAAGCAGCTCACCGGCCTCGAAGCCGAGATCAACAAGGCGGGCAAGGGCAGGCAGCAGGACGCCGTGCGGGCCTGGCTGAAGAAGAACCCCGGCGTCGTGGACCAGCTCGCCCCGGTGCAGCAGCCGGCCGCCGCCGCCCCGGCCGAGGCGAAGCGCCCGCTGAACGTCGCCTGGTTCCCCTGGGACGAGGACGTGGCCGTCACCTACCTGTGGAAGAACGTCCTTCAGCGGCGTGGCTACAAACTCGACCTCAAGCAGATGGACGTCGGCCCCGTGTACACGGGTCTGGCGAGCGGCGACCTCGACCTCAACTTCGACGCCTGGCTGCCCTACGCGCAGAAGAACTACTGGGACAGGACCAAGGACAGGGTCACGGACCTGGGAACCTGGTACCGGCCGACCTCGCTGGAGATCGCCGTGCCCTCGTACGTGAAGGACGTGAAGTCCCTCGAGGACCTCAAGGGCAAGGCGAGCACCTTCGGCGGGAAGATCATCGGTATCGAGCCCGGCACCGGCGAGATGAACCTGCTCAAGACCAAGGTGCTGCCCGGCTACGGCCTGGACAAGGAGTACCGGGTCGTCGACGGCTCCACGCCCGCGATGCTCGCCGAGCTCAAGCGCGCCTACGCCGAGAAGAAGCCGGTCGCCGTCGTCCTGTGGTCGCCGCACTGGGCCTACAGCGAGTACAGGCTCACCAAGCTCGCGGACGACAGGAAGCTGTTCGGCGAGGGAAACACGATCCGTACCGTCTCCAGCCGTACGTTCCCCGACCGGTACCCGCAGCTCACCCGGTGGATCAGGAACTTCAGGATGAGCGAGGCGGAGCTGGGCAGCCTGGAGAGCGAGATCAAGAACCGCGGCCAGGGCCATGAGGAGGCCGCCGTGGCCGCCTGGGTGCAGCAGCACCCGGACATCGTGCAGCGGATGACTCCGCGGTAACCCGCCCGCAGCAGGGCGGTGCCTCCCGCAGCGCTCTGCCCGGACCGCGAGCCGCCCGGCGCCCCTCACCGCGCCGGGCGGCTTCGTACTCGCGTACGAGATCGGTTCCGGGGCCTGCGGGAGGAATCCGGACAACCCCGCAACGGCCCAATTCGTCGATCGTGACGAGCGCGGCGCTCCTTCCAGGCCGGTCCACGACGCCTCCGGCACCTCGCGCGGGTCGTCCCGAGCCCCTGGCCAGCCGTTTCCCCTGGGTGAGCGCGGCGTGCGCGGGGAGGCGGGACGGCTCGTCCGGTGGCGCGAACCCCGTCGTCCACCACTCTTGTATAGGGCACCGATATGACGGGCGCATGAAACGGTTTGCCGAATATGCGTAGGGTGCAGACAACTCGGAAGAAGCAGGGACCGACGAGCGAGGGAGGGAGCGGGAGCGATGGGCGACCACAAAGAGCAGCCCCTTCGGGTGGGCGCGGCCGTCCGGCGGCGGCGCCGCGCACTGGAGCTCACCCTCGCCGTCGTGGCGGAGCGCAGCGGCCTGTCGGTGCCCTTCCTCAGCCAGGTGGAGAACGAGCGGGCACGTCCCAGCCGGCCCTCCCTGGAGCGGATCGCGGACGCCCTGCGCACCACCGCTGTCGACCTGCTGGCCGCGGCCGACCCGGCGTGCAGCGTGGACGTGCTGCGGGCCGACGACGAAGCGGTCCCGCCGGGGCAGGCCCGGGTGCGCCCGCTGGTGCGCGGGCACCACCAGCTGCACGCCATGGAGTTCATCGGGGACCACGACGAGGGACGCGAATTCCAGCACCGCAACGACGAGGTGATGTACGTGGTCGAGGGCGCCGTCGAGATGGAGGCGGAGGGCCGGGCGCACCGGCTCGGGCGGGGGGACACGCTGTATCTGAGCGGGGGAGTGCGGCACCGCTGGCGGGCGACCGTGCCGGACACCCGTGTGATCGTGGTCGCGGTCGCGGACCACATCGAGGCGCTCGACGACCCGTCGCACCGCCGCCGCTGATCTGCGCCGCGCCAGGGCCCTCACCCGCCCCGGGACCCTGCGCCGCTCCGACGCGCTCACCGGAGGCCGGGCCGCGGCCGATTCCGTCCGGTGGTTCGGCGGTCCCCGGCCGATCCTTCCAGGGGACGTCCATCCGGGTTCCGCGCTGGAATACTTGCCGACATGCCTGACGTCCCCGGCACCCGGGACCGGCGGCCGTGACCCGGGTCGTCTCGCTGGTGCCGTCCCTCACCGAGGCCGTGGCCGCGTCCGTGCCCGGCGTCCTGGTCGGCGCCACCGACTGGTGCACCCGTCCCGCGGACCTCGACGTCGTGCGGATCGGCGGCACCAAGAACCCGGAGGTCGACCGGATCGTCCGGCTCGCCCCCGATCTGGTGCTCGCCAACGAGGAGGAGAACCGCGAACCGGATCTCGCCGCCCTTCGCGAGGCCGGTCTGACCGTCCTGCTCACCGAGGTGCGCAGCGTGCCGCAGGCCTTCCGGGAGCTGGAGCGGGTGGTGGCCGCGTGTGGAGCACCCGCCCGGCCGCGCTGGCTGGACGAGGCCGAGCAGGCGTGGGCGCGGCTGCCGGTGCCCGAGGCCTGGACCACCGCTGTCGTCCCCGTGTGGCGCAGGCCCTGGATGGTGCTGGGCCGGGACACCTTCGCCGGGGCGGTCCTGGCCCGGCTCGGCGTCGAGAACGTGTACGCCAGGCACGTCGAGCGCTATCCGAGGATTGCCCTGGCGGAACTGCGCAAGGCCGCCCCCGAGCTCGTGGTGCTGCCCGACGAGCCGTACCGCTTCACCGCCGACGACGGTCCCGAGGCGTTCACCGGGACGCCGTGCGCGCTGGTCAGCGGGCGTCACCTCACCTGGTACGGGCCGTCGTTGGCCGAGGCGCCGCGGGTTCTCGCCGAGGCGCTGCGAGCAACTCGCCACTGACCACACCCCGGCCGGTACGGACGGCGGCGACGGCCCACGCGGTGACGAGCAGCGCGTACAGGCCGATCGCGAGCCCGTCGAAGGCGGCGAGCCCGGTGCGCCGGCCCAGCGCCTCCGCCCCGGTGACACACGTGCCGACCGGGAACGTGAACGCCCACCAGGTCATCGCGAAGCCCATCCCGCGCCGCCGGGCCCGTACCACCAGCGCGGCGGCAAGACACAGCCACAGCAGGGCGAAGCCCATGACCGGAACGCCGTACAGCACCGCGAGGAGGTCGAAACCCCCCGTGTACGGGCCCGGTACGACACCCTCGGCCGCACCGGCGCAGGCGCCGACGGCGGTGGTGGACTGGCCGAGCGGGCCGAGTACCAGGAAGAGGGTCGGCGTCAGGGGGAGCGGCAGCGGGCCCGCGAGGAGGAGCCGGGCCAGGATCAGCGGGAGCGTCACCAGCGTCGCCAGCAGGCTCAGACCGAACAGCGCGAGGCAGGCGAACAGCAGGGTCTCGCGCGGCTGGCCGGCGGGCAGATGCGGTACCAGCAGCGGGCCCTGGGCGGCCGAGACCATGGGGGCGACCAGGGGCAACAGCCAGACGGGGGTGGCCTGGCCCGGCTCGATGCGGTGCCGGGCGACCATCAGATACGGCACCGCGACGGCGGCGACGAGACCGACGACGGTCCCCGCGGTGAACAGGACGGCGTCCACGGCGAGCGCGGGATGTACCCCGATCCAGTCCCGGCCGACGGCCAGGGTGCCGCCGCCGACGGCGAGCAGGGCCATGGCGAGGCAGCCGTAGAAGGGGGCCATGGCGGGCTCGAGGAGATCGGCGCGGGCGCGGTCGCCGTGGTGGAGCCAGTGCAGGGCCCGGGCGCCCAGCAGGACGACCAGCATCAGGACGGACAGCGCCCACACGGCCGCGCAGACGGTCCGCAGCCCCGGCATGTGCGCGGCGCCGGGCAGTTGGGCGCCGGCGGTCGCCACGATCGCGGTGCCCATCACGGAGGCGTACCAGTTGGGGCCGAGGTGCCGGACAGCGGCGGCGCGCCCGGGGCGGGCCGGCAGGGCGAGGGGCTGGGCTGAGGTGACCATGGAGCCACGGTCCCGCGGCACCGGCACCCGCACCAGGAACCCCGTCTCTATGGGGGCATAAGCTGTCTTTATGACGGAAGGTGATGAGGACGGGCCTGCGGCGGGCGGCCTGGCGCACCGGGTGCCCGAGCTGGGCGCGCTGGAGCTGCTGCTCGCCGTGGCCCGGCTGGGCAGCCTGGGGCGGGCCGCGCGGGAGGTGGGGATCACCCAGCCGGCGGCCAGCAGCCGGATCCGGTCGATGGAGCGGCAGCTCGGGGTGGCACTGGTGGACCGTTCGCCCAGGGGCTCCCGGCTGACCGACGCGGGCGCGCTGGTCACCGACTGGGCGCGGCGGATCGTGGAGGCCGCCGAGGCGTTCGACGCGGGGGCGCAGGCGCTGCGGGGCCGACGGGACTCACGGCTGCGGGTGGCGGCGAGCATGACCATCGCCGAGTACCTGCTGCCCGGCTGGCTGATCGCGCTGCGCGCGCAGCGACCGGACACCGCGGTGTCGCTGCTCGCCGGGAACTCGGCGGCGGTCGCGGAGCGCCTGCTCGCGGACGAGGCCGACCTGGGCTTCGTGGAGGGGGTGTCCGTGCCCCCGGGCCTGGACGCGACCGTCGTCGCCCGTGACCGGCTGATCGTGGTGACGTCCCCGGGCCACCCGTGGGCGCGCCGTCGGGGACCGGTCACGCCCGGGGAGCTGGCCTCGACCCCGCTGATCCTCCGGGAGGAGGGATCGGGCACCCGCCAGGTGCTGGACGCGGCCCTGGGTGGTCTGGCCCGCCCCCTGCTCGAACTGTCCTCCACCACCGCGGTCAAGGCCTCCGCGGTGAGCGGCGCGGGCCCCGCGGTCCTGAGCGAACTCGCCGTGGGCGAGGAACTCTCGGCCCGCCGCCTGGTGAGCGTCCCGGTCGAGGGCGTACGCCTGGACCGCGCACTGCGAGCGGTCTGGCGCACGGGCCACCGGCCGGCGGGTCCGGCACGGGACCTGCTGGGGCTGACCCGTGGGTAGCGGGTGTCGCGCTGGGTGCGTGGGAAGGCGCGGCGTGGTCGGGCCCGGGGCGCGGGCAGCCGTGCGCGACGGTGACCGAGGCCGCGTTGCTGCGGCTCAGGAAGCGGCTTCGACGAGCGCCCGCATGACGCGTACGTCCTCGCCCATCTCCGGGTGCCACTGCACCCCCACCGCCCAGGCCGCGCCCGGCAGTTCGATCGCCTCCGGGGTGCCGTCCTCCGCGTACGCCGAGATCACCAGTCCGTCCCCGAGGCGGTCCACGGCCTGGTGGTGGTACGTCGGGACCGACACCGACTCCGGCGCCACCTCCGCGTAACGGGTGCCCGGCACCGGCTTGACCGTGTGCCCGCCGAACACGCCGACCTCGCCCACGTGCCCCTCGAGGTGCTGCACGAGCGTGCCGCCCAGGGCGACGTTCAGCAGCTGCATCCCCCGGCAGATGCCGAGCAGTGGCGTGCCGGAGGCCAGCGCCGCCCCGATCAGCGCCAGCTCCCAGGCGTCCCGTTCGGGCGCGGGCGGCCCGGTGCGCGGGGAGCGCTCCGCGCCGTAGCGGGCCGGGTCCACGTCCGGGCCGCCCGCGATCACCACGCCGTCCAGCCGGGCCACGGTCGCCGCCGCCTGCGCCGGATCGTCCGGCGGGAGCATCGCCGCGAGCCCGCCGGCCCGCTGCACCAGCCGCGGATAGCCCACCGGCAGCAGCGCCGCGTGCAGCTCCCAGACGCCCCACCGTGTCCCGGCCTCCGAATACGTGCTCACGCCGATCAGCGGCCGTCCGGTCATACGGGCCTCCCAGAGCTGGAATGGTGCACAGTCATACCTTTGCAAGGACGGCGCGGCACTCAGGTGAGGAATCCCCGCAGCAGTGCCGCCGTCCCCGAGCAGTGTTCACGCATCATCTCCCGTGCGCCGTCCGCGTCCCCGTCCAGCACCGCCTCCACCAGCGCCTCGTGCTGCCGCTGCGAGTGCTCCAGGTTGCGTACCAGCAGCGGGATGCAGTCCAGCAGGTCGTTCACCGTCGCCCGGACGGCCGCGTACTGCGCCGTCAGCGACGGTGACCCGCCGAGCTCCACCAGGGTGAGGTGCAGCAGCGTGTCCAGGCGCCGGTACTCCGCGAGCGGCGCCTCCTGGGTGCGGACCAGGGCCTCCCGCAGCCGTGCCGCCTGCCCGTCCGTGAGGCCGTGGGTCGCGCACAGGCCCGCCGCCCCCACCTCCAGCACCTCCCGGAACCGCAGCACGTCCTCGATGTCGATCTTCTCGGTGCGCCGGCGCAGCTCGTCCTCGCCGCCCGCGTCGACGCGGGGCAGGACGAACGTGCCGCCGTAACGCCCGCGCCGCGACTCCACCAGGCCCTGGTCGTGGAGCACCTTCAGCACCTCGCGCAGCGTCACCCGGCTGATGCCCAGCCGCTCCGCCAGCTCCCGCTCGGCGGGCAGCCGCCCGCCGCCCGGCACGAGTCCGAGGCGGACGACCTGGAGGATCTGCTCCAGTGCCTCCTCGAAGCCGTTGCCCGCCCGCACCGGCCGCAGCACCGGCGTCAACCGGTCCCGGACGCCGCCCGCGACGCCGTCGGATTCCGCCTGCGACATCTGGCCGTGCCCCCTTCCCAAGCAAAGGTTCTCGGAAATACCTTATGACTCCCGGCGGATCCGAAGGAGACCTCCTGTGGCAGACCGCACATCCCCGCTCGGCGTCGAGGAGCTGCACGCCCTCGTCGCGGGCGGCGAGATCGACACCGTCGTCCTGGCCTTCCCCGACATGCAAGGGCGCCTCCAGGGCAAGCGGTTCGCCGCGCGCTTCTTCCTCGACGAGGTCCTGGAGCACGGCACCGAAGGCTGCAACTACCTCCTCGCCGTCGACACCGAGATGAACACGGTCGACGGCTACGACATGTCCTCCTGGGACCGCGGCTACGGCGACTTCGCCCTCCACCCGGACCTCAGCACCCTGCGCCGGGTGCCCTGGCACGAGGGCACGGCCCTGGTCATCGCCGATCTCGCCTGGAGCGACGGCTCGCCGGTGCTCGCCGCGCCCCGCCAGATCCTGCGCCGCCAGCTCGAGCGCCTCTCCGCCCTCGGCCTCACCGCGCAGGTCGGCACCGAGCTGGAGTTCATCGTCTTCAAGGACACCTACGAGCAGGCCTGGGACGCGAACTACCGGGGCCTGACCCCGGCCAACCAGTACAACATCGACTACAGCGTGCTCGGCACCGGCCGCATCGAACCCCTGCTGCGCCGCATCCGCAACGAGATGGCGGGCGCCGGGATGACCGTCGAGTCCGCCAAGGGCGAGTGCAACCCCGGCCAGCACGAGATCGCCTTCCGGTACGACGACGCGCTGGTCACCTGCGACCAGCACGCCATCTACAAGACCGGGGCCAAGGAGATCGCCGCCCAGGAGGGCGTGTCGATCACCTTCATGGCGAAGTACAACGAGCGGGAGGGCAACTCCTGCCACATCCATCTCTCGCTCGCCGACGAGCACGGCCGCAACGTCATGGCGGGGACGTCCGGCGACCCCGGCGGGATGTCCGAGACCATGCGGCACTTCCTCGCCGGGCAGCTGGCCGCCCTGCGCGACTTCTCGCTGCTGTACGCGCCGAACATCAACTCCTACAAGCGCTTCCAGCCGGGATCGTTCGCGCCGACCGCGGTCGCCTGGGGGTACGACAACCGCACCTGCGCCCTCAGGGTCGTCGGCCACGGCCGCTCGACGCGCTTCGAGAACCGGCTCCCCGGCGGCGACGTGAACCCGTACCTCGCCGTCGCCGGGATGGTCGCGGCCGGGCTCCACGGCATCGAGCAGAAGCTGGAACTGCCGGAGCCCTGCCCCGGGAACGCCTACACCGCCGCGTACGCGCACGTGCCCACCACCCTGCGCGAGGCCGCCGGCCTCTGGGAGAACAGCGCCCTCGCCAAGGCGGCCTTCGGCGACGAGGTGGTCGCGCACTACCGCAACATGGCCCGCGTCGAGCTGGCGGCCTACGACGCCGCGGTGACCGACTGGGAGTTGCGCCGCTCCTTCGAACGCATGTGAGAGGTTCCTTCGTGCCGAACGCCGTGTCCCGCTTCGTGTCGAACCAGCGCGAACTGCAGGTGCTCAACCCGGCCACCGAGGAGGTCGTCGCCACCGTCCCCGCCGCCACCGCGGCCGACGTGGACGCCGCCGTCGCACGGGCAGGGCGGGCCCAGTCACGGTGGGCCGCGCTGTCACCCGCCGACCGGGCCCGCCTGCTGCGCCGGTTCGCCCTGACGGTCGATGAACACGTCGAAGAACTGGCCGGGTTGGAGGTCCGCGAGGCGGGCCACACGGTCGGCAACGCCCGCTGGGAGGCCGGCAATGTCCGTGACCTGCTGGACTACGCCGCCGGGGGAGTGGAGCGCCTGACCGGGCGCCAGATCCCGGTGCCGGGCGGTCTGGACGTCACCATCCTCGAACCGCTCGGTGTCGTGGGCGTCATCGCGCCCTGGAACTTCCCCATGCCGATCGCCGCATGGGGCACCGCCCCGGCGCTCGCGGCGGGCAACGCGGTGCTCCTCAAACCCGCCGAGACGACTCCGCTCACCGCCTTGCGCCTGGCCGAACTGGCTCTGGAAGCGGGGTTGCCGGAGGGACTGCTCCAGGTGCTGCCCGGCCACGGCCCCGTCACCGGCAACGCACTCGTCGAGCACCCGGACGTGGCGAAGATCGTCTTCACCGGGTCGACGGCCGTGGGCAAACAGGTGCTGGCGAAAGGGTCGGCGCTCCTCAAGCGGGTCACCCTCGAACTCGGCGGCAAGAGCCCGAACATCGTCTTCGCCGACGCCGACCTCGAGGCCGCCGCGGCCGCCGCCCCCATGTCCTTCCTCGACAACTCCGGCCAGGACTGCTGCGCCCGCACCCGCATCCTCGTCCAGCGCTCCGTCCACGACCGCTTCCTCGACCTCCTCGCCCCCGCCGTCGAGTCGGTCCTCGTCGGCGACCCGGCGGACGAGAAGACCCAGATGGGCCCCCTGATCTCCGAGGTCCAACTGGAGCGCGTGCGTTCGTACGTCGACCCGGGCGCCCCCGGCATCCGCGGCAAGGCCCCCGAGGGCCCCGGCTTCTGGTTCCCGCCGACCGTCCTCACCGGTGTCGACCCCCGCGCGCGCGTGGCCGTCGAGGAGGTCTTCGGCCCGGTCGCCGTCGTCCTGCCCTTCGAGGACGAGGCCGACGCGATCCGGCTCGCCAACGACACGCCGTACGGGCTCTCCGGCTCCGTCTGGACCCGGGACGTCGGCCGCGCGCTGCGCGTCTCCCAGGCCGTCCGCGCGGGCAACCTGTCCGTCAACTCCCACTCCAGCGTCCGTTACTGGACCCCCTTCGGCGGCTTCAAGCAGTCGGGGATCGGCCGCGAGCTCGGCCCGGACGCCCTGACCGCCTTCACCGAGACCAAGAACGTCTTCATCAGCACGGAGGGCCCCGCACAGTGACCGCTCAGACCCCTGACACCGTCTGCCGCCGCCTGGTCGGCCGTACCGCCGTCGTCACCGGTGCCGGCAGCGGCATCGGTCTCGCCAGTGCCCGCAGGCTCGCCTCCGAGGGAGCCCACGTCGTCTGCGGCGACATCGACGAGACCCGCGGCAAGGCCGCCGCCGAGGAGGTCGGCGGGCTCTTCGCGAAGGTCGACGTCACCGACCCCGAGCAGGTGGAGGCGCTGTTCGAGGCCGCCCACGACACCTACGGCAGCGTCGACATCGCCTTCAACAACGCCGGTATCTCGCCGCCCGACGACGACTCCATCCTCCAGACCGGCCTGGAGGCGTGGAAGCGGGTCCAGGAGGTCAACCTGACCTCTGTCTACCTGTGCTGCAGGGCCGCGATCCCCTACATGCGGCGCCAGGGCAGAGGCTCCATCATCAACACGGCGTCGTTCGTGGCGCGGATGGGCGCGGCCACCTCGCAGATCTCGTACACGGCCTCCAAGGGCGGCGTCCTCGCCATGTCCCGTGAGCTGGGCGTGCAGTTCGCGCGGGAGGGCATCCGGGTCAACGCGCTGTGCCCCGGGCCGGTCAACACCCCGCTCCTGCAGGAACTGTTCGCCAAGGACCCCGAGCGGGCCGCGCGCCGTCTGGTGCACATCCCGGTCGGCCGGTTCGCGGAGGCTGAGGAGATCGCCGCCGCGGTCGCGTTCCTCGCCAGCGACGACTCGTCCTTCGTCAACGCCACCGACTTCCTGGTGGACGGCGGAATCTCGGGCGCGTACGTCACGCCCCTGTAGGAGGCATTCGCCGCGTGCGTCCGGCTGACGGCGGCACCCGGGGCGCCCGGAGGGACGGCACCGTCGCCCCGGGCCGTCCCCGGCGGGCCGCGTCAGAGGAAGGTGTGCCCCTCGCCGCGGTACGTCGGCACCGTCGCCGTGACCCGGTCGCCCTCGACCAGGTGGAGCGCCTCGAAACGCTCGCACAGCTCACCCGCCTTGGCGTGCCGGAACCACACCTTGTCGCCGATGAGCAGGTCGTCGGCGGCCGCGCCCAGCAGCGGCGTCTGCACCTCGCCGGGCCCCTCCTGCGGGTCGTACGCCAGCCCTTCGGGCAGATACGGCACGGGCAGCCGGTCGGGGCCCGCGGCGCCCGACGCGGGATAGCCGCCGCCCAGCACGGTCACCACCCCGACGCCCGGCCTGCGCACCACCGGCTGGGCGAACAGGGCGGCCGGCCGGCCGCGGAACGAGGTGTAGTTGTCGAACAGCCGCGGCACGTACAGCCCCGAGCCCGCCGCTATCTCGGTCACGGCGTCCTCGGCGGCCGTGTACTGGACGCTGCCCGTGCCGCCGCCGTTGACGAACTCCAGGTCCGGCGCCACGGCGCGGACGGCGCGCACCACCTCGGCACGCCGACGGGCGAGTTCCCTGCGCGCCGTGGCCTGCATCAGCCGGATGGCCCGCGACCGTACCGGACGCCCGGCCACCGCGTCGCCGACGCCCGCGACATGGCCCTCGTACGCCATGATGCCCACCAGCCGGAAACCGGGCGTGCGGACCACCGTGCGCGCCATCTCGGCGACCTGCTCGGGGGAGTGCAGCGGCGAGCGGCGCGCGCCGACGCGGACCCGGCCGCCGAGCAGCTTCAGCGAGGTGTCCAACTCCAGGCAGACGCGCACCTCTTCGGTGCCGCCCCGGCGGGCGTCGTCGATGAGGCGCAGCTGGGCCGGGTCGTCGATCATCACGGTGACGGCGGCGGCGAGCTTGGGGTCGCCCGTCAGTTCGGCGAAACCCTGCCGGTCGGCCGACGGGTAGGCGAGCAGGACGTCCTCGAAGCCGGAGCGGACCAGCCACAGCGACTCGGCGAGCGTGAAGGACATGACGCCGGCGAACCCGTCCCGGGCCAACACGCGTTCGAGCAGGGCGCGGCAGCGTACGGACTTGCTGGCGACGCGGACCGGCTTCCCGCCGGCCCGGCGGAGCAGGTCGTCGGCGTTGGCGTCGAACGCCTCCAGGTCCACGATCGCGACAGGGGCGTCGAGATGAGCGGTGGCCCGGTCGTAGCGGGCCCGGTCTGCGGCGCGGGCAGTCATGGACGCAGCCTGCCAGAAGCGATTACCGCTGGGTAGGGGGACGATCCGGGCAGATGCCACCGGTGACGTGGACCGGTTCCCGTTCGAGGCGGATCAACCCGTAGAGTGACGCGCACGTGGGCAAGCGGTTGATCCGCTCGGGCGCGTACGCCCGGGATGGGCGCCCGCTCGCGCGGGTATGCCTGCCCGGGACGGGCGGGCGTCCGCACCACGCCCACCGGCCGTCCACCCGGGCGGTCGAACAACCGGGGCGTCCCGGGTGGCCCGGCGACATCGAAACGGGGGGTGCATGAGCACGGAAGCGCACCGCGCCTCCATCCCTCCGCGCCCCTCGACCCCGCCCCGCCCCGCCACGCCGCCGGGCGGCCCGGTGCCTTCGCGCCGCGCGTCGACGGGATCTGACGAGCCGGCGACTCCGCCCCGCCCGACGCCGCGCCCCGAGTCCACGGTGCCCTCTCCCCGCCCCTCGACGCGGCCGGGTGTTCCGTCCGCAGGGGCGAACGGCACCTCCGCCACCGGGGACGACCGCCCTCGGTCGACGCAGCGCAACGGATCCGCCGCAGGGGTCCCGCCCCGGCCGGTGCAACCGCCGGCGCCTGCACCCTCCGCCGCACCGCGGCGGACACCACCTGCCCGTACGTCCTCCCCGTCGGTCCCGCCCCGCACCGAGCAGCAGCCCCGGACGCGGACCGCGACCGGGCCGGGCACGGCCGGGGCCCCGGCGCGGCCCGGTTCCGACGAGTTCGCGAGGCGTTCCGGTGGCGAGGGCGGCTTCGGCCGGCCCGACGCGGCGGACACCCCCGGGCATTCCGGCACGGGCCGCACTCCCGCCCACCCCCGTCCGAGCGGCGCGGCCACCCGGACCGGTGCCGTCACCCGGCCGTTCAGGCTCGGCGCGGGCGCGCCCCAGCGGCCCGCCGGCGCCTGCGAGGGCGCACCCGGTGATGGCCGGGAGCCGTCGGCGCGACCCGTCCCCGAGCCCCACCGGGCCTCGGACGTCGTACCTGACCGGCCCGCCGAGACCCCCGGCCCGCCCCCGCCGGCGGCCACCGCGCGCTTCCCCGACGCGCCCCCGTCCATCGGCACCGCCCCCGCCGCGGACGCCACCGGCATCGTGGAGACCACCGCACGGCTGCGCCCGGTCCCACCGGCGCGGCCCTTCGTGACCCTCGCCCGACCCGACACCCGCGGTGTCGACACCCCCCGGTCGCGGCCCTTCGGCGTCCGCATCCGCCCCCGGGTCGCCGCGTCCGCCGCCTGCCTCGTCCTCGGGCTGGGTCTCATCGGCGGTGCCGTGACCGGCAGCTGGCTCGCCGGGGACGACTCAGCGGACGGTGCGCGGGGCGCGTACGCCGTCGCCGGGACCCTGTGGCACAGCGTCCCCGTCGACCGGCTCTTCCCGCCCACCGTCGCCGGCCCCGGCGCCGGCCCCGGGGGTGCCGACCGCACCTGGACCCGCATCGCCGTCGCCCCCGACAGCGGCTGCGCGGACGCCTTCGACCCCCTGCTGCGCAAGGCTCTCGAACCCGTCGGCTGCCTGCGCCTGCTCCGGGCCACCTACACGGACGCGACCCGCAGTCAGGTCACCACCGTCGGGCTGCTGTTCACACGCGCCGACGCCGCCGCCATGGGCGCCCTCGCCGGTCGTTTCAAGGACGGGGGCCTGGACCGCCGCACCGACCTGATGCCCCGACCGTACGCGGCCAAGGGCACGGTCGCGGCGGGCTTCGGCGACGCCCAGCGCGCGTCCTGGACGATATCCGTCCTCACCGACGCCCCCGTCGTCGTCTACGCCGTCTCCGGCTTCGCCGACGGCCGCACCGTCACCGAACCCCAGCCGGCCGAGGACGCCGTGAAGACCGGCGCCACCACGGCCCCCGCCCAGGCGGGGCTCGGCAACGACGCGGCGGGCCTCGCGAACCGTGTCGAGGCGGCCCTGCGCAAGTCCTTCGCCTCGGCCACGGAGAAGCCCTCATGAGCGCCCGTACGACCGGCGCCCGCCTGCTCACCCTCCTCCTCGCCGGCGCCCTCGCCCTGCTGCTGCCCGCCGCCTCCGCCCACGCCGACGGCATCCGCGCCCAGGAGTGGGCCCTCGACGCCCTGCACCTCCAGGAGGCCTGGCGGACGACCAAGGGCAAGGGCATCACCGTGGCCGTCCTCGACACCGGCGTCGACGACACCCACCCCGACCTGGCGGGCAACGTCCTGCCCGGCAAGGACCTGGTCGGCTTCGGCGCCCGGCGTGGCGATCGCCCCTGGGCCCGGCACGGCACCGCCATGGCCGGGATCATCGCCGGCCACGGCCACGGCATCGACGACACCGACGGCGTCATGGGCGTCGCCCCCGAGGCCAGGATCCTCCCCGTCCGCGTCATCCTCGAGGACGGCGACCCGGCCCGTTCGAAGGCCCGGAACACCCGCGGCAACGCCCTCGCCGAAGGCATCCGCTGGGCCACCGACCACGGCGCCGACGTCATCAACCTCTCCCTCGGCGACGACTCGAGCTCCGCGCACCCGGAGGCGGCCGAGGACGAGGCGATCCAGTACGCCCTGAAGAAGGGCGTCGCCGTCGTCGCCTCGGCCGGCAACGGCGGCGAACTGGGCGACCACACCTCGTACCCGGCCGCCTACCCGGGCGTCATCGCCGCCACCGCCGTCGACCGCTACGGCACCCGCGCCTCCTTCTCCACCCGCCGCTGGTACGCCACGGTCAGTGCCCCCGGCGTCGACGTGGTCATCGCCGACCCGGACCGCAGGTACTACGAGGGCTGGGGCACGAGCGCGGCCTCCGCCTTCGTCTCGGGCACCGTGGCCCTCATCAAGGCGGCCCGTCCGGGGCTCAGCCCGGCCCAGATCAAGCAGCTCCTGGAGAAGACGGCCCGCAACGCCCCCACCGGCGGCCGGGACGACTCGCGCGGCTTCGGCTTCATCGACCCCGCGGCGGCCATCAAGGCGGCGGCCGGCCTCGAACCGGACAACCTGCACGCGGCGGCCTACGGCAAGGAGTACTTCGGCCCCGGCCCGGACCCGGCCGGCGCGGACTCTGACTCGCCGGGCTGGGCGGCGCCCCTGGCGGGAGTCCTGGGGGTGGCGCTGCTGGTGGCTTCGGTCATGCTGTGGAGGGGCCGCGCAAGCGCCCCCTGAGGAACCGCGTTCCCGCGGTGTGCTCACCCGAACACGGCGACGGCCGCTCGCGCCGCGGCCTCCACCACGGAAATCCCCTTCTCCTTCGTCGAGTTCCCGTCGGACAGCACCGCCACCAGGAAGTCGCGCCCGCCGGCCGTCACCCGTCCGATGCTGTTGACGTCCCACAGTCCGGTCGTGCTCCGGGGCAGCCATCCGTTCTTCAACGCCCACGCGGAACCGTCCGCCGCCGCGGAGACCCCCCACCGCTGGTCCTCGGCGATGTCGCCCATGAGCCCGCGCAGGCAGGACCGTGAGGGCCCGCTCAACTCCGTGTCGTCCTCGAACACCTGCCGGAGCAGCGTCAGCTGATCCGCGGCCGTGGTCCGTGTGAGCCCCCACAGCGCGCCGTCGCCACCGGCCGTGTCCGTCAGGCCGAAGCGCTTGTTCGCACTGTCCAGGCCGGCGGCGCGCCCGATCGCGGTCCACAGCTCCGACGCCGACGCGTTGTCGCTCTTCCCGATCATCGCGGCGGCGTACGCCTTCTCCCGCGCGGTCGGCTGCCGGCCGGCGTCCTGCGCCTGGAGCAGCAGTGCCGCCAGGATGTCCACCTTCACGATGCTCGCCGTGTCGAAGGTCCTGGCACCGTATGCGGCGCTCTGCCCGGAGCCCGCCGAGAGCACCGCCACGGCCACGTCCGCCGTGTCCTCGACGGCCACCGACCTCATCGCCCGCTCCAGCAGCGCGTCCCGGTCCGCCGAGGGTTCCGCGGCAGGTTCCATCGATGCCTCCTGGCTCGTCGAGGACGGCGCCGAGGGCGCCACCGACGACGCCGACGACGCCGACGACAGACCCGTGAGAGCGGCTGCCCTCGCGTCCCAGGGGTGGCCGGATCCCGGCGAAGACCCCCCGATAGGGTCGGTGACCGTGGCGAACAAGAACATTCCCGACCCCGGCTTCTCCGGCGACGACGGCTCGGCCGACCCCCGGCTGAGCGCCGCGCTCGCCGCCTGGGCCGAGGACCACAGTGCGGTGGGGCCCGTTCTGGAGGCGCTCGAGGGAGCACGGCTCCTGGTGCCCGTGGTGGCCGTCCTCGGGGAGGCCGAGGAGGACGAGCGGGGGCTGCGCCGCGAGAAGACCAGCGAGATGGCGGTACCGACGCTGAAGGCCGGGGGCCGCACCGCCCTGCCCGCCTTCACCTCCACGGACGCGCTGGCCCGCTGGGACCCGGCGGCCCGCCCGGTCGCCGTCCCGCTGCACCAGGCCCTGCAGGCCGCCGCGCACGAGAAGGCCGACACGATCGTCCTGGACCTGTCCGGGCCGGTGCCGTTCGAACTGTCGGGCCCCGCACTGCTCGCCCTGGCCGAGGGCCGTACGACGACCGACCCGCTCGCCGACCCGGCCGTCACCGGCGCCGTACGGGCCGCCGTCGCCGCCGAGCCCGCCGTCGAGCGCGCCTACCTCGGCCCCGGCCGGGCCGACGGCATCCTCGCGCTCGTCCTCGATCCGGCGGCGAGCCCTGCCGAGGCCGCGCGCGCGGTGGCCGAGCGGATGGCCGCGGACGACACGCTGAGGGCCCGCCTGGTACGCGGCCTCGACCTGGCAGTCCTGCCGGCCGGAGCGACGCCCCCGGGCGAGCCCCTGTTCGTGCGTTCGTGAACGGTCTTCGTGCGGTTGCGGGTGGGCGCTAGCCGTAGACCGGCCCGGTGTACTTCTCGCCCGGGCCCTGGCCCGGCTCGTCCGGGACGACCGACGCCTCGCGGAACGCCAGCTGCAGCGACTTCAGGCCGTCGCGCAGCGGCGCCGCGTGGAAGGAGCTGATCTCCGTCGCGGTCGCGTCGAGCAGCCCGGCGAGGGCGTGCACCAGCTTGCGGGCCTCGTCCAGGTCCTTGTGCTTGTCGCCCTCCTCGGTGAGACCGAGCTTCACGGCGGCGGCGCTCATCAGGTTGACGGCGACCGTCACGATCACCTCGACCGCGGGCACCTCCGCGATGTCGCGGGTCATGGCGTCGAAGTCGGGCTGCGCGGCGGAATCCGGGGATTCCGTGGGGGCCTCGGATTCCGAGGGGGAGGTGTCACTCATGCTCCACACGATAGGTGCCGGACGTGCGTTCGCCTGAATTAGCCCTGGCCGACCGAAGCTGCTAGCCTTGACTGACGACCGGCCGGACACCTGGTTGCCCGGCCCACAAGTGGAGGCTCCGATCTCCCACCTGGCCGCCCCGAGGGCGGCGGGTCACCGGTCAGGCGGCCACCACCGTTCCGTACGGACGGTGGAGTCGCCCGAAATCGCGCCCCGCGGTCCACCGCGGCGGTGCTCCGGAAAGCTCGGAGTCCCGCCTGTGTCCCGTCCGGGGCATTTTTCATGCGCCGCGATGGTTGGTCCTGGTGTCAACCCAGACATATACGCGGCCGTCCGCCAGGCGGCCGTAGGTGCTACCGAGGAGGATCCATCAGCGCCGAGCCCCGCATCAACGACCGGATTCGCGTTCCCGAGGTGCGACTTGTCGGTCCCAGTGGCGAGCAGGTCGGCATCGTGCCGCTTGCCAAGGCCCTGGAGCTTGCGCAGGAGTACGACCTGGACCTGGTCGAGGTCGCGGCGAACGCCCGTCCGCCCGTGTGCAAGCTCATGGACTACGGGAAGTTCAAGTACGAGTCGGCCATGAAGGCCCGTGAGGCGCGCAAGAACCAGGCGCACACGGTCATCAAGGAGATGAAGCTCCGGCCGAAGATCGACCCGCACGACTATGACACCAAGAAGGGTCACGTCGTCCGGTTCCTCAAGCAGGGCGACAAGGTCAAGATCACGATCATGTTCCGTGGCCGCGAGCAGTCCCGCCCCGAGCTGGGCTACCGACTGCTGCAGCGTCTCGCGGAGGACGTCCAGGACCTCGGGTTCGTCGAGTCGAACCCGAAGCAGGACGGCCGCAACATGATCATGGTTCTCGGTCCGCACAAGAAGAAGACCGAGGCGATGGCCGAGGCCCGTCAGGCGCAGGAGGCCCGCAAGGCGTCTGCGAAGGCCAATCCCGGCCGTTCGCAGAACCCCGCCGACGCCGAGGCCGCCGAGGCCCCGGCCGAGGCATCCGCCGAGGCCTGATCCCGGGGCGTGAGCCCCGGGGGAGCCGGACGTACGGACGTACGACCGCCCCTGGGCGGACGTACGGACCCCGGAAAGCCCGGGACGCCAGTCCCAGGATGTAACCGATACAAGAGCGACGCTCCATCGTGCCCGGTTTCGCGACCGGGCACCGGAGCGCCACCGACGAGGAGAGAACGGCGCTATGCCGAAGAACAAGTCGCACAGCGGTGCCAGCAAGCGCTTCAAGGTCACCGGCTCCGGCAAGGTGCTCCGGGAGCGCGCCGGCAAGCGCCACCTGCTCGAGCACAAGTCGTCCCGTCTGACGCGTCGCCTCACCGGCAACGCCGAGATGGCCCCGGGCGACGCCAAGAAGATCAAGAAGCTTCTCGGCAAGTGACGCCACGGCGCTCGATCTTCCGATCAGTCCGCGCCGTACGTACGTCAGGACCGGGACCCAATCGTTTCGGGCCGTGTGAAGACCACCACGGCCCCGCTACAAGGAGTTAACAAGTGGCACGCGTCAAGCGGGCAGTCAACGCCCACAAGAAGCGCCGGGCGATCCTCGAGCAGGCCTCCGGCTACCGCGGTCAGCGTTCGCGTCTGTACCGCAAGGCCAAGGAGCAGGTCACCCACTCGCTGGTCTACAACTACAACGACCGCAAGAAGCGCAAGGGCGACTTCCGTCAGCTGTGGATCCAGCGCATCAACGCCGCTGCCCGCGCCAACGGCATCACCTACAATCGCTTCATCCAGGGTCTGAAGGCCGCGAACGTCGAGGTCGACCGGAAGATCCTCGCGGAGCTGGCGGTCAACGACGCGGGTGCGTTCGCCGCGCTCGTCGAGGTCGCGCAGAAGGCCCTGCCGGCGGACGTGAACGCGCCGAAGGCGGCGTAACGCTGCGCCGGCTTCAGCCGGACGTGAACCGGGCCCGCAGGCTTACGACGCCTGCGGGCCCGGTTGTCTCTGCGCGGCCGCAGCCGTCCTGGCTGCGGGCAGTCGTGCCTCCCCAGAGCCTTGACGGCCTGGGGGACCAGATCCGCCGTCGTGGCTGAGCGCCTGTCGCGGCGGAAAGAGGTTCCCGACACCCCTTGACTCCGAAAGTGAACCGCATGGCCCCCGCCACCCCCGAGCTCATCTCCCCCCGCTCCCCCCGCGTCAGCGCCGCGCGGCGACTGGCGAAGCGGAACTTCCGGGGCAAGGAGCGGCTGTTCCTCGCGGAGGGGCCGCAGGCCGTGCGGGAGGCCGCGGGGCACCGGGGCGGGGGCACGGCGACCCTCGTCGAGCTGTTCGCCACCCCCGAGGCGGCGGATCGGTACCCGGACATCGTGGGGGCGGCCCGTGACACCGGCGCCCTTATCCACCTGGCCGCCGAGCAGGTCATCGCGGACATCTCGACCACCGTCACCCCGCAGGGGCTGGTCGGGATCTGCCGGTTCCTCGACACCGGCTTCGACGCGATCCTGAACAGCCGTCCGCGCCTCGTCGCCGTCCTCGCCAACGTGCGCGACCCGGGCAACGCCGGCACCGTCCTGCGGTGCGCCGACGCCGCCGGCGCCGAGGCCGTGGTCCTCACCGACGCCTCCGTCGACCTGTACAACCCCAAGGCCGTCCGCGCCTCCGTCGGCTCCCTCTTCCACCTGCCCGTCGCCGTCGGCGTCCCCGTGGAACGGGCGGTGGCCGGGCTCAAGGACGCCGGCGTACGCATCCTCGCCGCGGACGGCGCGGGCGACCACGACCTCGACGACGAGCTCGACAAGGGCACCATGGGCGTGCCCACCGCCTGGGTGTTCGGCAACGAGGCCTGGGGACTGCCGGAGGAGACCCGGGAGCTGGCCGACGCCGTCGTCCGTGTGCCGATCCACGGAAGGGCCGAGAGCCTGAACCTCGCGACGGCAGCGGCCGTATGTCTGTATGCGTCCGCGCGTGCGCAGCGCGCCCCCGGAGGGTGCCGTTCCGTCACTCACGGCTAGTAGGGTGGCGGGCTCGGGGCCCACGGCCTGACGAGAGGTGGGGTACGGGGATGAGGGTCGGCACGAGCAGAGCGCCGGAGTCACGGGACGCGCGCCGCGCCCCGGGATCCCGGCACGGCGATCTCGCCGAGCTCGGCATCGATGCGGACGAACTACCCGACGGACTCGTGATCGCGGACGAGTGCGCGCGCGTCATCTGCTTCAACGCCGCCGCCGAACGCATCACCGCCGTCCGCGCCGCCGACGCCCTCGGACAGCGGCTCGAAAAGGTGCTGCCACTGGAAGATCTGGAGGGGCGGCGCTGGTGGCAGGTGACCGACCCCTACGGCGGTCTCGCCATCCGCGTACGGCAGCCGGAGCGCAACCTCCTGCTGCCCGGGGGACGCGAGGTCCTCGTGTCGGCCCGCTATGTGCGCACGCACCCCACCGGACCGATCCGCCGCGTCGTCGTCTCCCTCCGGGACACCGAGGCCCGCCGCCGCACCGAACGCGGCCACGCCGAGCTGATCGCCACCGTGGCCCACGAACTGCGCTCCCCGCTCACCTCCGTCAAGGGCTTCACCGCCACCCTGCTCGCCAAGTGGGAACGCTTCACCGACGACCAGAAGCGGTTGATGCTGGAGACCGTCGACGCCGACGCGGACCGGGTCACGCGGCTCATCGCCGAGTTGCTGGACATCTCGCGGATCGACTCCGGGAGACTGGAGGTGCGCCGCCAGCCCGTCGACATAGGAGCGGCCGTCGGACGGCACATCCAGGCGTATGTCGCCGCCGGCCAGCCCGCCGACCGTTTCCTGCTGCGCGTCGAGCAGCCGCTGCCCGCCCTGTGGGCCGACCCCGACAAGATCGACCAGGTGCTCAGCAACCTCCTCGAAAATGCCGTGCGTCACGGCGAGGGAACCGTCACCATCGACATCACGCCCGCCGCGTCCCCCCGCGAAGGGGAGGACACCGGCACGTCGGTCACGGTGAGCGACGAGGGCCCCGGCATCCCGGAGGAGTCCATGAACCGCGTCTTCACCCGCTTCTGGCGGGGCAGCAAGCGCGGCGGCACGGGCCTGGGGCTCTACATCGTCAAGGGCATCGTCGAGGCTCACGGCGGCACCATCACGGTCGGTCGCGCCCGCGGCGGCGGCGCCGAGTTCCGATTTACGTTGCCCGTGAGCGCCCCGGCCTACCTGGCCTGAGCGCCCGCGGGCGCATTCGCATACCTCAGCCCCGTTAGACTCGGCCATTGGCACCTTTGTGTCCCAAAAACCGTGACGCACTGTCCACGAGTCGGTGACGGGGACCGTCCGCCAGCCAATCGGAAGCACGGGAAGAGATGTCGGCACCCAATAAGTCGTACGACCCGGTCGAGGTCGAGGCCTTGAAACCGGAAGAGATCGAGCGCATGCGGGACGAGGCGCTCGCCGCCTTCGCCGCCGCGGACTCCCTCGACGCGCTCCACGAGGCCAAGGTCGCCCACACCGGCCCCGCCTCGCCGCTGGCCCTCGCCAACCGCGAGATCGGCGCCCTGCCCCCGCACGCCAAGGCCGACGCCGGCAAGCGCGTGGGGCAGGCCCGCGGCGCCGTGAACAAGGCCCTCGCCGCCCGCCAGGCCGAACTCGAGGCCGAGCGGGACGCCCGTGTGCTGGTCGAGGAGTCGGTGGACGTCACGCTGCCCTACGACCGCGTACCCGCGGGCGCCCGGCACCCGCTGACCACGCTCTCGGAGCGGATCGAGGACATCTTCGTGGCCATGGGCTACGAGGTCGCCGAAGGCCCCGAGGTCGAGGGTGAGTGGTTCAACTTCGACGCCCTCAACATCGGCCCCGACCACCCGGCGCGCGGCGAGGCCGACACCTTCTTCGTACAGGGCCCTGACGGCGGCTCCGAGTCCGGTGTCGTGCTGCGCACCCACACCTCGCCCGTGCAGATCCGCTCCCTGCTCGACCGTGAGCTGCCGGTCTACGTGATCTGCCCCGGCCGCGTGTACCGCACCGACGAGCTGGACGCCACCCACACCCCCGTCTTCCACCAGGTGGAGCTGCTCGCCGTCGACGAGGGCCTGACCATGACCGACCTCAAGGGCACGCTGGACCACATGGTCCAGTCCCTGTTCGGTGAGGGCATGAAGACCCGGCTGCGGCCGAACTTCTTCCCGTTCACCGAGCCGAGCGCCGAGATGGACATGGTGTGCTACGTCTGCCGCGGCGAGTCCGTCGGCAACCCCGACCGGCCCTGCCGCACCTGCTCCTCCGAGGGCTGGATCGAGCTCGGCGGCTGCGGCATGGTCAACCCGCGGGTGCTCACCGCCTGCGGCGTCGACCCGGAGAAGTACAGCGGCTTCGCCTTCGGGTTCGGCATCGAGCGGATGCTCATGTTCCGCCACAACGTCGAGGACATGCGAGACATGGTCGAAGGTGACGTCCGGTTCACCCGGCCGTTCGGGATGGAGATCTGATGCGGGTCCCGCTTTCTTGGCTGCGGGAGTACGTCGACCTGCCGGCGACTGAGACCGGGCGCGACGTCCAGGCCAAGATCATTTCGGCCGGCCTGGAGGTCGAGACCGTCGAGCAGCTCGGCGCCGACCTCAAGGGTCCGCTGGTCGTGGGCCAGGTGCTGACGATCGAGGAGCTGGAGGGCTTCAAGAAGCCGATCCGCTACTGCACGGTCGACGTCGGCCGGACCAACGGCACCGGCGAGCCCCAGGAGATCGTCTGCGGCGCCCGTAACTTCGCCGTGGGCGACAAGGTCGTGGTCGCCCTCCCCGGCGCCGTGCTGCCCGGCGACTTCGCGATCGCCGAGCGCAAGACGTACGGGCGGATGTCGCGCGGCATGATCTGCTCCAGCGACGAGCTGAACATGGGCGACGACGGCACCGAGGGCATCATCGTGCTGCCGCCGGGCACCGAGGTCGGCAAGGACGCCGTCGAGCTGCTCGAGCTGGTCGACGAGGTGCTCGACATCGCCGTCACCGCCAACCGCGGCGACTGCCTGTCGATCCGCGGTGTCGCCCGCGAGACCGCCATCGCCTACGGCCTGCCGCTGCGCGACCCCGCCCTGCTCGACGTCCCGGCCCCGAACGCGTTCGGCCACCCGGTCCGGATCTCCGACCCGCTCGGCTGTGACCGCTTCACCGCCCGCACGGTGACCGGCGTCGACCCCGAGGCCCGCTCCCCGATCTGGCTGCGGCGCCGGCTGCAGAAGGTCGGCATGCGCCCGATCTCGCTCGCCGTCGACATCACCAACTACGTGATGATGGAGATCGGCCAGCCGCTGCACGCCTACGACCGCAAGCTGGTCCAGGGCACGATCGGCGTGCGCCGCGCCGAGGAGGGCGAGAAGTTCACCACCCTCGACGGCGTGAAGCGCACCCTGCACGCCGAGGACCTCGTCATCACCGACGACCGCGGCCCGATCGGCCTCGCGGGCGTCATGGGCGGGGCCAACACCGAGATCGCGGACCACGACGACGCGGAGAACGCCACCACCGAGATCGTGGTCGAGGCCGCGCACTTCAACCAGGTCTCCATCGCCCGCACCGCGCGCCGGCACAAGCTGTCCTCGGAGGCGTCCCGCCGCTTCGAGCGCGGCGTCGACCCGCTGGCCGCGGCAGCCGCCGCGCAGCGCGCGGTGGACCTGCTGGCGCTGCTCGCGGGCGGTACCGCGGAGGCGGGTGTCACCGAGATCATCGCGCCGTCCGCGCCGCACACCATCGCCATGCCGGCCGACCACCCGGACAGGGTCGCGGGCGTGCACTACGGCCGCGAGACCGTCGTACGCCGCCTGCAGGAGGTCGGCTGCGACGTCTACGGTCAGGACGAGCTGATCGTCACCGTGCCGTCCTGGCGGCCCGACCTGACCGACCCGAACGACCTGGCCGAGGAGGTCATCCGCCTGGAGGGCTACGAGAACCTGCCCTCCACGCTGCCGAAACCCCCCTCGGGCCGTGGGCTGACCCACCGGCAGCGGCTGCACCGCCGCGTCGGCCGGGCGCTGGCCGGGGCCAGCTATGTCGAGGCGCCGAACTACCCGTTCGTCAGCGAGCAGGTCTTCGACCAGTGGGGTCTGGAGGCCGACGACCCGGCCCGCCGCGTCGTCAAGCTGGTCAACCCGCTCAGCGACGAGGAGCCCGCGCTGCGTACGACGCTGCTGCCGGGGCTGCTCGCAGCGCTGCGCCGCAACGACGGCCGCGGCTCGCACGACCTGGCGCTGTTCGAGACCGGGCTGGTCTTCCACGCGCGGGAGGAGCGGCGCGCGGCCGCCCATCTGCCGGTCGACCGGCGTCCCACCGACGAGGAGATCGCCGCGCTGAACGCCGTGCTGCCCGAGCAGCCGCGCCATGTCGCCGTCGTCCTCGCGGGCGCCCGGGAGCAGGCCGGCTGGTGGGGCAAGGGACGCCCGGCCGACTGGGCCGACGCGGTGGAGGCCGCCCGGACCGTGGCCCGGGAGGCCGGGGCCGAGCTGATCGTGCGCAAGGGGCAGTACGGGCCGTGGCACCCGGGCCGCTGCGCCGAGCTCGCGGTCGTCACGGACGGCACCGAGCGGGTCGTGGGTCACGCGGGCGAGCTGCACCCGCGCGTGGTGAAGGCCCTCGGTCTGCCGGAGCGCACCTGCGCGACGGAGCTGAACCTGGACGCACTGGAGGCCGTCGGCGACGGCACCCCGCAGGCGCCGGCCATCTCCACGTTCCCAGTGGCCACGCAGGACGTCGCCCTCGTCGTGGACAAGCCGGTCCCGCAGGCGGAGGTCGAGGCCGCGCTGCGCGAGGGTGCCGGGGAACTCCTCGAATCCATCCGGCTGTTCGACGTCTACGAGAACGACGAGCAGCTCGGCGAGGGCCGCAAGTCGCTGGCGTACGCGCTGCGCTTCCGCGCGGCCGACCGGACGCTCACGGTGGACGAGGCGTCCGCCGCGCGTGACGCGGCGGTTGCGCTGGCCGCCGAGCGTACGGGAGCGGTGCTGCGAAGCTAGGGCCGCATCAGGCGACGTTCGCCCCGTCGCGGCGTCCGGCACGCCCCCCAAGCTCTTCGAGCAGGGGGACCCCCACTCGCCGCACCGGCCGGAAGCCCGAGTACGTCCCACGAGGGCTTCCGGCCGGCACTCCCCAGGCTCTTCGAGCAGGGGCGCCCCCGGAGCACGCACCGGACGCCGCTCCTCGATGGGCAAACGTCGCCTGCCGCGGCACTGGTCCCGGTGGGAAACGTCGCGGAACTGCGGGTCGTTCGCCGGCTGCGGGCAGTCCGTGGCTGGTCGCGCGGTAGCCCGCGCCTCTGTCGGGGCGCACCCTCAGCGGCACCCGCTGAGCCGGTCGCCGTCCGCCCCGCCGCGGAGTGTCGGGCAGGCGGCTGGGCGGACGGCGTGGAGCGGGCCGCCGCACTGTACGAGGGGGAGCCGGCGGCCCGGCCGGCCTCTTGCGAGGGTTTTCAAGTCAAGCGCCCGGCAACTCTCCGCGACAGCGCACGCACAGCGCGGATGCGCGTACTCCGTTCACACCCCGTGTGAAGCGGTTCGCACTACCCTGGCGAAACCGAGCCACCGGAGTGCACCCATGCAGCCCAACACTCTGCTCGACGCGATCCTCGACGAGGCCGGAATCTCCCACGCGGGACTGGCCGCGCACGTCAACCAGGCGGGACGGGCACGCGGCCTCGCGCTCAGGTACGAACACACGGCCGTGGCACGGTGGTTGAAGGGTCAGCGCCCGCGCGGCCAGGTGCCCGACCTGATCTGCGAGGTGCTCGCAGCCCGGCTGCACCGCCCGGTGACCCTCGACGACATCGGCCTCGGCGTCCCCGGTGAACCGGCCACCCCGCACGGCACCAGCCTCTCCGGCTTCGTCGAGCGCGCCACCGCCCTGTGGCGCTCCGACGAACAGCAGCGCCCCCACATCCTGGGCGCCCCGGCCGTGACCGGCACGCCCGCGGTGATGCCCGTGTGGGAGTGGGAGAACCCGCCCGAGGACGTGGACGTCTCCCGCGGCGGCCGCCACCGGGTCACCCCGGCCGACATCGAGATGCTGCGCGCCGCCCGCGCCCACTACGAGCAGATGTACCGCAAGGCCGGCGGCATAGCCACCCGTGCCCGAATCGTCGGCTTCCTCAACGCCGAGACGGCACCGCTGCTGCGCGGCGGCTACACCGACGCCACGGGCCGCCAACTGCACCGTGCCACCGGCGGGCTTGTCGCGGTCGCCGGTATCTGCGCGTACGACTCCGACGCCCATGGCCTCGCCCAGCGCTACTTCCACCAGGCGCTGCGCCTGGCCAAGGCCAGCGGGGACCGGGGACTCGGCGCGTACGTCATAGCCCTGCTGGTCAACCAGTCGTTGTTCATGAAGGAGTACCGGCAGGCCGTGGCCTTCGCCGAGGCCGCGCTGCGCGCCGCGGGCAAGCAGATCACCCCGGCGCTCGCCTCCGACCTGTACGCGATGCAGGCGAAGGCGTACGCCCACCTCGGGGACGCATCGGGCGCGCTGTCCTGCATCCGGCGGGCGGAGTCGGCCGCAGAACGCATCCGGCGCGGCCACGAACCGGACGAGACCGGCTACGTCCAGCCCGGCCTCGTCAACGTCCAGGTCGCGGAGGCGCTGCTCAGCCTCGGCGACCTGGCGGCGGCCGGGGAGCACGCCGCGGCCGCCGTCGGCACACCCGCGCACGACCGGGGCCGGGTGCACCGGCTCGCCATGCTCAGCCAGATCGAGCTGCGCCAGGGCAACGCCGACAAGGCGGTGGCCACCGCGGTGGAGATGGCGGAGCAGGCGCGCGGAATGGAGTCCATGCGCCTGCGTGACAGACTCCGGGCGGTGCGCGAACACCTCGTCCGCAGCGGCTTCGCCGGAACGGTGGAGGCGGCCGAACTCATCGACGGGGCCCTGCGCGTACCGCTGTAGTCACCGCCCCACCCACCGCATGACAACCGCGTGATGTCCGCCGACACGGACGCCTGCGCCCGCCGCGCCGGGCGTGCGCCGCTGTGAGCCTGCTGGGACGCCGCTCCTGCTGCGATATTGCCCCTTACTCGGCGGAAGGTGGCAGAACCATGCAGTGGACGAAACAGAACGAGCAAACTGTGTATGAAAACCGCTGGTTCAGCGTCAACCTGGCGGATGTCGAGCTGCCGGACGGCCGGCACCTCGACCACTTCCTGATACGGCTGCGGCCCGTCGCCGTGGCCACAATCGTCAACGAGGCCAACGAGGTGCTGCTGCTGTGGCGGCACCGCTTCATCACCGACAGCTGGGGGTGGGAACTCGCGGCGGGCGTCGTCGAGGACGGCGAGGGCATCGCCGACGCGGCGGCCCGCGAACTCGAGGAGGAGACCGGCTGGCGACCGGGGCCCCTGCGCCATCTCATGAGCGTCGAACCCTCCAACGGACTCACCGACGCCCGGCACCACGTCTACTGGGCCGACGACGGCGAGTACGTCGGGCACCCCGTGGACGACTTCGAGTCCGACCGTCGGGAATGGGTTCCCCTCAAGCTCGTCCCCGACATGGTCGCCCGCGGGGAGGTCCCGGCCGCCAACATGGCGGCCGCGTTACTGCTGCTGCACCACCTCAGGCTCGGGCAGGACGCGATGCCCTGACCCCGGTCACAGCACTAGCGGCCCAGAGCCTGCCAGACGGTCACGACGAGCGCGCCCACCGCCGTGAGGGCGGCGACGGCGGGCAGCGGCCAGCGCCCGTGTTCCAGCGTGATGAGGCGGGTGTGCAGTTCGTCCAGTTCCTTGGCCGTCTCCTCGGTGCGATGGCTCAGCAGCGCAAGCCCGCCCTCGACGCGCGCGTAGGCGACGTCGAGCCGGCGGCGTAACTCTGCGAGTTCTCCATGGAGGACGGGATGCTCGGGATCGGCGCTCACAAGTCCGCTCCTTTCCGTGGTCGTCTCACATCCCTTGCACGCGCATGCCGAGTCAACTCGCCTGGTGGGTCCGTGAGGAGAGTGTGCGAGAGGCATATGCGGGTCCGGCGCGCACACGCCGTGTGAACGCCGCGGGCCCGGCACCGTCCGACGGTGCCGGGCCCGTGTGAGCCAGGAGTTCGACGCTCTGTGAGCAGGGGGAGGTGATCAGGAGTAGGTGTAGAAGCCCGAGCCGGTCTTCCGCCCGAGCCGGCCCGCCTCCACCATCCGCTGCAGCAGTGGGGGAGCGGCGTACAGGGGCTCCTTGTACTCCTCGTACATCGAGTTGGCGATCGAGACGACGGTGTCCAGCCCGATCAGGTCGGCGAGCCTCAGCGGGCCCATCGGGTGGGCGCAGCCCATCTCCATGCCGTTGTCGATGTCCTCGCGCCCGGCGATGCCCGACTCGAACATGCGGATGGCGGACAGCAGGTACGGCACCAGCAGCGCGTTGACGACGAAGCCGGAGCGGTCCTGGGCGCGGATGGCGTGCTTGCCCAGGAGCTTCTCCGTGAACAGCTGCGCCCGGCTCAGGGTGCCCTCGGAGGTGGTGAGCGCCGGGATCAGCTCGACGAGCTTCTGCACCGGGGCCGGGTTGAAGAAGTGGATGCCGATCACCTGGTCCGGCCGCGAGGTCGCCACGGCCAGCTTCACCAGGGGGATCGAGGAGGTGTTGGAGGCCAGGATGGCGTCCGGGCGGGTCACCACCTGGTCGAGCACCTGGAAGATCTCGGTCTTCACCTGCTCGTTCTCGACGACGGCCTCGATCACCAGGTCGCGGTCCGCGAACTCGCCGAGGTCGGTGGTGAAGGTGAGGCGCGCCTGAGTCGCCTCCAGTTCCTCCGCGGAGATCTTGCCGCGCTCTGCCGCCTTGGACAGGGAGTTGAACAGGCGGGTCCGGCCGATCTCCAGGGCCTCGCCGGTGGTCTCGGCGACCTTCACGTCCAGTCCGGCGCGGGCGCACACCTCAGCGATGCCCGCGCCCATCTGACCGCAGCCCACCACTCCGACGCGTTCGATGTCGGTCACATCGTCCCTTTCGCTGATCTACGGCTGGCAGGTCCGATCGGGTTCCGGTCGCCTGCTCCGATCGTGCACGTTACTCCCAAGTATCGATGATCGATCGTCCGGGTGGGAGCATGCTGGGGCACCGGGACGGTCCGTGACGAGGCGGGTCCGCAGAGTACGGGAGTGTGCGCATGGGCCGGATGTCACGCCGGGCGTTCACGGTGGCCGCGGTGGCGAGCCTGGTGACGGCGGGCGACGCCGCGGCCGCGCCGCGGCGCGCGGCGACCGGGGAGATGCGGGGCATGTGGCTGGCCTGCGTGGCCAACCGCGACTGGCCGTCCCGTCCCGGTCTGACGGCGTCCGCGCAGCGCGCCGAGCTGTGCGCCCTGCTCGACGTGGCCGTACGGCGCCGGCTCAACACGGTGTTTTTCCAGGTGCGCCCCACGGCCGACGCCCTGTGGCCCTCCCCGTACGAGCCGTGGTCCCAGTACCTGACCGGCGTCCAGGGGCGGGACCCCGGCTGGGACCCGCTCGGCACGGCTGTCGCGGAGGCGCACGCGCGAGGACTGCAGCTGCACGCCTGGTTCAACCCGTACCGGATCGCCCTGCACACCGACGTCTCCCGGCTCGCCGCCCGGCACCCCGCCCGCGAGCACCCCGGCTGGGCCGTGGCCTACGGCGGCAAGCTCTACTACAACCCGGGACTGCCCGAGGTCCGGGCCTTCGTCGAGGACGCGGTCCTGGACGCCGTACGGCGCTACCCGCTCGACGGCGTCCACTTCGACGACTACTTCTACCCGTACCCCGTCGCCGGGGAGGACTTCGACGACGAGGAGGCGTACGAGGAGTACGGCGACGACTTCCCGAGCCGGGCCGCCTGGCGGCGCAACAACATCGACCTGCTGGTGCGCGAGACGGCGAGCCGTGTGCGGCAGACCAGGCCGGCCGCCCGCTTCGGGATCAGCCCCTTCGGGGTGTGGCGCAACGCGAGCACCGACCCCCGGGGCTCGGACACCCGGGCCGGGGTGCAGACGTACGACGACCTGTACGCGGACACCCGGACCTGGGTGAGGTCGGGCTGGCTGGACTACATCTGCCCGCAGATCTACTGGAACATCGGCTACGGCGCCGCCGACTACGCGCGACTCGTGCCCTGGTGGGCGGCGGTCGCCGAGGGCACGGACGTACAGCTGTACGTGGGTGAGGCGCTGTACAAGGCCGGTGCCGCGGCCGAGCCCGGCGCCTGGCAGGACCCGGCCGAACTCTCCCTGCACCTCACTCTGGCCAACCGTTACCCGCAGGTCCGCGGGCACGTCTTCTTCGCCGCCAAGGACGTCGCCGCGGACCCGAACGGCGCGATGGCACGGGTGGTCGCCGATCACTACCGCCGGCCGGCGAGTCCGCCGCGCTGAACCCGGCCCCTACTGTCCGATCGGCCGGGCGTCCTCCTTGTGGCGGATCTCGGTGTCCGGGCCGGGCGCGCACACCCCTTCGTGCCCGTCCTCGAAGCGGACGCGGTACGGCGGGTTGCCGTCCGAGCCCATCACTTCGACGATCTCGCCGACCTTGTCGTGCTGCCCGACGATCCTGCCGTGCTGCACCAGCTTGTCGCCCACAGTTGCGCGCATCTGCTGGGCCTCCTCGTCGCCTTGCGGGAGTATCGGTCCGTTTTCGGGCGGCTCGCCTCCGGGGCGCGCCGGTGGCCGCGTGCCGCGGCCGGTGCCGCCGGACGTCCCGGTCCGTCCTCCGCCCCGGTCAGCCCCGCGCCCGCTGGGTGATCGCGATGCACACGAGGACCGCGGCGGCCGTGAGCGGTGCGGCCGGGGTGAGGTGCTCGCCGAGGAGCAGTACCGACCACACCAGTGTGAGCAGGGGCTGGGCCAACTGCAACTGACTGGCCTTGGGGATGCCGATCGCGGCCATGCCCCGGTACCAGACGACCAGCCCCAGGAACTGCGACCCGGCCGCCACCCACAGCAGCCCGGTCACCCCGTGCGCGGTGAGACGGACCGGCTCGTACGACAGCGCCACGGCCGCGGCGGGCACGGTCAGCGGCAGGCACAGCACCAGGGCCCAGCCGATGACCTGCCAGCCGGGCATGACCCGGGCCAGCCGGCCGCCCTCGGTGTAGCCGGCGGCGCAGATCAGCAGGGCACCGAAGAGGTAGGCGTCCGCGCCGGTCAGCGCGCCGCCGCTCTGCTGCACGGTGAACACGATGACGGCGGCGGCGCCGGCGAGGGCGGCGAACCAGAAAGTACGGGAGGGCCGGGTGCCCATCCGCAGCGCGGAGAGGAGGGCGGTGGTCAGGGGGAGCAGCCCGACGACCACGGCGGCGTGCGCGGTGGTCGAGGTCTTCAGGGCGAGCGTGGTCAGCAGCGGAAAGCCCAGTACCACCCCGGCCGCGACCACGGCGAGCCCCGCCCAGTGCGCCCGCGCGGGCACGGGAACGCGGAGTGCGAGCAGGCAGCCACCGGCGATCAGGGCGGCGAGCACACTGCGCGCGGCCACCAGCGACCAGGCGCCGAAGCCCTCCAGCCCCCAGGCCGTGGCGGGAAAGGTGAGCGAGAAGGCGACGACGCCCAGTGCGGCCTGGAGGGTGCCGATGCGGTCGCGGGCCGCGGCGGCCTCGGTGGCCGTTGCGGTGACTGCTATCCGTGTGGAGGCGGTAGCGCTATCCTGTGTCCTCATGCAAGAGAGTAGCAGCGCCGGTGAGCTGGTGAATCGTCTGCGGCGGGAATTGAATCGCTACTCTCCAGGAGAGAAGCTGCCGTCCAGTCGTGCGCTCGTCGAGCGGTTCCGGGTGAGTCCCGTGACGGTGTCGCGCGCGCTCGCCCAGCTGGCCGCCGAGGGACTCGTGGTCACCCGGCCCGGAGCCGGGGCCTTCCGGGCCGAGCCACGGGCGGTGCCCCCGGCGGCGGGGGACACCGCCTGGCAGGAGGTCGCGCTCAGCGCCGACACCTCCGTCGAACTCGTACCGCGCAGCGTCGACGCGTCCGGAGTGGTGGTCTCGCTGGCCGCCCCGCCCACCGGCGTCATCGAGTTCACCGGCGGCTATCTGCACCCCTCACTGCAGCCCGAGCGGGCCATGGCCGCGGCCCTCGCGCGCGCCGGCCGCCGCCCCGGCGTCTGGGCCCGGCCGCCCGTCGAGGGCGTCGCCGAGCTGCGTGAATGGTTCGCACGGGGCATCGGCGGCGCCATCACCGCCGCCGACGTGCTGATCACCGCGGGCGGCCAGTCCGCGCTCACCACCGCGCTACGGGCCCTGGCACCGCCCGGCGCCCCGATTCTGGTCGAGTCGCCCACCTATCCCGGCATGCTCGCCATCGCCCGCGCGGCCGGACTGAGGCCCGTACCCGTGCCGGTCGACGCGGACGGGATCAAGCCCGCCCTGCTCGCCGACGCGTTCCGGGCGACCGGCGCCCGGGTCGTCGTGTGCCAGCCGCTGTTCCAGAACCCGACCGGTGCGGTCCTCGCCCCCGAACGCCGACGGGAGGTGCTGCGCATCGCGCGCGAGGCCGGAGCGTTCGTGATCGAGGACGACTTCGTCCGCCGGCTGGTGCACGAGGACGCCGGCCCGCTGCCGTCCCCGCTCGCGGCCGAGGACCCCGACGGTGTCGTCGTGCATGTCAACTCGCTCACCAAGGCGACCTCGCCCAGCTTCCGGGTCGGCGCCCTGGCCGCCCGCGGTCCGGTCCTGGAGCGGCTGCGCGCGATCCAGATCGTCGACACCTTCTTCGTCCCGCGCCCCCTCCAGGAAGCCGCCCTGGAACTCGTCGGCTCTCCCGCCTGGCCCCGTCATCTGCGCGCCGTCGCCGCCGAGTTGAAGCACCGCCGCGACACGATGACCGCCGCCCTGCGCCTGCATCTGCCCGAACTCGCCCTGCCCCACGTGCCGTCCGGGGGCTATCACCTCTGGGCGCGCCTGCCCGAGGGGGCCGACGAGCCGGCCCTCACCGCCGGCGCCCTGCGCGCGGGCGTCGCGGTCACCCCCGGCCGCCCCTACTTCAGCGCCGAACCCCCGGCCGCGCACCTGCGGTTGAGCTTCGCGGCGGCCGCGGGGGAGGGGCAGATCACCGAAGGCGTACGCCGTCTGCGCACGGCCTGCGACGAGGTGGTCCGGACCCGGTAGCGCAACGCAGCGCCGGCGAAATGATTCGACGGCACCGCCGACGACCCGCGGGTCTTCCCGTCATGACCACCGGCGTCGACGCACCCTGCCTCCCGGGCGGCCACGAGTCCTCCGCCGGCACCGCCGGGATCGACATCGACCGCACCCACCACCGGCTCGCGACCGGCGCGTACCGGGCGGTGGACCGGCCCCGGGAGCAGCACCGGCGCGGTCGCGAACCCCCCACCCTCGGGGTGTACGGCAGCGCTCCGGGCGAGCAGGTGGCGTACGCGCGCGTGGTGACCGACGGGGCATCCCTCGCCTGGCTCTCGGCCGGACCAGTGGATGGTGCACTGGTTCGACCGGTCGAACCAGGTCCGTGCGTGATGCCGGCGACACCCTTGGTAACTCCTGGGTAATCCCTCTTGACCTGCGCACTTGCGCGCCCGACGATCGCCGCATGCATCTTCGGGTCACGTTCGTCGCCGCCGCGCGCAGCTCCTCGCTGCTCGCGGAGCGCTTCGAGGACGACCGGCCGCTGGACCAGGCCGGCTGGGACGAGGTGCAACGTGTCGGCCCGGATCTGGTGCCGCTGGCGGCGGCCGAACTGCGCTACTGCTCACCCACCCCGCGCAGCCGGGCGACCGGGGACGCGCTCGGGTACGCGCCGCTGGTGCAACCGGCGCTGCGGGACTGCGACATGGGCCGCTGGCGCGGGTTCACACTGGGCGAGGCGATGGCCCGGGAGCCCTCGGCGGTGGACGCCTGGCTCGCGGACCCGCGCTCCGCTCCGCACGGCGGTGAGTCGCTGCTGGCGTTCATCTCCCGTGTGGGCGGCTGGCTGGACACGCGCCCCGTGGAGGACGGCAGTCGTATCGTCGCGGTGGCGGAGCCGTCGGTGGTGCGGGCGGCCCTGGTGTACGCGCTGAGGGCGCAGCCGTCGTCGTACTGGAACATCGACGTCCGCCCCCTGTCGACGGTGACGCTGGCCGGGCACGGGGGCCGCTGGAACCTGCGTCTCGAAACCGCGGCGCATCAGCGCGTCTGAGGTTCCCCAGGACGGCCCTCGCGGATGTGGTCGGTGGTCAGAACGAGGTTCTTCGCCGGCCCGCCGACCCGCCACACCGTGCGCCAGCGGTTGTCGTCGTACACGGTGAACTCGCCCCGGTAGAGGTCCGCCGCGCACGGATGCTCGGCGACGTGGTGGCCGGTCGTGAGGTCGAGGTCGTGGAACGGGCGGCCGTCCGTGAACCGCACGTCCGAGGTGCCCGGCCGGGCTCCGGGCAGGAACAGCAGCGTCCGCTCGGCGGGCCGCGACGTGCCCTGCCAGAGGAACGTGCCCGACTCGTGGTGCAGCAGCCCGCCGCCCTGCCGCGGCGAGAACACCGTCGTCCCGCTGAACCGGCCTTCCTCACCGCTCGCCAGGTCCCGCACGACCCGCTCCACGCGCCAGCACCCGGCCAGGTGGGCGAGCACGTCCTCGACCGGCCGGAAAGTGCCCACCGTCATCGTCCGTGACCTCCTGTACCTCCACGCCCCAGTGACCCGATCATGCCCTCTCCGTCCCGCTGTGCGAAGGCAGGGGCAGCCGGGCCTCCCGGCGGCCACGTCGCACATGACACCTTCACGAAATTCGGAATTCATTTCCTCTTTCACCGGGGGTGCCGCGACGATGGGCGACCGCTGCCCGTCCAATGGCAGAATCCACGACGCCGGGGAGTGATTCCCCGGGCCGGACGCCACGAGTCCCCAATTCTCCGGAGCTCACCGAGAATGATGTGTTCAACCCTGTTCATTGCGCGTTCACCGGACCTTTCTCCGGTATGCGAAGCAGTCGCTGTATTTCTCGCAGGCGGCTCTCTCCGCGCGTGTGACGCTGACGCGAACATACGGCGCCGACCGAACAGGGACAGGGTGTGAACCTCACCATTCACCACGACCGCCGTGCGTGGCTCCGGCTGCCGTGCCCGACCGGCCCCAGGCAGGCCGGCGCCCTGCTCGCCGCGGTCCTCACCACAGCCGCGTTCTGCGCCGCCGACGCCGTCGCCCGCAGCTACCCGTTCGGCCCCCGCACCCGGAGCGTCAACGACCTGGGCAACCAGTACGTCCCTTTCCACGCGCACCTGTGGGACCTGCTGCACGGAAGAGGCGACGGAGGCCTCCTCGTCAACTGGCAGTCCGGGTACGGCTCCAGTTTCCTGCCGGACCTCGGTACCTACCTCAGCAGCCCGTTCGCCCTGCTCGTGGCCGTGTTCCCACGCGACGGGATCGACCTCGCCGTCTATGTGATCACGGTGCTGAAGACGGCGGCCGCCGGCGCCGCCATGGCCTGGCTGCTGCTCACCCTGCGTCCCGGCCGCTGGTGGGCCGCGGGGCTGCTGGGGACCTCCTACGCCCTGTGCGGCTGGAACGTGGCGTCCGCCGTGTACAACCCGATGTGGCTCGACGGGCTCATCGCCCTGCCGCTGCTGTGCCTGGTCGGCGAATGGGCCCTGAACGGACGGCACCGCGTCCTCGGCGTGCTGATCGTGGCCCTCGCCTGGGCCGCCAACTTCTACACCGCGTACATGGCCACCCTCGGCGCCGGTCTCGTGCTGCTGCTCCGGCTGCTGCTCGCCGGACTTCCGCGCCGCCGGACGCTGGGGGCGGCGGGCCGCGCCGTCCTGACCGTGGTACTGGGCATGGGCCTGGCCGCACCGCTGGTGACGGTCGTGTACTTCGGCACCCGGCACGCCTCCCCGGGCACCTACGGGCACTTCACGCCGGTGGCGGCGCGGGACCTGCTGGCCCGTCTGCTGCCGACGACGTACAGCTTCAGTACGCCGGCCGTCTATGTGGGTGTCACCGCGTTGCTGCTCGCCCTCGCCCTGCCGTTCCACCGGGCGGTTCCCGGACGGGTGCGCGCGGGCTGGACACTCCTGGTGGCCGCGATGGTGCTGTCGATGCAGTGGGCGCCGACCCAGCTCGCCTGGCACGCCTTCACCGAGCCCCAGGGCAGTTCGTACCGCCAGGCCTTCGTCCTGTGCGCGCTGCTGGTGATCGCCGCATGGCACTCGCTCTCGTACGGCCCGCCCGACTGGCGTGCGCTGGGCGCGGCGGCCGTGCTGCTCGCACTGATCACCGCTGTCGCGAGCCGGAGCGCGCTCGTGCATCACACCACCTGGCTGGTGCTGCCGCTCACCACCGTGGGTGCGCTGGGCGGGCTGGCCCTGCTCCGTCGCACGGACGGCGGGCGCCGAGCGGGCGGCAGGCGCCCCGCCGCGCTGGCCGGGTTCGCCGTGGTGCTGCTCGTCGGCGCGCAGCTCGGGGAGGCCACCGCCACCTCCGCCGAGGCCACCCGGATGCGACTCCAGCACCTGGACGACTACGCGCCCTGGGGAGCGCGCCAGCAGCAGCAGGCGGACGCGATCGCCAAGGCGGACGGCTGGCCCCGGTACCGTACCGACCCCGGCCGCGAGCAGACCGTCGCCAACGACCCGATGCTGGTGGGCGGCCAGGGTGCGCAGTACTACAGCAGCCTCACCTCCGACGTGCTCAACCGCACGCTCACCGCCCTCGGCGGCGGCTGGACCTCACGCGGTCGCAGCCTGCAGAGCCTGGACAACGCCGTCACGGACGTGATCTTCTCCGTCGGCGCGCGGGTGCACTCCCCGCCGGACCCGCACCAGTGGTGGAACCCTCCGAACGCCGGCCCGGTGACCGTGTCCCGCCAGGACGTACCGCCGCTGGTCACGGTGCGGCCGTCCGTCACCCTCGATCCGGCGCGGACGGGCGTCTCCGCCTTCGGCCCGTCGCCGTACCGCAATCAGGAAATGCTGCTGGGCACCCGCGTCTACACCGTGCCCGCGCTCACCGTGCGCACGGGCGACGGGAAGCCGCCGGCCCGCAGCCACGACGACCGGCCGGGCCTGGTCGTCGGCCCTCCGGCGGCCGGGAGCGCCACACGGAAGCCCACGATCACCGCCCGGTGCCCGGCGCGCAGCGAGGTGTACCTGTGGGCGCCGTACTACTCGGGCACCGCACGGCTCACCGGCGCCCCGCAGGGCTCGATCGGGCGGTTCACGTCCGACCATCCCGTCAACAAGATCGCCGCCATGCAGCGGCTCGGCGCGGCGCCGGCCTCCGGCCGGGTCCGGATCGAGCTGTCGCCCGCCTGGACGAGCGTCGTCCCTGACGGTGCGGTCGGGTGCCTGGACACCGCCCGGCTGCGCACCGCGGTGGAAGGACTCAAGGCCACCGGCGCCACCGAGGTCACCGTCTCCGACGGCACCGTCCGGGCCGAGATCCCCGCCGGCAGCAAGGGGACCGCCGTCGTCGCGGCACCCCGCATCGCCGGCTGGCGCTGCGCCGCGGGGGATGCTCCGGCGACACCCGCGGGCGACTACCACGGACTGATCGCGGTGCCCCTCGACGGCTCCTCGACCAGCCTCACCTGCACGTTCCATCCGCCTGGGCTGCGACTGGGCACGGCCGTCGGGGCCACCTCACTGCTGGCCCTGATCCTGCTCGGCGTGCTCGCCGCCGTCCGCCGGCGGCGCGCAGCGGCCCGGTCGGCACCGCCGGCGCCCAGCCGGCCGCTCGAGCACACCACCCACGCTGTCTGACCCCCGTCCCCAGGGAAGAGCCATGCTCATTTCGATCGTCGCACCCTGCTACAACGAAGAAGAAGTCATCGGGCGGTTCCACGACGTGGTCCAGAAAGTCGCGGACGAACTGCTTCCGCTCGGCCACGACACGGAGTTCGTGTACGTCGACGACGGCAGCCGGGACCGCACCCTCGAAGTCCTGAAGCAGCTGAGCGAGCGCGACGCGCGGGTGCGGTACGTCTCCTTCAGCCGCAACTTCGGCAAGGAGGCGGCCCTGCTCGCCGGACTGCGCCACGCCTCCGGGGACTGCGTGGTCGTCATGGACTCGGACCTGCAGCACCCGCCGCAGCTGATCAAGCAGATGGTGGAGCTGTACGGACAGGGCTACGACCAGGTCATCGCCAAACGCACCAGGAGCGGTGACCGGATCACCCGCACCGTCACCGCCCGCCTGTACTACCGGCTCGTCAACCGCCTGGTCGACGTGGAACTCGTGGACGGCGTGGGCGACTTCCGCCTGCTGTCCCGGCGTGTGGTGGACGCGGTCGTCGCACTCACCGAGTACAACCGCTTCTCCAAGGGCCTGTTCGCGTGGGTGGGCTTCCCCAGCACCACCTTCGAGTACGAGAACGCCGTACGTGAGCACGGCCGCAGCTCATGGAGCCTGCGGAGCCTGCTCAACTACGGCCTCGACGGGCTGCTCTCCTTCAACAACAGGCCGCTGCGCGCCGCTCTCCACCTCGGCATGGGCCTGCTGCTGTGCGCGGGTCTGTACACCGCGTGGATCGTGGGCGCCGCGCTCGTCCACGGTGTGCAGACACCCGGCTACGTCACCACGATCACCGCCGTCACGGCGCTCGCCGGCGTGCAGATGGTCATGCTCGGGGTCATAGGCGAGTACACGGGCCGCATCTACTACGAGGTGAAGGGGCGCCCGCACTTCCTGGTGAAGGCCACCAACGTGGAGCAGGCGGAAGGCGTTGCGCGGCGCGGCACCGCGAAGGACCTCATTCCCTGATGCCCGCCACCGGTACGCGCCCGATCCTGGGACAGGTCGTCACCTTCGCCGTGGTCGGCGTCGTCAACACCATGACCTATTACGGGCTATACCTGCTGTTCCTGACCCGTCTGCCATACCTTGCCGCGCATATTCTCGCCTTTTTCATCAGCATGATCGGAAGCTTTTTCCTGAACGCGCGCTTCACCTATCGGACGCGGCCCACCTGGAGGAAATTCCTGCTGTTCCCGCTGACGAACGCCACCAATTTCGTCATCACCACGGTGGGCGTCTACGTGATCGTCGACGTCCTGCACGCGGGCAGCCGGTTCGCTCCGCTCCTCGCCTCCGCCGCGGCGATCCCGGTCACCTTCGTCGTCTCCCGCACGATCATGCTGCCCAGGGAGCAGAGGGCCGTCTGATCGCATCCGGCACACCGACCGTCACGGGCCCCGGTCTCCAGCATTGCATAAACGTGCGGCGAAACGTATAGTCATGCCATCCAGGAGGAGGTTCCATGACGGTACGTGCCGCAGTCGCCGGAGCGAGCGGATACGCGGGCGGAGAGGCGCTGCGTCTGCTCCTCGCGCACCCCGAGGTGGAGATCGGCGCCCTGACCGGCAACTCCAACGCCGGCCGACGGCTCGGTGGGCTGCAGCCGCATCTGCCACCCCTCGCCGACCGGGTGCTCGCCGAGACCGCCCCCGAGTCCCTCGCCGGGCACGACGTCGTCTTCCTCGCCCTGCCCCACGGACAGTCCGCCGCCGTCGCCGAGCAGCTCGGCCCGGACGTCCTCGTCATCGACATGGGGGCCGACTTCCGGCTGAAGGACCCGGCCGACTGGGAGCGGTTCTACGGCTCCCCGCACGCCGGGACCTGGCCCTACGGCCTCCCCGAACTGCCGGGTGCCCGCACCGCGCTGGAGGGGTCCAAGCGCATCGCGGTACCCGGTTGCTACCCCACGGCCGCGTCCCTGGCACTCTTCCCCGCGTACGCCGCCGGGCTCGCCGGGAGCGAGGCCGTGATCGTCGCCGCCTCCGGCACCTCCGGCGCGGGCAAGACCCCCAAGCCGCACCTCCTGGGCAGCGAGGTCATGGGCTCCATGTCCCCCTACGGCGTCGGCGGAGTCCACCGGCACACCCCCGAGATGATCCAGAACCTCAGCGCCGCCGCAGGGGAGCCGGTCACCGTCTCCTTCACGCCCACCCTCGCCCCCATGCCCCGCGGCATCCTGGCCACCTGCAGCGCCAGGGCCCGCGACGGCGTCACCGCCGAGTCGCTCCGTGCCGCCTACGAGAAGGCCTTCGCCGACGAGCCCTTCGTGCACCTGCTCCCCGAGGGGCAGTGGCCCGCCACCGCGTCCGTCCACGGTTCCAACGCCGTCCAGGTGCAGGTCGCGTACGACGCCGCCGCGCACCGCATCATCGCGATCAGCGCCATCGACAACCTGACCAAGGGCACCGCGGGCGGTGCCGTCCAGAGCATGAACATCGCGCTCGGCCTCGACGAGACCACCGGGCTTTCGACGATCGGAGTCGCACCGTGAGCGTCACGGCAGCCAAGGGATTCCAGGCTGCGGGCATCGCCGCCGGAATCAAGGAGAACGGCAACCCGGACCTGGCCCTCGTGGTCAACACCGGGCCGCGCCGCGCCGCCGCGGGCGTCTTCACCTCCAACCGTGTGAAGGCCGCGCCCGTGCTGTGGTCCGAGCAGGTCCTCAGGAGCGGTCAGGTCTCGGCGGTCGTCCTCAACTCCGGTGGCGCCAACGCCTGTACCGGTCCCAAGGGCTTCCAGGACACCCATGCCACCGCCGAGAAGGCCGCCGAGGTCCTCGGCCGCGGTGCCATCGAGGTCGCCGTCTGCTCCACGGGCCTCATCGGCGTGCTGCTCCCGATGGACAAGCTGCTCCCGGGCATCGAGACCGCCGCCTCCCAGCTCTCCGAGCACGGCGGTGAGAAGGCCGCCATCGCCATCAAGACCACCGACACCGTCCACAAGACGTCCGTCGTGGCCGGGGACGGCTGGACGGTCGGCGGCATGGCCAAGGGCGCCGGCATGCTCGCCCCGGGCCTCGCCACCATGCTCGTCGTCCTCACCACCGACGCCGACCTCGACAACGAGACCCTGGACGGGGCCCTGCGCGCCGCCACCAGGGTCACCTTCGACCGCGTCGACTCCGACGGCTGCATGTCCACCAACGACACCGTCCTGCTGCTCGCCTCGGGCGCGTCCGGGATCGCCCCCGAGTACGGGGAGTTCGCCGAGGCCGTCCGCGAGGTCTGCGCCGACCTCGGCCGGCAGCTCGTCGGCGACGCCGAGGGCGCCAGCAAGGACATCAAGGTCGAGGTGATCAACGCCGCGAGCGAGGAGGAGGCCGTCGAGGTCGGCCGTTCCATCGCCCGCAACAACCTCCTGAAGTGCGCGATCCACGGCGAGGACCCCAACTGGGGCCGCGTCCTGTCCGCCATCGGCACCACGAAGGCCGCCTTCGAGCCGGACCAGCTCAACGTCGCCATCAACGGCGTGTGGGTGTGCAAGAACGGCTCCGTCGGCGAGGACCGCGAACTGGTGGACATGCGCTACCGCGAGGTCCACATCGTGGCGGACCTGGCCGCCGGCACCGAGACCGCGACCATCTGGACCAACGACCTCACCGCCGACTACGTCCACGAGAACAGCGCCTACTCCTCATGAGCACCGGAACGACTCGCAAGCACACGGCGCTGCCCAAGGCCCAGATCCTCATCGAGGCGCTGCCCTGGCTGGTCCGGCACAACGGCAGGACCGTCGTCATCAAGTTCGGCGGCAACGCCATGATCGACGACGAGCTGAAGGCCGCGTTCGCGCAGGACGTGGTGTTCCTGCACCACGCAGGCCTCAAGCCGGTCGTGGTCCACGGCGGCGGCCCCCAGATCAGCGCCGCCCTCGACCGGCACGGCATCGTCAGCGAGTTCAAGGCGGGCCTCAGGGTCACCACCGAGGACGCCATGGACGTCGTACGGATGGTGCTCGCCGGGCAGGTGCAGCGGGAACTGGTCGGGCTGCTCAACCAGCACGGCCCGCTCGCCGTCGGCCTCACCGGCGAGGACGCGCACACCATCACGGCCACCAGGCACCAGCCCGAGATCGACGGCGAGTTGGTCGACATCGGGCGGGTGGGCGAGATCACCGCGATCGACACGGGCGCGATCGAGGCCCTGCTCGCCGACGGCCGCATCCCGGTCGTCTCCTCCATCGCCCGCAGTCAGGACGACGGACACGTCTACAACGTCAATGCCGATACGGCGGCTGCGGCACTCGCTGCGGCACTGGGCGCCGAAACCCTCATGGTCCTCACCGACGTCGAGGGCCTCTACGAGGACTGGCCGAACTCCGACGAGGTGATCAGCCGTCTGACCGCCTCCCAGTTGGAGAAGCTGCTGCCGGAGCTGTCCTCGGGCATGGTGCCGAAGATGGAGGGCTGTCTGCACGCCGTGCGCAACGGCGTCGACACCGCCCGCGTCATCGACGGACGGGTCCAGCACTCGATCCTGCTGGAGATCTTCACCGACGAAGGCATCGGCACGATGGTCGTGCCCGACGAGAAGCCGGACGGACAGGGGGAGCAGTGAGCAACGAGGAACTGACCGCGCGGTGGCAGGGCGCGCTCATGAACAACTACGGCACCCCGCGGCTGCCCCTCGTCCGCGGCGAGGGCACCAGGCTGTGGGACGCCGACGGCACGCAGTACCTCGACTTCGTCGGCGGCATCGCGGTCAACGCGCTCGGCCACGCCCACCCGGCGGTCGTCGAGGCCGTGAGCACGCAGATCGCCTCCCTCGGCCACGTCTCCAACCTGTTCGTCGCCGAACCGCCCGTCGCCCTCGCCGAACGGCTGCTGCAGCTCTTCGGCCGGGACGGGAAGGTCTTCTTCTGCAACTCGGGCGCCGAGGCCAACGAGGGCGCCTTCAAGATCGGCCGGTTGACGGGCCGCCGGCACATGGTCGCCACGCACGGCGGCTTCCACGGCCGCACCATGGGCGCCCTCGCGCTGACCGGCCAGCCCGGCAAGCAGGAGCCGTTCCTGCCGCTGCCCGGCGACGTCACCCACGTCCCCTACGGCGACGCGCAGGCCCTGGCCGCCGCGGTCGGCGAGGAGACGGCCCTCGTCGTCATCGAGCCGATCCAGGGCGAGAACGGCGTCGTGGTGCCGCCCGCCGGATACCTCAAGGCGGCCCGCGCGATCACCGCCGCCACCGGGGCGCTGCTCGTCCTCGACGAGGTGCAGACCGGCGTCGGCCGTACCGGGCACTGGTTCGAGTACCAGGCCCACGAGGGTGTCCTGCCGGACGTGGTCACCCTCGCCAAGGGCCTCGGCGGCGGGCTGCCGCTCGGCGCCACCGTCGCCTTCGGCCGCGCGGCCGAACTCCTCCAGCCGGGCCAGCACGGCACGACCTTCGGCGGCAACCCGGTCGCGTGCGCCGCCGGTCTGGCCGTCCTGGACACCATCGCAGCCGAGAGCCTGCTGGAGAACGTCAAGCGGCAGGGCGAGAAGCTGCGGGACGGAATCGAGTCGCTGGGCCACCCGTTGATCGAACATGTCCGGGGCGCGGGCCTGCTCCTGGGTATCGTGCTCACCGAGCCGCTCGCGCCACAGATGCAACAGGCGGCTCAGGACGCCGGCTTCCTGGTGAACGCGCCCGCCCCGAACGTCGTACGGCTGATGCCGCCGCTGAACCTCGGCGACGACGACGTGCAGGCGTTCCTCCAGGCGCTTCCCGGTGTCCTCGAGGCAGTGCACCCAGCGAACGGGGACGGACGATCCGGAGAATGAGACGACGATGAGTCAGGCGCAGGACCACGAACACACGGGGCCCGCCGTGCCGCAGACCCGCACCGCACGCCACCGCCGGATCGTGGACATCCTCAACCGGCAACCGGTGCGCTCCCAGAGCCAGCTGGCGAAACTCCTCGCCGACGACGGGCTGAGCGTCACACAGGCGACGCTCTCCCGGGACCTGGACGAGCTGAACGCGGTGAAGATCCGCAACACCGACGGCGACCTCATCTACGCGGTGCCGAGTGAGGGCGGCTTCCGCACGCCGCGCGCCCCGCTGGGTGGGTCGGCGAAGGAGGAGCGCATGCGGCGGCTCTCGCAGGAACTGCTGATCTCCGCGGAGGCCTCGGCGAACCTCGTGGTCCTGCGCACCCCTCCGGGGGCGGCGCAGTTCCTGGCGTCGGCGATCGACCAGGCGGAACTGCACGACATCCTGGGGACGATCGCGGGGGACGACACGGTGCTGCTGATCAGCCGGGAGGCCACGGGAGGGCAGGCGCTGGCGGACCACTTGCTGCGGTTGGCCCAGAACGGCCACTGAGATACACGTGGCCTGCGGGGCATTCGTGCCTCCTCCAGAGCCCTGACGGCCTGGAGGCCCCCCAGGGGCGGCACCGGCGGGCGCTGGGGGCCCCTGCTCGAAGAGCTCGGGGTGGGGCACCTCGTCAGCGCCGGGCACCGCGATTCCACCCCCGCCCAGGACGCCGCCGGGCGCGAGGTGCCCGACGCTCAGCCCAGCCGGGCGGCGAGACCCCCCGTGCACCGCACTTCATCACCGGCGGTGATCAGCAGTGCCTCCACCTCCGGCAGTGACTCCAGCCACCTGAGCCCCGCCCGTGACCCCATCGCGAACGCCGCCGTGGCCCATGCGTCCGCCCAGACCAGACGGGGGCCCACCACCGTCACCGCCACCAGGTCGGTCACCGCGGAGTGCCCCGTGCGCGGGTCCACGATGTGTGCGCCGCGCTCCGCGGTCCCCGAGGTGGCCACGGCCAGCTCCTCCGTGCCGGCCGCGGAGACCACCGCCGCGAGCCCACCGGGCCGCAGCGGATCCGACACGCCGACCCGCCAGGGCCGGTGCGGCTCGGGCATGCCGTACATCTGCACGTCGCCGCCGCCGTTGACGCTCACCCCGCTCGCCCCGGCCGTCGCCAGGCACTGGGCGGCCCGTTCCACCGCCCAGCCCTTCACGATCCCGGTCGGGTCGATGCGGCCCGCGAACCGGATGCTGAACCAGCCGTCGCTGACCTGCTCCGCCTCCGCGCCCAGGGCGAGCACCTCGGCCACCTCCGGGTCGCAGTCCTCCACGCCCACCTCGCCGCGGGCGAGCCGCGAGAGCTGGCTGTCCTCGCGGTAGGGGCTGAACACCTCGTCCACCCGGTGCAGATGGACGATCGCCTCCTCCAGCGCGGTGCGTACGGCCTCGGGTTCGCCGCCGCGCACGTCGAAGGAGAAGACGGTGCCCATCACCTCCTCGGCGTGGCGCAGCACGGGCGGTGCCTCGGGACCGGTCACCTGGTCCGCCACTCAGCCACCGGCCTTGTCCAGGGCCGACTGCAGGGACTGCTTGTATCCGGTGCTGGTGTACGTCGCGCCGGAGACCGTGTCGATGTTCGCACTTTGTGCGCTCACCGCCTCCTGGTTGAGTTCGGGGACGGCCATGGCGGTCTTCTGGTCGCTGAGTCCGCCCTTGGGCGCCTGCACCGCCTCGGCCTTGGTGATCTTCCCCCCGCTCACGGTCACGCGGACCTGGACGGGGCCGTACTGCGTCTGCGCCACGCTACCCGTGACCGCGCGCGCCTGGGCCGCCGGCCCCGACGAGCCCGACGCCCCGGAGCCGCCCGCGGCCCCGGACGAGGCGCCGCCGCCGGACGCGGCCTTCGCCTTGTCGATCGCCGACTGCAGGGACTGCTTGTAGCCGCCGCTGGTGTACGTGGCACCGGAGACCGCGTCGATCTGCGCGCTCTGCGCGGCGACCGCCTCCTGGTTGAGCTTGGGGACGGCCATGGCGGTCTTCTGGTCGCTGAGTCCGCCCTTGGGGGCCTCCACCGCCTCGGCCTTGGTGATCTTCCCGCCGCTCACGGTCAGGCGGACCTGGACCGGGCCGTACTGCGTCCTGGCGACGCCACCGGTGACGGTCCGGGTGCCGGTCTGCTGTCCGCTGCCGCCCTGCGGCGACTCCTGCGAGGCGGCGGTCTGCTGCGGTGCCGCACCGCCCGCCGCCTGCGCGGAGGCGGGACCGGAGGCCGGCTTCAGGGACAGCAGCAGCACGATCCCGGACACGGTGGCGGCGGTGGCGAGCACGACGCGCCGCACGGGGTGGCTCTTCCTCATCTTCTTCCAGGCTCCTGGTTCCCGTCGCTCACATCTCGAACGACTCGTGATGGATGCGGCGGGCGGGGACCCCCGCGCCGCGCAGTGCTTCGTACACCTGCTGGGCGAAGCCGGGCGGTCCGCACATGAAGACGTCATGGTGGTCGATGTCCGGCAGCTTCCGGCTCAGGGTCTCCGCCGAGATGTCGGGGCGTTCCCCGTCCGGGCTGTTGACCGCGTACATCAGCCGGGCGCCGCGCTCCTCCGCGATCTGCGCCAGCTCGTCCCACAGGGCGAGGTCCTGAGTGGTGTTGGCGCGGTAGAGGAGCGTGATGTCGCCGGGGGCACCCGGCAGCGTCTCGAACAGGGCCCGCATCGGTGTGATGCCGACACCGCCGGCCACCAGCAGCACCTTGCCCCGGCTGCGCCGGTCGGCGGTCATCGCCCCGTACGGACCCTCCGCCCACACCGGCGTCCCGGGCTCCAGGTCCCGCAGCGCGGAGCTGTGGTCACCGATCGCCTTCACGGTGATGCGGAGCATGTTGGGGCGGGGCGCCGCCGACAGCGAGTACGGGTGCGAGCTGAACCGCATCCCGGGCGCGAGGAACCGCCAGCGGAAGAACTGCCCGGCCTCCGCACCCATCCGGTGCAGCCTCCGCCCGGTCATCAGCACCGAGACCACGCCGGGCGTCTCCTCGACGACCGCCTCCACCCGCAGCCGGTGCCGCAGGTTGAGCCGGATCGGCGTGAGGATCCGGTACCAGACCACCAGGGCGGTCACCGATCCGTACAGCGCGTACCAGGCGGTCTTCGCCTCCGGTTGCACGGCGAACTCGTTGCCCGTCGACAGCTGGTGCCAGAACGACAGGTACGTGGCCGCGTAGGTGAGCAGATGGACGTGGTACCAGAGGTCGTAGGAGATCCTGCGCCGGACCGGCCCGATCGAGAGCAGCCCGATCAGGACCAGCAGACCCGTGCCGATGGTGGCCTTGCCCACGTCCGGCAGCTGGTTGATCGAGTCGATGGTCTGCTGGACGATTCCGCCGAGCCCCTTGCCGCTCTGCAGGGCGTAACCCCACATGGTGAGGAAGAGGTGGGCCAGGACCAGGCAGATGGTGTACCTGCCGGTCATGGCGTGCCAGCGGGCGACCCGGTCGGAGCCGACCCGGCGCTCCAGCGCGGGCACCCGGGCCATCTGCAGCACCACGAGGGCCATCAGATAGCCGGCGAGCAGGCCGGTGATCCGCCCCGCGTTGAGGATTCTGCTGTTGTTGTCGGCGATGGACGGCGTGTTCGTCCACCACAGCCAGATGACGCCCGCCGCGCCCGCCCAGACGGCGAGCAGCAGCGGGACGGCGGGGGAGCGGCGTGGGCGGATGGCGCGCATCGTCTGGCGCCGCGCGGCGCGGCCACCGGCGATCGTGGACACGGTCTCCTCCGTGTTCCTGCGTGGGACGGGTGAGGCCAGCGGCCCCCTTGGCCCAGAGGTACGTGGCGGAGCCGCCGCGCGTTCAACCCTTCACGGAGTCCAGTGCCGACTGGAGTGACTGCTGGTAACCCTGGCTTGTGTAAGTGGCGCCGGAGACCATGTCGATGTTCGCGCTCTGCGCGGCCAGCGCCTCCCGGGTCAGCTGCGGTACGGCGTAGCTGTTGATCTCCTGGTCCCTCGGGTTGTCCTGGGGGTACTCCACGGCGGTGACGTCGGTGAGCTTGCCGTTCTTCACCGTGATCCGGACCTGGACGGGGCCGTAGCGGGTCTGGACCTCCTGTCCCGTGACGGTCCTGGTGCCGGTGGACCCTGCGGAGCCGCTCGTACGGCTCGAGCCACCGGACCCCGTGCCACGGGATCCGGTCGAGCCACCGGACCCGCTCGACCCGCTCGACCCGCTCGGAGCGCTCGCGCTGCTCGACGGTGCGGGCGCGGCCACGGCGATGCCGGGCGACGAGTGCGGCTTCATCGACAGCAGCAGCACCATTCCGGAGACGGTCGCGGCGCTCGCCAGCACGATCCGGCGCAGGGGGCTCTTCCTCTTCAACGCGTGCATGATCGCCTCACAGCTCGAACGACTCGTGGTGGATGCGCCGGTCGGGGACGCCGGCCGCCCGCAACGTCTCGTACAGCTCCTCGGCGAACCCGGGCGGTCCGCACAGGAAGACGTCGTGGTCGGCGAGGTGGGGCACCGCGCCGTGCAGAGCGCCGGGCGTGAGGCGCGGGCGGGAGCCGTCGGCTCCGTTGAGGGCGTACAGCACCTTGGCGTCACGCCACCGGGCTATGGCCTCCAGCTCGCCGCCGAGGGCCAGGTCCTCAGCGGAGCGCGCCCGGTACAGGAGCGTCACCTCGCCCGGCAGTGTCTCGAACAGGGCGCGCAGCGGGGTGATGCCGACACCACCGGCGATCAGCAGGGTCCTGCCGGTGGTCTGCCGGTCGGCGGTCAGCGACCCGTACGGGCCCTCCGCCCACACCCGGGTGCCCGGCCGCAGCAGGGCCACCGAGGCGCTGTGGTCGCCGAGGGCCTTGACGGTGATGCGCAACTGGGTGCGGCGGGGCGGCGCCGACAGCGAGTACGGCGTGGAGGTCCAGCGCAGCCCGTCCGTGAGGAACCGCCAGCGGAAGAACTGCCCCGGCTCGGCGCCCAGTTCGTCCAGGCGCCGGCCGCGGACGACGACGGACCACACGCCCGGCGCCTCCTGGTGCACCGACTCCACCCGCAGCCGGTGCCGCAGGTTCAGCCGCACCGGGGCGAGGATGCGGAACCACACCACCAGGGCTGCGACGCCCAGGTAGAGCGCGTACCAGGCGGCCTGCGCGACCGGCTTCCCGACGAACTCCGCGCCCAGCGCCAGCTGGTGGCCGAAGGAGAAGAAGACCGCCACGTACGTCAGCAGATGCACGTAGTACCAGAACTCGTGGCCGATCCTGCGGCGGGCGGCCCGCGCCGAGGTGATCCCGACGGCGAACAGGATGATCGTGCCGAGGGTAGCCTTGATCATCTCCGGGTAGTCGAAGACGACCGTGATCGTCTCGTGCACGAGCGAGGCCCGGTCCTGGGCCGCGTACCCGGCCAGGATCAGCACGATGTGCGCCAGGAGCAGACAGACCGTGTACCGCCCGGCCATCGCGTGCCAGCGCGCCACCCGGTCCGATCCGATCCGCCGCTCCAGCAGCGGCACCCGGGCCATCAGGCCCACGAGCACCGCACAGGAGTACCCGCACAGCAGCCCCGCGATCCGCCCGGCCCCCGTCAGCCAGCCCGCGGTGCCCACCACCGAGCCGGTGTTCTGCCACCACAGGGCGACCACGGCGGCCGCCCCGACCCACAGGAGGGCCAGCAGGGGGGCCGCCGGGGAGCGCCGGGCGACCGGCGGCAAGGGCGGCGCCTGCTGCTGGTGGACCGTGGTCATGATCTGTTCCTTTCGGGCGTACCGACCCGGCCACTGTGCAGGCGGAACTTCTCAGACGGCTCTGAGGAATCTGAGGGTGTCCTGAAGGGGGCGAGCGAGGATCGGCCTGGTCAGGGAACTCTTCGAGGCCGCGGCTCGTCACTCATAGGGAACTCAGAGCGGCCCGTGCCATCGGCCGCTGCCCCCAGGGGGGATCCTGGTAAGCGCGATGAACACACCCCGCTCCGGCCGCCCGGCCCTCGCCCGCCCCGACGGCACGTCCCTGCGCGTCCTCGTCGTCGACGACGACCCCGACCTCGCCGAGGTGATGTCCGGAGCCCTGCGCTACGAGGGCTGGGAGGTGCGCACCGCCGGCGACGGCGCCACCGCCGTCGCCGAAGCGCGTGACCTGATGCCCGATGCCGTCGTCCTGGACGTGATGCTCCCCGACATCGACGGCTTCACCGTGCTGCGCGAGCTGCACGCCGTGAAACCGGACGTGTGTGTGCTCTTCCTCACCGCGCGGGACGCCGTGGAGGACCGCATCGCCGGGATCACGGCGGGCGGCGACGACTATGTGACCAAGCCGTTCAGCCTGGAGGAGGTCATCGCGCGGCTGCGTGGTCTGCTGCGCCGCGCCGGCATGGCCCGGCAGCTGGAGGACGGGCCCCGGCTGGCCGTCGGGGACCTGATCATGGACGAGGAGGCCCGTGAGGTCACCCGGGCCGGGGAGCTGATCGAGCTGTCGCCGACCGAGTTCGAGCTGCTGCGCTTCCTGATGCGCAATCCTCGGCGGGTGCTCAGCAAGGCCCAGATCCTCGACCGGGTCTGGTCCTACGACTTCGGCGGCCAGGCCCACGTCGTCGAGCTGTACATCTCCTACCTGCGCAAGAAGGTGGACGTCGGCCGGGAGCCCATGATCCACACGGTGCGCGGGGCCGGGTACGTGCTGAAGCCGGTGGCCCGGTGAGGACCCGGCTGCGCGCAGCGGTACGGCGTCTGCCCCGGCCGCGGACCCTGCGGGCCCGGCTCACCGCCGGGCTCGTCGTGCTGCTGGCGCTCAGCTGCGCCGCCGTCGGCGTGGCCGCCGTCGTGGAGCTGAACGGCTTCCTCACCGGCCGGCTGGACCAACAGCTGCGGGACGTCGGCCCGCGGTTCGCGGCGAGTCTGGAGCACGGCATCAAACCGTCGGACCACGACGGCGACGAGCACGCCGACACCCGTAAGCAGTCCTCCGGCACCTTCGGCGCCCGGCTGGTCGGGGGCAGGGTCACCAACGTGGGTCTGGTCCACCCCGGCAGCGACAGCACCGACCTCAGCGCCCCCCTGAACGCGCGGGACGAGCGCACGCTCGCCGCGATGCCCGTGGACGGCAGGGGCCACAGCGTGTGCCTGTCCTCCCTCGGCGCGTACCGTCTCGTGGCGACCGGGGGCCTGGACGGTGACGTACTGATCACCGGGCTGCCGCTCGAGCCGGTGGACGCCGCGGTGCACCGCCTGGAGCTCGTCGCCGCGGTCGTCTTCGGCGCGGCCCTCGCGGCCACCGGTGTCGCGGGCGCTCTCTGGGTGCGCTGGTCCCTGCGTCCGCTCAGCCGGGTCGCCGCGACCGCCACCCGGGTCAGTGAGCTCCCGCTGGCCAGCGGCGAGGTCGCGCTGCCACCGCGCGCCCCGGACAGCGACCCGCGCAGCGAGGTGGGCCGGGTCGCCTCCGCCTTCAACCGCATGCTCGGCCATGTCGAGGACGCGCTCACCAAGCGGCACGCCAGCGAGGAGCGGCTGCGCAGCTTCGCCGCCGACGCCAGCCACGAACTGCGCACTCCGGTCGCCTCGGTCCGGGGGCACGCCGAGCTGGCGCTGCTGCATCCCGGTCCGGTGCCGCCGGAGGTGACCCGCGCCCTGGAGCGGATCGCCGCGGAGTCGGGGCGCATGGGCGAGATGGTGGACGAGATGCTGCTCCTGGCCCGCCTGGACGCCGGCCGTCCGCTGGAGCGGCGCCCCGTCGACCTCACGCGCCTGGTCCTCGACGCGGTGGCGGACGCCCGGGCCGCGGGTCCCGGCCACGGCTGGACGATGGAGTTGCCGGAGGAGCCGGTGTCGGTCACGGGAGACCCCCACCGGCTTCACCAGGTGCTGGCGAACCTGCTGGCCAACGCGCGTCTGCACACACCTGTGGGCACCAAGGTGACCGTGTGCCTGGAGACGGACGGTGCCACCGCCCTGCTCGAGGTCCACGACGACGGCCCGGGGATCCCGGCCGACATCCAGCCGGGGGTCTTCGAACGCTTCACCCGGGCCGAACACCGCCGCCGCCCGGAAACCCGCGGCGGCGGAGCGGGTCTGGGCCTGTCGATCGTGGCGGCGGTGACGGAGGCGCACGGAGGGAGCGTGGACCTGGAGAGCCGTCCGGGGTCGACGACGTTCACGGTGCGCCTGCCGGTCGGCGGCCCGGGCCGACCTAGTAGCGAGTGATCACGGTCGCCCCGCCTGCCGTCCCGATCGCGATGTGCGGCCGGTGCCCGGGATCCGCCCAGGTCAGGATCCGCTCCATCGCCTCCTCGGGCACCGAAACACAACCCTCCGTGGCACCCTTGCCGTTGATGTGCAGGAAGATGCCGGCGCCGCGTCCCCGCACCGGCAGGTGGTAGTTGAACCCGATGACGAAGGCGTGGTCGTACTGCGGCTCGTACGTGATGAGGTGTTCCGACTCGGAGGCGCGGCAGTCGGCGGGGAGGGGCTCCGTCCAGCGGTTGTAGGAGAGCGCGTCGTTGTCCTGGCACCACCAGGTGTCCTGTCGCACCCGCCGGTACGGCGCCCTCGCACCCGGGGGCGCGGCCTTGATGCCGAACGCGAACGGGAGGTCGTACAGGCCCGTCGGTGTCGTGCTCGTGCCCTGCAGGCGCGAACCGCCCTCCACGAGCCCCTTCGCCCCGAAGCGCGCGGGTGCCGAGCCCGCCTTCACCCACCGCCCGCCGATGCGGTCCCACCAGGCGACGGTGCCCGATGTCGCGCCGGTCGTGGGGGCCTGCGCGGTGATCAGCTGGGTGCCGCCGCCGGTGTCCGCCATCCGCTCGGGAAGCGGGGCGTCCTCGGCGGGGTCCGGCGTGGCACCGAGCAGGAGGAGGGAGGCGGAGGCGAGAGCGGCGACGACACCGGGGCGCATGCCTCAGACCGTAGACGGAGGCAGGGGCAACGGCAGTCCCGGCAGGCCGTCCAGACTCGTTCGGATGTGTTCCTTCCGCCGGAAGTACTCATCGAGGGAGGCGTCGTCCTCGCGCGCGAAGCGCTTGGCGTGCAGGTCGCGGTCCTCCTCATAGGCCATGAAGGGCACCGCGTAGCCACAGGTGTCCCGGATCAGCTCGGCCGTCACGACGATGACGGCGCGCAGACCGTGCGGGGCGGGGTCGATGTCCGGGAAATGCGTGAGCAGTTCCTTGAAGCGGGGGTCGTCGCGGAAGACCGGCTCGCCGCGGCCGTGCACGCGCACGATGTTCGGCGGCCCCTGGAACGCGCACCACATGAGGGTGATCCGGCCGTTCTCGCGCAGGTGCGCGATCGTCTCGGCGTTGCTCCCGGCGAAGTCCAGGTACGCCACCGTGCGTTCGTCGAGGACGGCGAACGAGCCCTTGAGGCCCTTGGGGGAGAGGTTGACCGTGCCGTCGCCCGACAGGGGAGCGGTCGCGGTGAAGAACAGGGGTTGTGCCTCGATGAACGTGCGCAGCCTGCCGTCCATGCGCTCATAGGTCTTTCCCATGTCCACCGAGTATCGGGGCGGATCCTTCGACTGTCTAAGGAATTGGCCGGAACGGCCGGGGATTTCCCTCGAACGACGGCTTCCGGTCGCTTGTGGCCGCCCCGGCCGGCGCGCGGGGCGGCCACAGCGCCTGTCACGTCACTTGGTGAGCGTGCAGGCGGCCAGGGAGTCCAGGCCCTGCGGCTTGGCGGACGTCCGGCCGATCGCGATGGCGATGCGGTCGATGGTGGACTTCCGCTTGTCCGCCAGCGGGCCGAGGATCGCGTTCTGGACGAAGTTCGGACCGCCCTGGCCCACCGAGGAGGCGAGCCGCTTGTCGGCCTCGTCGATCTGGGTGTTGAGCAGGGCCAGGTTGCGGTCCACCTCGGCCTGGGCCGAGGCCGGGATCGCGGGCAGCTTCGGCTTCACGTCGGGGCAGGAGACGGTGCCCGCGGCGGTGCTGCCACCGGCGGCGATGCCCTTTTTGCCGTTGTTTCCCTTGTTGCCCTTGTTCCCCATGTTCCCCTTGTTGGCGTTCCCGTTGCCGGCGTTCCCGCTGTTGTTGCCCCCGGCCTGCTGGGTGGCCGCCGCGCCGCCCGCGTTGAGGGCGCACGGCGCGAGCGCGTCCAGCCCCTGCGGCTTGGTGGCCGTGCGGCCGATCGCCGTCGCGATCCGGTTGATCGTCGCCACCCGCTTGTCCTTGAGCGGGCCGAGGATCGCGTTGTTGACGAAGTTGGGTCCGCCCTGGCCCACGGTGTCCACCAGACGCTTGTCGGCCTCGGCTATCTGGGTGTCGAGCAGCTGGAGGTTGCGGTCCACCTCGGCCTGGGCGGCAGCGGGGACCGCGGGGAGCTGCGACTTCACGTCCGGGCAGGTGATCGTGCCGGGCCCCGTCGACAGGGTCCGGGCGTCGTTGCTCTTGGACGTCTCCCCGGCGAGGGCGGAACCGGCGATGACCGCGCCGGAGAGCACCACTGCGGCGGCGCCGCCGATGATCGCGACGCGGCGCTTGTTGTACTTCGGAAGAGCCCTGGACATGAAGATGCCTCACTCGGGTCGGGGTGACTGCCCGTGACGAACACGGCAGTCACTGGGTGACTGCTGTGAAAACGCGGCGCCTGCGTTCGGCGAGAGATACGGGAAAGCGATTGCTTGCGTTCAACGGGTGGGCGAAAAGCGGCTCGCCGACCCCTCGGAGGCCGGCCGGAAGCCGGCCTGAGGGTGGTCGTGGGCCAGTCGTAAGCCGGCGGTCGGGGGATCGCCCGGGTGCCGGCTGGGAGATCGCCTGAGCATCGCATTGACGAATCATGCGGAACTCTGCATACTCATGCATGTCAGTGAGCGCAGTGTGAGGAGAACCCCGTGACCGAGCGCGTCGTACTCGCCTACTCGGGCGGTCTGGACACCTCCGTCGCCATCGGCTGGATCGCCGAGGAGACGGGCGCCGAGGTCGTCGCCGTCGCGGTGGACGTCGGCCAGGGCGGCGAGGACCTGGACGTCATCCGCAAGCGCGCGCTCGCCTGCGGTGCCGTGGAGGCCGAGGTCGCCGACGCCAGGGACGAGTTCGCCGAGGAGTACTGCCTCCCGGCGATCAAGGCCAACGCGCTCTACATGGACCGCTACCCGCTGGTCTCCGCCCTGTCCCGGCCGGCGATCGTCAAGCACCTCGTCGCCGCCGCCAAGAAGCACGGCGCCACCACGGTCGCCCACGGCTGCACCGGCAAGGGCAACGACCAGGTCCGCTTCGAGGCCGGCATCGTCGCCCTCGCCCCCGACCTGAAGTGCATCGCCCCGGTCCGCGACTACGCGATGACCCGCGACAAGGCCATCGCGTTCTGCGAGGCCAAGGGCCTGCCGATCGCGACCACCAAGAAGTCCCCGTACTCCATCGACCAGAACGTCTTCGGCCGCGCCGTCGAGACCGGCTTCCTCGAGGACATCTGGAACGCCCCGGTCGAGGACATCTACGAGTACACCCAGAACCCGGCCGCACCCCATGATCCCGACGAGGTGATCATCAGCTTCGAGGAGGGCGTCCCGGTCGCCGTCGACGGCAGGCCCGTCACCGTCCTGCAGGCGGTCCAGCAGCTCAACGAGCGCGCCGGCGCTCAGGGCATCGGCCGGATCGACATGGTCGAGGACCGCCTCGTCGGCATCAAGTCCCGTGAGGTGTACGAGGCTCCGGGCGCGATCGCCCTGATCACCGCCCACCAGGAGCTGGAGAACGTCACCGTCGAGCGCGAACTCGCCCGCTACAAGCGCCAGGTCGAGCAGCGCTGGGGCGAACTGGTCTACGACGGCCAGTGGTTCTCCCCGCTGAAGCGCGCCCTGGACGGCTTCATCGACGAGGCCAACCGGCACGTCTCCGGCGACATCCGCATGACCCTGCACGGCGGCCGCGCGGTCGTCACCGGCCGCCGCTCGGAGGCGTCGCTGTACGACTTCAACCTCGCGACGTACGACACCGGCGACACGTTCGACCAGTCCGCGGCCAGGGGCTTCATCGACATCTACAGCCTGTCGTCGAAGATCGCCGCACGGCGTGACATCGCGGGCGAAGCCTGAGGTGAATCCCGCCTGACCGGCCCACCAGCCTGACCACCGCCTCCCCGCGGCGCCGGGGAGGCGGTGGCACATCGAGACCCTCTCTAGGAGCGACCCAAGTGAGCAGCAACACCGGTGACGTACGGCTCTGGGGCGGCCGTTTCGCCGACGGTCCCGCCGAGGCCCTGGCGAAGCTGTCCGCGTCCGTCCACTTCGACTGGCGGCTCGCGCCGTACGACATCGCCGGATCCCGGGCCCACGCGCGCGTCCTGCACAAGGCGGGGCTCCTCACGGACGACGAGCTGACGCGGATGCTGGCGGGACTCGACCGGCTCGAGACGGACGTCGCCGACGGCTCCTTCACCGGCACGATCGCCGACGAGGACGTGCACACGGCCCTGGAGCGGGGCCTGCTGGAGCGCCTCGGCCCGGAGCTGGGCGGCAAGCTGCGCGCGGGCCGGTCGAGGAACGACCAGGTCGCCACCCTCTTCCGGATGTACCTGCGCGACCACGCCCGGATCGTCGGCGCTCTGATCGCCGACCTCCAGGGCGCCCTGATCGGCCTGGCGGAGGCCCACCCGGACGTGGCGATGCCCGGCCGCACCCACCTCCAGCACGCCCAGCCGGTGCTCTTCGCGCACCACGTCCTCGCCCACGTCCAGTCCCTGTCCCGGGACGCCGAACGGCTGCGCCAGTGGGACGAGCGGACGGCGGTGTCGCCGTACGGCTCCGGCGCCCTGGCCGGGTCCTCCCTCGGTCTGGACCCGCAGGCGGTCGCCGCGGACCTGGGCTTCGAGCGCGGCAGCGTGGGCAACTCCATCGACGGCACGGCCTCCCGGGACTTCGTCGCCGAGTTCGCCTTCATCGCCGCGATGATCGGCGTGAACCTCTCCCGGATCGCCGAGGAGGTCATCATCTGGAACACGAAGGAGTTCTCCTTCGTCACGCTCCACGACGCCTTCTCCACCGGCTCGTCGATCATGCCGCAGAAGAAGAACCCGGACATCGCCGAGCTGGCGCGCGGCAAGTCCGGCCGCCTGATCGGCAACCTGACGGGCCTGCTGGCGACCCTGAAGGCCCTCCCGCTCGCGTACAACCGCGACCTCCAGGAGGACAAGGAGCCGGTCTTCGACTCCATCGACCAGCTGGAGGTCCTGCTTCCGGCGTTCACCGGCATGATGGCCACCCTGACGGTGCACCGCGAGCGGATGGAGGAGCTGGCCCCGGCCGGCTTCTCGCTCGCCACCGACATCGCCGAGTGGCTGGTCAAGCAGGGCGTGCCGTTCCGGGTGGCGCACGAGGTGGCCGGCGAGTGCGTGAAGGCCGCCGAGGCCGAGGGCAAGGAGCTGGACGAACTGACGGACGAGCAGTTCGCGAAGATCAGCTCCCACCTCACCCCCGAGGTGCGCTCCGTACTCGACGTCCCCGGCGCCCTCGCCTCCCGCCACGGCCGCGGCGGCACGGCACCCGAGGCGGTCGCCGTGCAGCTCGCCGAGGTGAAGGCGGACCTCGCCGCGCAGCGGGAGTGGGCCACGGCCGGGCGAGCGTAGCAGGACCTCCCCCGGAAGGGCTCGGACCGCGTGTCCGAGCCCTTCGTGCTGTCCGGGCCCGGGTAACAGATGAGTTTCAGCCACTGTCCCGATTCTTGACGCTCGACTACTCGGAGGTAACCATTCCGCTTGTGGCCGACTGGTCGGCATTGCCGAACGACGGTCGGCCCGTACCGAGCACGAAAGGGACATCATGCGCGGACGACGTGGTCGAAGTGGACTGAGTGGAAGAGGAATGGCCCGGCTCCTCGCGGTCGCCGCGACCGCGGCGCTGTGCACCGTCGGTCTCACCGCCCGGGCGGGCGCGGACACCGTCGACATCGCGCCACCGGGCGCCAACGACTGGTCCTGCAAGCCGGACTCGGCCCACCCGCAGCCGGTGGTCCTGGTGAACGGCACCTTCAAGACGTCGTACGAGAACTGGCTGACCCTCTCGCCCGCGCTGGCGAACGCCGGTTACTGCGTCTTCTCCTTCGACTACGGCGACCTGGAGACCGCCCCGATCCCGGACTCGGCGGCCGAGCTGCGGGACTTCGTGAACGCGGTGCTCGGCGCGACCGGCGCCAGGAAGGTCGACATCGTCGGCCACAGCCAGGGCGGCATGATGCCCCGCTACTACGTCAAGTTCCTCGGCGGCGCGACCAAGGTCGACGACCTCGTCGGCATCGTCCCCTCCAACCACGGGACCACCAACCCCCTCGCCCTCGCCGCCGGCGCCACCGTGTGCCCCTCCTGCGTCGACCAGACCGCCGGCTCGGCCTTCCTGGCGCAGCTCAACTCCGACCCCGAGACCCCGGTCGGCCCGGACTACACGGTGATCACCACTCGTGACGACGAGGTCGTGGTCCCGTACACCAGTGCCTTCCTCGACGGCCCGGCCTCGTACGTGACCAACGTGCTGCTCCAGGACCGCTGTCCGCTCGACACCACCGAGCACGACCAGGCCCCCAAGTCGCCGCTTGTCGAGCAGTGGGTGTTCAACGCCCTGGACCGGCAGGGTCCGGCCGACCCGGCCTTCGAACCGCGCTGCGTCAGCACCGGGTGAATCGACGGGCCCCGGCGGTCGGCGCGGGGTGAACCGGACGCCCCGGTAGATTGGGGCGGGTTCCCGGCCCGCCGAGAGTGCAAGGAGCCCGCATGCCCTTCGGTCGTCTGGCCGCCGCCACCGCGGCCACCGTGCACATCGGACTCGGACTGGCCGCCGTCGGCCGCCCGGGCTACATCAACCTCGGCCGCGACCGGGACCTTCCTGCCGACCGCACCGTCGACGCCCTGCGCGAGCGCACCCATGAACTCCTGGACGCCGCCTACGCCCAGGGCGTCCGCTATTTCGACGTGGCCCGTTCCTACGGCCGTTCGGAGGAGTTCCTCGCCGAGTGGCTGACCGCCCGCCCCGGCATCGACGACGTGGTCGTCGGCAGCAAGTGGGGCTACACCTACACCGCGCAGTGGACCACCGACGCCGAGCAGCACGAGGTCAAGGACCACGGTGTCGCGACCTACGAGCGGCAGCGTGCCGAGACCACCGCGCTGCTCGGCGACCGGCTCGATCTCTACCAGATCCACTCCGTCACACCGGACAGCCCGGCCCTGACCGACAAGGAACTCCACACCCGGCTGGCCGAGGCGGCCGCCCGGGGCCTCACCGTCGGGTTCTCCACCAGCGGCCCGGCGCAGGCCGAAGCGATCCGCGCCGCGCTCGCCGTGACGGTCGACGGGGAGCCCCTCTTCCGTACCGTCCAGTCCACCTACAACCTGCTCGAGACCTCCGCCGGGCCCGCCCTCGCGGAGGCCCACGACGCGGGGCTCACCGTGATCGTCAAGGAGGGCATGGCCAACGGGCGACTGGCGGATCCGCACGCGCCGGACGCCCTCAAGGCCGTGGCCGCCCGGGCGTCCCTCGGCTGCGACGCGGTCGCCCTCGCCGTGATCCTGCGCCGTCCCTGGGTGGGCGTCGTCCTCTCCGGCGCGGCCACCACCGGCCAGCTCGCCTCGAACCTGCGCGCCGCCGCCGTCGACCTCGACGATGACCAGCTGGCCCGTCTCGAGGTGCTCGCGGAGGACCCGGGTACGTACTGGGAGCGGCGCGGGCAGTTGCCCTGGCACTGAGTTCACGCCGGGACCCGGCGACCAAGTGAGACGACCACGCCTGTCATGAGACAACCATGTCTCACTTGCTCTATGCTTGTCTCATGGCTGTCGATCGTGACCACGTGCTGCGCAGCGCAGCCGCCCTGCTGACCCGCAAATCCACCGCGACCATGGACGAGGTCGCCAAGGCGGCCGGGATCAGCCGGGCCACGCTGCACCGCCACTTCGCCGGGCGCGACGCGCTCGTGCGGGCCCTGGAGGCGCTCGGCATCGAGGCGTGCGAGGCGGCGCTGGACGCCGCCCGGCTGGACGAGGGCCCGGCGACCGACGCCGTACGCAGGCTGGTACGCGAGATCCAGCCCGCGGCCGGACTGCTCGCCTTCCTCTACGGCGAGAACCAGCTCTGGGAGGGCGAGGGGCAGAACGAGGGCTGGACGCGGATCGACACCCGGATCACCGCGGTGTTCCGGCGCGGCCGGGACGGCGGCGAGTTCCGCATCGACCTTCCCCCGGCCTGGCTGACCGAGGCGCTGTACGGACTGATCGCCTCGTGCGCCTGGGCGGTACTGGACGGCCGTGTGGCCGCCCGGGACTTCCCCACCATGATCGCCGAGCTGTTGCTCGGCGGCGCCCTACGGAGAGAGGAACCATGACCGGCATCCTGCAGCCGACCGAGGCGCCGCAGGCGGAGAAGCGCCCGGGCCGGTGGCTCGCGCTCTGCGTCCTCGTGCTCGCCGTGCTGCTGGTGGCCGTGGACGCGACCGTCCTCGGTCTCGCGACCCCCTTCATCAGCGAGGACCTCAGGCCCTCGGGCACCCAGCTGCTGTGGATCGGCGACGTCTACTCCTTCGTCATCGCCGGTCTGCTCGTCTCCATGGGCAGCCTCGGTGACCGCGTCGGCCGCAAGCGCATCCTCCTCGGCGGCGCCACGGCCTTCGGCGCGACATCCGTCCTGAACGCCTACGCCCAGTCGCCGGAGACGATGATCCTGGCCCGGGCGCTCCTCGGTGTCGCGGGCGCGACCCTGATGCCCGCCACGCTGGCCCTGATCCGCAACATCTTCCACGACCCGCGCGAGCGCAGCCTCGCCGTCGGCATCTGGGGCGCCACCGCCTCGGCGGGGACGGCGGTCGGCCCGATCGTCGGCGGCCTGCTGCTCGAGCACTTCTGGTGGGGCTCGGTCTTCCTCATCAACCTGCCGGTGATGGTGGTCCTGGTCCTGGTCGGCATCAGGACCCTGCCCGAGTCCCGCGACCCGCACCCGGGGCCGTGGGATCTGCCGGGCGTCATCCTGTCGCTCGTCGGGATGATCGGCGTGGTGTACGCCGTCAAGGAGACGGCCGCCCACGGATTCACCTGGCCGGCCACGACCGCCGGGCTCCTCGGTGCCGCCGCGCTCGCCGGCTTCGTACGCCGTCAACTGACGCTGCCGGTCCCCCTGCTGGACATGCGGCTGTTCCGGAGCCGGGGGTTCAGCGGGGCGGTGCTCGCGGACCTGCTGACCGTGCTCGGCATGTCCGGACTGGTCTTCTTCCTCTCCCAGTACCTGCAACTGGTCCAGGGCAGGCACCCGTTCGAGGCCGGTCTGGCCGAACTGCCCGCCGCGGTCGGCGCGGTGGCGGCGGGCCTGGCCGCGGGCACGGCGGCCCGGCGCTTCTCGGTACGGGCGGTGGTCTCCGGCGGGCTCGCCGCGGTGGGCCTGGCGCTGGCCGCCCTCACCCTGCTCGACCGGACCACGGGCTACTCGCTGATCGGGACCGCGCTGCTGGTCGTGGGCGTCGGCGCCGGCCTGTCGTTCACCGTCACCTCGGACGTGATCCTCTCCGGCGTGCCCAAGGACCAGGCGGGTGCCGCCTCCGCGGTCTCGGAGACGGCGTACGAACTCGGCGCGGCCCTCGGCATCGCCCTGCTCGGCTCGATCGTCACGGGCACCTACCGGACCTTCCCGGCCCCGCCGGGCACCCCCGCCACAGCACGCGCCTCACTGGGCGGTGCGGTGGAGACGGCGGCGCAGCTGCCGCCGGCCACCGCCGAGACACTGCTCACGTCGGCCCGCGAGGCGTTCGTGGAGGGATTCCGACTGGCGACGGGGGCGGGCGCGGCGGTTCTGCTGGCGACGGCGGTGGCGGCGTGGTTCCTGCTGCGCGGTCAGAAGCTGGACGGAGGGCGCACCTCCCGTTAGGGGGGCGCCCCCCGTCAGGGGCGTCTGTGGCTACGCGGCCTTCGCCTTCGTGGCGTACATGTCCACGTACTCCTGCCCCGAGAGCCGCATGACCTCCGTCATCACGGAATCGGTGACGGCCCGCAGGACGTACCGGTCCCGGTCCATCCCGTCGTACCGGGAGAACTCCATCGGCTGACCGAACCGCACGGTGACCCGCCCCGGACGGGGCATCCCCCGCCCGCCGGGCTGCAACTTGTCCGTGCCGATCATCGCGAACGGCACCACCGGCGCCCCGGTCATCAGCGTCAGCCGCGCGATACCGGTGCGCCCCCGGTACAGCCGCCCGTCGGGCGAGCGCGTGCCCTCCGGGTAGATACCGAACACCTTGCCCTCCTCCAGCACCCGGCGCCCGGTCATCAGCGCGGCCACACCGCCGCTCGCGCCGTCCCGGTCGACCGGGATCATGCCGACGCCCGTGAAGAACCAGGCCATCAGCCGGCCCTTGACGCCCTTGCCGGTGACGTACTCGTCCTTGCCGATGAAGAACACCTGCCGCTTGGTCACGATGGGCAGCACGATGGAGTCGATGAACGTCAGGTGGTTGCCGGCCATGATGACCGGGCCGTCGGCCGGGATGTGCTCCACGCCCTCCACCCGTGGGCGGAACATCAGGCGCATGATCGGTCCGAGCACTGCCTTGATGAGCACGAAGCGGGACAACGGGCCCTCCGGTGTCAAGGGATGCGGTATGAGTCTGTGCAGGTGAGGACGATACTCGTGACGCCCGGCCTGTCGCACACCGGGTCACCGAGTGGATACGCGTCATTGACGAGTGTTTACCTGCGACGACGGTTCTGTAGCACCTTCGTCATCCGCCGGACGGGTGTGGCGAACGCCGCACCGGCGGGTGACGGTCCGTCAGTCAGAGTATCCGCCGACGCCGTCACCATGCACCCACGGGGGACGGTCCGCGTCCGCCACGCGTTCCCGCACACGTCTCCCGGCCGTCACGTCCGCACCTGCGATCGAGCCGCTTCCGGTAGGCGCGGCGGAAGGAACACATGGCGCGGGCCTGATCCCGCACCCGTACACGGTGCGTGACGAGAACACCTTCCTGCCCGCGGACTTGCCAGAAGGGCGCGGACCCGACGGCCCACGGCGACGTCTTCGGCGCGTTCCGGACCTACTTCGCGACCGGCGTCGACGGCGTCTTCACCGACAACGCCGACACCGGCGTGCTCGCCCGCGAGGACTTCCTGCGCGGCTGAGCGGTCGACACGCGCCACGAGTACCCCGTCGGGGTGACTCCCGTCCGCCCCGGCAACCCGTCGCCGGGGCGGAGGCGTCCCGTCGTGCATGAGGCACGAGATGGTCAGCACCCTGCGTCCGCTGCTCGCCGCCGAGGCCTCGGCGGAGGCGCACGCGGCCGGGATGGAGCCGGGCGATCTGGAACAGGCGGTGTGGCTACGGCTCCTGGAGCGGCTCGAGGCCGGCCGGCCCCTCGTCGACCCGCAGGAATGGCTGCGCCGCGCGGTCCGACTGGAGGCACGCCGTGGCCGACGCGCCGCCCGCCTCGAACTGCCGTACTGCGGTGACCCGGCCGACGACACCCGTCGCGACCCGGAGCAGCAGGCGCTCTTCGCCGCCCGGCGCCGGGCACTGCACGCCGCCGTGCGCCGCCTCCCCGGCCGCTGTCCGCGCCTCGTGGCGGCCTTGCTGTCCCCGCAGGACCTGACGTACCGGGAAATCGCCGGGGAGTTGGGAATCTCACAGGGTAGTCTCGGCCCGGAACGCTCCAAATGCCTGGGATGTCTGCGTCGATTGCTTGCGGCGGAGGTTGCGGCCCTCGAACCGCGGGGATAGGAGTGGGGGACGATCGGTGATCAGGTGAGCGGGAGGCATGCGCACATGGGCATGAGCGTGACCATCTCTGTGGCGTCCGAGCAGGACGCCGAGCAGATCTTCAAGCTGCAGTACCTGTGCTTCCAGAGCGAGGCCGCGCTGTACGGCAACTACCGCATCGCCCCGCTCGTCCAGACCCTGGACTCGGTTCGCGAGGAAGTCGCCTCGGACTGCGTCTTCGTGGCCCGGCTGGGCGAGGAGGTGGTCGGCTCGGTGCGCGGCCGCGTGACGGAGGACGGGGCCGCCTCGATCGGCAGGCTCTGCGTCCACCCGCGGCTGCAGGGCCACGGCATCGGCGCCCGGCTGCTGCGCGCGGCGGAGGCGGCACTGGTGGAGCAGCACGGCGCGAAGAAGTTCCGTCTGAGCGCCGGCCACCGCAGCGAGGGCAACCTGCGCCTGTACCGCCGGGTCGGCTACGAGACGGTGGGCACGGCCGAGGGGGTGGACGGCGTACCGATGATCGTCCTGGAGAAGCCGGCGGGCACGTACGCGACGACGGCGTAAGCGGAAGAGCGCCCCGAACGGGGCGCGTCCCGCCGGACTCAGGCCGTCTCCGCCTGACGCACGGCCCCCTTCCGCAACCAGTACATGGCCGACAGCGGCAGCAGCACCGGAATGAAGACGTACCCCATGCCGTAGTCCGACCAGACCGTCGCGTCCGGGAAGGCGGACGGCTCGACGACGGTCCACGTCCCCACCGTGAGCACGCCCACCAGCTCGGCCGCGCAGCACACCAACGCCGCCCGGCGGGCCGTCTCGCCGCCCCGCACCAGCGAGTACGTGATGAATCCGTAGACGACGCCGGCGACCGCGGACAGCGAGTAGGCGAGCGGTGCCCTGTCGAACTGCGTCGAGATCTGTACGGCCGACCGCGACACGGCCCCGACCACCATCACCCCGTACAGCCACACCAGCAGCATGCCGGGCCCGCCGATGAGCCGCGTCTTCGCCGGCTTCTCCCGCGTGGCCGTCATCTCAGCCTCCCCAGATGTCATAGAGCCGCACCTCCAGCACGGCGAGGACCACACCGCCGGCCGCGACCGTCACCGAACCCCACCGTGTGCGCTCGGCCAGCGACATGAAGCCCGCCGCCGGGATGCACGCGAAGGCGCCGAGCAGATACGCCACGAAGATCGTCGTGCCCTGTGCCGGCTTCTCGCCCCGCGCCAGCTGGACGATGCCGACGCCCAGCTGGGCCAGGGCCAGCAGCGTCACCACGGCCATGCCGATGAAGTGCCAGTCCTTCGTGGGCTGATCACGGTGGGCGGCCCAGCCGCACCAGGCGGCGAGCAGCAGCGCGGCGACACCGGTCGCCAGCGTCAGGGCGTCAAGCATGCAGCGACCCTATTACGGGCCAAAAGGACCGATGTCCCCGCCCCCAGGGGGGCGACTGCGGCGCCGCCCCGCCCGCCGTGGCGTTGACCACACTCCGAGCGATCTGTCCGCAGTCCGGACAGCTGTGTCAGGTGCCGACCCGGTGTCTGGTTTACTTGCAACCATGACCACGACGAGCTGCCGCACTGTTGCGACCGAGGCGACCATGACGCCCGGTGCTCGTTGTATGTGTCGAATGTGCGCCTGCTAGAGGGCCCCCGCACCGCCCGGAGTCCCGCGCCCCGAAGCGAGACCGCCGTGGAGTGTCCGTACGCACGCGTCGTACGCGACTGACCCCCGCGCACACGTTCTCCCCGGTTCCATCGCCCTTGCGAGAACCGTGCCGCGTTGCCATGCACGCACCCGTGCCCGGCGCACACCCACGCCCTGCACTCGACAGTGACGGAAACCCAGTGATCACCACATCGGGCCTGACGAAAATCTACCGGGCCGACCGTTCGCGCGGCCGCGAGGTCACCGCCCTCGACGGCGTCGACCTGCACGTACGCGAAGGCGAGGTGTACGGCGTCATCGGCCAGTCGGGCGCCGGCAAGTCCTCGCTCATCCGCTGCGTGAACCTCCTCGAGCGCCCCACCTCCGGCACGGTCACCGTGGCCGGTCAGGACCTCACCGCGCTCGCCGGCCGCGGGCCACGCGCCGGCAAGGAGCTCCGCACGGCACGCAGCCGGATCGGCATGGTCTTCCAGCACTTCAACCTGCTGTCCTCGCGCAGCGTCCAGGACAACGTCGAGCTGCCCCTGGAGATCCTCGGCAAGTCCGGGAAGGAACGTTCCCGCAAGGCCCTGGAACTCCTGGACCTCGTGGGCCTCGCCGACAAGGCCAAGGCCTACCCGGCCCAGCTCTCCGGCGGCCAGAAGCAACGCGTCGGCATCGCCCGCGCCCTCGCCGGCGACCCCGACGTGCTGCTCTCGGACGAGGCGACCAGTGCCCTCGACCCGGAGACCACCCGCTCCATCCTCCAGCTGCTGCGCGACCTCAACCGGCAGCTCGGCCTGACCGTCCTGCTCATCACCCACGAGATGGACGTCGTCAAGAGCGTCTGCGACTCGGCCGCCCTCATGGAGAAGGGCCGCATCGTCGAGTCCGGCACGGTCGGCGAGCTGCTCGCCACCCCCGGCTCCCCACTCGCCTCCGCCCTCTTCCCGGTCGGTGGTGAGGCCTCCGGCGACGACCGGACCGTCGTCGACGTCACCTTCCGGGGCGAGGCCGCCACGCAGCCCGTCGTCTCGCAGCTGTCCCGCACCTACAACATCGACATCTCGATCCTGGGCGCCGCCATCGACACCGTCGGCGGCCTGCAGATCGGCCGGATGCGCATCGAACTGCCCGGCTGCTACGAGGACAACGTCGTGCCGATCGGCTTCCTGCGCGAGCAGGGCCTGCAGATCGACGTGGTGGGCCAGGCGGCCCCGCTGGTGAAGGAAGGCGCCAAGTGACCTGGACCGATTTCTCGGCGATGCAGCCTCTGCTGTCCCAGGCCTCCCGGGACACCCTCTACATGGTCGGCTGGTCCACCCTCATCGCCGTCGTCGGCGGCCTGCCGCTCGGCGTGCTGCTGGTGCTGACCGACCGCGGCGGACTGCTCCAGAACATCGTGGCCAACAAGCTCCTCGGACAGGCCGTGAACATCACCCGCTCGATGCCGTTCATCATCCTGATGGTGGCGCTGATGGGCTTCACGCGCTGGGTCACGGGCACGACGATCGGCCGCGAGGCCGCCATCGTTCCGCTCGCCGTCGGCGCCATCCCCTTCTTCGCGCGCCTCGTCGAGACGGCCGTCCGCGAAGTGGACGGCGGACTCGTCGAGGCCGTGCAGGCGATGGGCGGCAGCACCTGGAGCGTCGTGCGCAAGGTCCTCGTACCCGAGGCGCTGCCCTCCCTGATCTCCTCCGCGACCACCACCGTCGTCGCCCTCATCGGCTACTCCGCGATGGCCGGCACGGTCGGCGCCGGCGGCCTCGGCGACATCGCCATCCGCTACGGCTACCAGCGCTTCGAGACCCGGCTGATGTGGATCACCGTGGCGGTCCTCGCCGTCGTCATCTCGCTCATCCAGTTCGCCGGCGACTTCGCGGCCCGCGCCCTGCACCGCCGCGGCGGCCGCTCCGGACCGGCACCCGAGCTGCGGCTGCTGAAGACGGAGGAGCCCGCGACGGCCGATGTGCGCAAGGCCGCCTGAGCCACGCCGCGCCCGCACCCCCTGAACTCCCCGTGAACCATGACGGGGTCGCACCACCCATAAGGAAAGGCACTTTTCGTGCGTAACACCGCCAAGATCATCACCGCCGTCCTCGCCGCGGCAGCCCTCACCTTCGGGCTCAGCGCCTGCGGCTCCGGCCGGCGCAGCTCCGCCTCCTCCGGTTCCGACGGCCCGCTCGTCGTCGCCGCGAGCCCCACCCCGCACGCCGAGATCCTGAACTTCGTCAAGGACAACCTGGCGAAGAAGGCGGGCCTCGACCTCGAGGTGAAGGAGTTCACCGACTACGTCACGCCGAACACGGCGACCGAGGACGGGTCGGTCGGTGCCAACTACTTCCAGAACCAGCCGTACCTCGACGACTTCAACAAGAAGAACGGCACCCACATCGTGCCCGTCGTCACGGTGCACCTGGAGCCCCTCGGCCTGTACTCGCACAAGATCAAGAAGGCGGACGAGCTGAAGAGCGGTGCGACCGTCGCCATCCCGAACGACACGGTCAACGAGGCGCGCGCGCTCGAACTGCTCGCCGCGAACGGTCTCGTCACGCTCAGGAGCGGCGTGGGCAACGAGGCGACCCCCCAGGACATCGCCCAGAACCCGAAGAACCTCAGGTTCAAGGAGCTGGAGGCGGCCCAGACCCCGCGCTCCCTGGACGATGTGGACGCCGCGGTGATCAACGGCAACTACGCCATCTCCTCCGGCCTGAAGCCCGCCAAGGACGCGCTCGTCCTGGAGTCCGCGAAGAACAACCCCTACGGCAACTTCCTCGCGGTCGAGAAGGGCCACGAGAACGACCCGCGGGTCAGGAAGCTGGCCAGGCTCCTCGTCTCGCCCGAGGTGAAGAAGTTCATCGAGGACAAGTACCAGGGGTCGGTCATCCCGTCCTTCTGATCCCGTCCGCCGTCCGCCGGCGGCGCCGCGCACACCGCGTATCGCCACGCACCGGGTCCGCTCCCTCACCGGGTGTGGACCCCGTGGTGCGTTTCGCCGCCCCGATGCTGCATGCTGGGCAGTTCAGCAGGCCCTGACGGTTTTTTCGAAGGTTACGGAGCGGCGCAATGACGAGCACCTTCCCCAACGTCTCCATCAGCACGGAGCGGTTGGTCCTGCGCCCTCTCGACGAGGACGACGTCCCCGCGCTGGCCGAGATGATGAACGACGAGCTGGTCGGCGCCTGGACCGACGTGCCCCAGCCGTTCACCGAGGAGGGCGCCCGCGCCTGGATCACCGAGCACGCGCCCGCCGAGCGCGCCGCGGGCCGCGGCCTCGACCTCGCCGTCACCGAGTTCCTCACCCAGCGTCTGGTGGGCGTCGTCCAGCTCACGAAGACCAACTGGCAGGTGCGGTCCACGGAACTGTCGTACATCATCGCCCCCTGGGCACGCGGTGAGGGCTACGCCTGCGAGGCCGCGCTCGCGACCGCCCAATGGCTCTTCTCGGACCAGAAGTTCGAGCGGATCGAACTGCGCACCGCGGCCGACAACACCGCCTCCCAGCAGGTCGCCCAGAAGATCGGCTGCATCAGCGAGGGCGTCCTGCGCAACGCCTGCATAGCGCACGTCCGTGCGGCGGACGGCACCTGGACGGACGTACGGACCGACTTCATCGTGTGGAGCCTGCTGCCGGAGGACCTCGACGGGGTCAGCGACGAGCTGGCCGACACAGGGGGTTTCACGTCGTTCCCGAACTGGAACTGACGGCGAGGAACCGCTCCCACGGGCCCGTCCCGGGGCGAGTACGCGCAGCCGAACGGGATACCCTCACGGAGCCCGCCGTACGGGCTGCCCCCTGACGACCTGCACGAAACCTGGAGACTGACGACGATGGCCGACCGGGTCACGGTGATCGGCTGGGACGGCTCGCCGCTGACCGCAGCGGCGCGCTCCGCCCTCGGGGCCGCCACGCTCGTCGCCGGCGCGGCCCACCACCTCGCCCTTCCCGAAGTGCCGCCGGCCGCCGAGCGCATCCGCCTCGGCAGTGTCGCCCTCGCCGCCCGCCGCATCGCCGCCCACCGCGGCACCGCCGTCGTCCTCGCCGACGGCGACCCGGGCTTCTTCGGTGTCGTACGCACGCTGCGCGCCCCCGAGTACGGCCTGGAGGTGGAAGTCGTCCCCGCCGTCTCCTCCGTGGCCGCCGCCTTCGCGCGCGCCGGGATGCCCTGGGACGACGCACAGGTGGTCGTCGCACACCGCCGCACCCTGCGCCGTGCGGTCAACGTATGCCGCGCCCACACCAAAGTCGCGGTCCTTACCTCACCCGGAGCCGGACCCGCCGAGCTCGGACTGCTCCTCGACGGCGTCCACCGCACCTTCGTCATCTGTGAGGAGCTCGGCACCCAACGCGAACAGGTCACCGTCGTCACCTCCGACAAGGCCGCCGACCACACCTGGCGCGACCCCAACGTCGTCATCGTCATCGGCGGACCCGTCACCGCGGCCGACGGCGGCTGGATCGCCGGCCGCGACCCGGGCACCGGACCACGCGGCTGGGCCCTGCCGGCCGAGGCGTACGGCGGGGGACTCGGCGAAGGGGAGACGGATCTGCTGCGCGCCGCCCAACTCGCCCGCCTGGGGCCCCGGGTGGGCGACCTGGTGTGGGACATCGGCAGCGGCAGCGGAGCGTTCACCGTGGAGGCCGCCCGCTGCGGGGCCGCCGTCATCGCCGTCGACCAGGACCTCGACGCATGCGGCCGTACCACGGCCGCCGCACGCCACTTCGGCGTCCAGCTCCAGGTCGTGCACGGCGCCGCCCCGCACATCCTGGAGAACCTGCCGGAACCGGACGTCGTCCGCGTCGGCGGCGGGGGAGCGGCGGTCGTCTCCGCCGTCGCCGACCGCCGCCCGCAGCGCATCGTCACCCATGCCGCGACCCGTGACGCGGCCGAACTCGTCGGCAGGGACCTCACCGAACACGGCTACGACGTCGAGTGCGCCCTGCTGCAGTCCGTCGAACTCGACACGCGGGCCTGGACGGAGAAGGAGCGGAGTGTCGCGTTCCTGCTCAGCGGCCGATTGGCCGAACGCTCCCCGTGATCCGGTTGTCGTACCGGCGCGGTAGGCTGGCCGACCGTCGTACCGTACTCGGGTGATCCGGCATTCGTCAGCCAATGTCCGGAAAGCACACCTCTTTTGGGGTGGAGACGGTACGGCCGGACCGGAGGGCGCGCAACGTGGCGCAGTCCACAGCGGGCCGTCGCGGATCACCCTGTCGCGACGGCGGCATGACCGGGACAATGCCGTTCAATGGCTTTGTCGTCATTGTGGGCGGGTCGTTCGTGCCGCTGGGCAAGCACGCTCGTTCTTCACTGCGGGCGGTCGGCGCACCGTTCCGGGCCAGCTGGTCGTAGAAGCACTAACCGATGGGCGAGGGGTACGCATGACCGACACCGGCCAGGTCCCGGGCGAGGGGCTGCCGGAGAACGCAGGCATGGTGGAGCAGCCGGGCGTCCTCGCGCCGGGCGCGTACACCTACCTCGACCCTTCCGGCAGCGCTCCCGAGGACGACGACCTGCTCCTGATGCCGGGCCAGCAGGGCGCGTGGGGCACCGAGATGCCCCAGCAGGCCCCGGCTCCGGCGCCGTACCCCCACGAGCCGGGTCCCCAAGAGCCCGGCCTTCACGAGCCCGGTCCCCACGAGGCGGCCGGCCGGGACAGCGGCTCCATCGACCTGGGCGCGGTCCGTACGCCACCTCCGGCGCCCGCGCCGCAGCCGGCGGCCCCGCGCCGCCCGCTGCACCTCGGCCCCCCCATCCCGGACACCTCCGCGAGCCCCGTGCGTACGCTCTCCGACCGCGGTCCGGCGGACGCCCCGATGCGCCCCTCGGGGCCGCCCACGACCGGGCCCGAGTACCTCGACGTGCCGCAGCCGGGGGAGAACTCCCCGCAGGGAGCGGTGCCGTGGGGGCCTCCACCGCAGCAGCACACCGTGCCGCCGACGGGCGCCGAGGGGACGGCCGCGGAAACGGCCGTCGCGGCACCGGCGCCCGAGCCGGTGCCGACGGTTGAGCCGACCGCCGTGCCGGTCGCTCCGGGAGCCGCGCCCGCGACCGCCGAGGCGACGCCGACGGCTCCTCAGGGCCCTGACCCGCTGCTCGACTCGGTGCAGCAGCACGTGCCGCAGCCGACGCCACACGCGCCGCAGGCGGGGCACGGCCTGCCGGTCCCGGAGGGCGCGGGCGGCCGTCCCGAGGAAGCCCGGGCCGCCGACGGCCCGGGCCACCTCCTGCCGGACGGGGCGCCGCACGACCGCTCGCAGGGCGACGGGTCGCAGAACCGCGGCTCGCAGAGCGACGCCGCGCAGCATCCCGGAGCCGTACCCGCGCAGCACGCCGTATCCGCGCAGGACGCGCAGGACCGGGCACCCGCCGCCGTCGCCCCGCAGGTCCCGGACGCCCCGCCCGTGGCGGACGACGCCCCGGACCTCGGGGCCGTACCGCCCGCGGACGACGTGCCGCACATCGGCGCGGCCGCACCGGTGGCCGAGGCGGCCCAGCGGGCCCCGGAGGCCCACACTGCGGCGCCCGCCACCCACCCGGCGGCTCTCGGCCAGGACCACGGACCCGTCGCCGACACCTCTGCCGGGCACGTCCACGATCCGGGCCAGGCCCCGGCCGAGCAGGTCCAGGACCCCAGCCGGTCCCCGGCCGTGGCACCGGCTGCGGACCAGCAGGCGCTCCCGGCGGACGGCGAGGCCCACATTCCCGACATGCCGGCGCAGTTCGCCGAGCCCGCGCCGCAGCACGCCCCCGAGGCCGCGCAGCCGGTCGCCGAGCCCGCGCAGGCCGTGCCGGCGGGCGGCCACACCCCGGCGCACGAGGGGCAGCAGGCGGACGGCGAGCCGGCCGCCGTACCCGGTGCGCCCGCCGATGCCCCCGGTGTGCGCGGCGACGCGCCCATGGAGCCCCAGGCGGACCAGTCGTTCGGCCGGTTCGTGCCCGTCGAGGGCACCGTGCCGACCACCCCGCACCTTGCTCCCACCCCACCGCACGCCCTGACCGTGCCGCCCCTGCCCGCGCCGGAGCAGCCGCCCGCCGAGGAATCCGCTCCGGCCGTCGCCCCGCAGGAGGAACCGGCGGCGCAGGAGCCCGTCGCCATGGTCCCCGGCCCCCGCGAGGCCGAGGCACCCGCCCCGGAGCCGCACGCCGAGGAGCCCGTAGTCGCACAGCAGGCGGACGACCTCGACACCCGGGCCGCCGACCAGGAGGAGAGCACGGCCGCCGTGGAAGAAGCACGACAGTCCACCGGCCCGGCGGCGCCCGGATACGACGACGCCGAGCGTCAGGCCGTGCTGCGCGTGATGCGCGAGCGCCGCGACATCCGCAACGGCTTCCGCAGCGACCCGATCCCGCACGAGGTGCTGCTGCGCGTCCTGGAGGCCGCCCACACGGCGCCCTCCGTGGGCCACTCCCAGCCCTGGGACTTCGTCGTCATCCGCTCCGCCGAGACGCGCCGCACGATGCACGAACTGGCCATGCGCCAGCGCGAGGCGTACGCGAAGTCGCTGCCCAAGGGCCGGGCGAAGCAGTTCAAGGAACTGAAGATCGAGGCCATCCTCGACACGCCGGTGAACATCGTGGTCACCGCCGACCCGACCCGCGGCGGCCGCCACACCCTCGGCCGGTACACCCAGCCGCAGATGGCGCCGTACTCCTCCGCGCTCGCCGTCGAGAACCTGTGGCTCGCGGCCCGCGCCGAGGGCCTCGGCGTCGGCTGGGTCAGCTTCTTCGACGAGCGCGAGATGGTCCGCGCCCTCGGCCTGCCCGAGCACCTGGAGGTCGTGGCGTACCTGTGCGTCGGGTACGTCGACGAGTTCCCGGAGGAGCCCGAACTGATGCAGGCGGGCTGGTCCAAGCGCCGCCCGCTGTCCTGGGTCGTGCACGAGGAGACGTACGGCCGTCGCGCGCTGCCCGGCGAGGAGCCGCACGACCTGCTCGCCGAGACCGTCGCCGGTATCCGCCCGCTGGACGCCAAGGCGCTCGGCGAGGCGTGGGAGCGACAGAAGCGGATGACCAAGCCCGCCGGTGCCCTCGGCATGCTGGAGATCATCTCCGCGCAGCTGTCCGGACTGTCCCGGCAGTGCCCGCCGCCGATCCCCGAGCCCGCGGCCGTCGCGATCTTCGCGGGCGACCACGGTGTGCACGCCCAGGGCGTCACCCCCTGGCCCCAGGAGGTGACCGGCCAGATGGTCGCCAACTTCCTCGGCGGCGGAGCGGTCTGCAACGCGTTCGCGGGCCAGGTCGGCGCGGAGGTCTGCGTCGTCGACGTGGGAGTGGCTTCCGACCTGCCCGCCACTCCCGGCCTGCTGCCGCGCAAGGTCCGCGCCGGCACGGCGGACATGACGACCGGTCCCGCGCTCAGCCGCGAGGAGGTCAAGCAGGCGATCGAGGTCGGCATCGAGACGGCCCGCGACCTGGTGGCGGCCGGGAACAAGGCGCTGCTCACCGGCGAGATGGGCATCGCGAACACGACGGCCTCGGCCGCCCTGATCGCGGTCTTCACGGACACCGACCCGTCCGAGGTGACGGGCCGCGGCACCGGCATCAACGACGAGACGCTGGCCCGCAAGACGGAGGTCGTGCGCCGCGCCATCGAACTCCACAAGCCGGACCCGGCCGACCCGATCGGCGTCCTCGCGGCGTTCGGCGGTCTGGAGCACGCGGCGATGGTGGGTCTGCTGCTGGGCGGCGCGTCCCTGCGTACCCCGGTCATCCTGGACGGGGTCAGCGCGGGCGCCGCCGCCCTGGTGGCGCGCGCGATCGCCCCCGAGGTCCTCGCGGCCTGCATCGCCGGCCACCGCAGCGCCGAGCCCGGCCATGTGGCCGCCCTCAACAAACTGGGCCTGCGCCCCCTGGTCGACCTCGACCTCCGCCTGGGCGAGGGCACGGGAGCCCTGCTGGCCCTGCCGCTGGTCCAGAGCGCGGCGAGGGCGATGCACGAGGTGGCGACGTTCGACTCGGCGGGGGTCACCGAGAAGTAGGAGCATCCCCGCCGGCGTACAGGGGCGGCCCAGCCTTCGAACGGATGAGCCGCCCCTGCCGTCCGCACCTTAGAATCCGCACGTCAGGCCCCTCCGACGCCGCAGAGGCCGCCGTCCCCACCGCCGCACGAGGAGCCGCACCTCCATGGCCGAACACCCCCCGTATCCCGTAGGGCTCCGCCTGACCGGACGGCGCGTCGTCGTCCTCGGCGGCGGCCAGGTCGCCCAGCGCCGCCTCCCGGCGCTCATCGCGGCGGGCGCGGACATCGTCCTCGTCTCTCCGGAGGCGACCCCCTCGGTGGAAGCCATGGCGGACGCGGGCGAGATCAGCTGGAAGAAGCGCCCCTACCAGGACGGCGACCTCGCGGACGCCTGGTACGCCCTGATCGCCACCAGCGACCGCGAAGCCAACTCCCGGGCCTCGGCGGAGGCCGAGACGCACCGGGTGTGGTGCGTCCGCTCCGACGACGCCGACGCGGCCACCGCATGGACACCCGCCACCGGCCACAGCGAGGGCGTCACGGTCGCCGTGCTCACCACCGAGGCCAGGGGCCGCGACCCCCGGCACACCGCCGCCATCCGTGACGCCGTGGTGGAGGGCCTGCGCGACGGCACCCTGGTCGCCCCGCACCACCGCACCCGCACGCCCGGCGTCGCACTGGTGGGCGGCGGCCCCGGCGACCCGGACCTGATCACGGTCCGCGGTCGGCGCCTCCTCGCCGAGGCGGACGTGGTCATCGCCGACCGTCTCGGCCCCCGCGACCTGCTCGCCGAACTCCCGCCGCACGTCGAGGTGATCGACGCGGCGAAGATCCCGTACGGCCGTTTCATGGCCCAGGAGGCCATCAACAACGCGCTGATCGAGCACGCCAAGCAGGGCAAGTCGGTGGTGCGTCTGAAGGGCGGCGACCCGTATGTCTTCGGCCGCGGCATGGAGGAGGTGCAGGCGCTCGCCGAGGCGGGCATCGCGTGCACGGTCGTCCCGGGCATCTCCAGCTCGATCTCCGTGCCGGGCGCCGCCGGTATCCCCGTCACCCACCGCGGTGTCGCACACGAGTTCACGGTGGTCAGCGGGCATGTCGCGCCTGACGACGAGCGCTCGCTGGTCGACTGGCCGTCCCTGGCGAATCTCACCGGCACGCTCGTGATCCTGATGGGCGTCGACAAGATCGGGAAGATCGCCGAGACGCTCGTCGCCCACGGCAAGGCTCCCGGCACCCCCGTCGCCCTGGTCCAGGAGGGCACGACGGCGGCCCAGCGCCGCGTCGACGCGACGCTGGCGACGGTCGCGGAAACCGTACGGGAGAAGGACGTGAGGCCCCCTGCGGTCATCGTCATCGGCGAGGTCGTGACGGTGGGGCCGCGACCGGTCGAGTAACCCGGGGTAACACGTCCCGTTCCAGCCGTTGGCACCGCTCCTTGGACAAGGCAGTATCACCCTGTGGCCGATCTCATCACCGTTGAGGACCCCGACGACCCGCGCCTGCGCGACTACACGGGCCTGACCGACGTGGAGCTGCGCCGCAAGCGTGAACCCGCCGAGGGCCTGTTCATCGCCGAGGGCGAGAAGGTCATCAGACGGGCCAAGGCGGCCGGTTACGAGATGCGTTCCATGCTGCTGTCCGCCAAGTGGGTCGACGTCATGCGGGACGTCATCGACGAGCTTCCGGCCCCGGTGTACGCGGTCACCCCGGAACTGGCCGAACAGGTCACCGGCTACCACGTGCATCGCGGCGCGCTCGCCTCCATGCAGCGCAAGCCTCTGCCGGCGGCGGAGGAACTCCTCGCGTCCGCCCGCCGGGTCGTGATCATGGAATCCGTGAACGACCACACCAACATCGGCGCGATCTTCCGCTCCGCCGCCGCCCTCGGCATGGACGCGGTCCTGCTGTCGCCCGACTGCGCCGACCCGCTGTACCGGCGCAGCGTGAAGGTGTCCATGGGTGCGGTGTTCTCGGTGCCGTACGCGCGCCTCGACACCTGGCCGAGGAGCCTCGAGCCGGTCCGCGAGGCCGGGTTCACGCTCCTCGCGCTCACCCCCGACGAGAAGGCCGAGACCCTCGACGAGACGGCTCCGCACACGATGGACCGGGTCGCGCTGATGCTCGGCGCGGAGGGCGACGGCCTGTCCACCCAGGCGCTGGTCGCCGCGGACGAATGGGTCCGCATCCCCATGGCCCACGGCGTCGACTCCCTCAACGTGGGCGCGGCGGCCGCGGTCGCCTTCTATGCGGTCGCGACGGGCCGCCCGCACTCCTAGGCCCCGTCAGGGCTCGGCCGGACCTCCGCCGGGGTCCCGTCACCCGTCCCGGCCGAGCGCGCTGTGGTACTGCTCGGCCATCAGATCGCCGGTCGGAGAGGGGTACGACTGCTCCGGCCGTGCGTCCCTGGGTACGCGTCCGTCGTCCATGCCGCGCGCGGGCCCCTGGCACCCCTGGGCCGCCGCGATGCCCAGCGCCACCAGCAGCGTCACCACCACGAACACGAAGATCCGCTGGCGCAGCAGCCGCGGATTGGCCGGGCGCCGCCCGGTCCCGGTGGTACGGGGCACCGGCCGCCCGGTGCCACTGCGCGGTGCGGGACGGCCGCCCGAGCGGGTCGAGTTGCCGCGCTGCTCGGGCGTCGGACGCGGCCCCGGCCGGGACCCGCTGCTGCGCGGCGGGGGAGTGCCCGGCCCCTGCGGGCGGCGCACGGTGCGCTGCTCCGCGTACTGCTGCGCGAGCCGCCCCGACGGCCGGTCCACCTCGCCGCGCCGGTCGGAGGGCCGTACGTCGGTGAGCCCCTGGGTCTCCCGGGCCGCGATCTCCTTGAGCCGCAGCGAGAGTTGGAGGGTGCTCGGCCGTTCGTCGGGGTCCTTCGCGAGACAGGCGCGGACGAGCGGGGCCAGAGCGTCCGGCACGCCGTGCAGCTTCGCCTCCTCGTGCACCACGCGGTACAGCATCACCTCGGAACTGCCCTGTCCGAAGGGCGAGTCTCCGGTCGCCGCGTACGCCAGTGTGGCGCCCAGTGCGAACACGTCCGTGGCCGGGGTGACCGCGGCCCCCCGTACCTGCTCGGGGGCGAGGAAGCCGGGCGACCCGACGGCCGTGCCCACGTGGGTGAGCGTCGAGGCACCGGTCGCCCAGGCGATGCCGAAGTCGATGATCCGCGGCCCCTTCGGGGACAGCAGGATGTTGGACGGCTTCAGATCCCGGTGGACGACCCCGGCCTCGTGCACCGCGACCAGCCCCTCGGACAGGGCGGCCCCGACGGCGGCGACCTCGGCGGCCGTGAGGGGGCCTTCCTCGGCGACCTTGTCGTGCAGCGACGGCCCGGGCACGTACTGCGTGGCGAACCACGGACGATCCGCTTCCAGATCGGCGGCCACCAGTCGCGCCGTACACCCGCCACGAATCCGCCGTGCCGCCGAGACCTCACGTGCGAACCGCGACCGGAACTCCTGATCCTCCGCGAGATCCGGCCGGATCACCTTCAGCGCGACCCTCTGGCCCCGCTTGTCGGAGCCCAGGTAGACGACGCCCATCCCGCCCGCGCCGAGCCGCCGGTGAAGCCTGAACGAGCCGACGACACGCGGGTCCTCACGCCTCAGGCGCATCATCGCCATGTCCATCCCCGCTGCCCGGTCCGTTTGACGAGCCACAGCTTACGTTTCCACGGCCGGGTGCGCGCAGAGGCCGCGCCCTCTCGCCCGATCGATTGTCAGTGCCCCGTGGGAGACTTGAGAGGTGGTCAGGACAGGCGCGAGCAGGCGCGTGACGCGTCGTCCATGATCCCAAACACCCGCTGGGGAAGGGGGATTGAACCCGTGAAGGGTGATCGTGTGGAGATAGTCGTGGACGCGGGGGACACGACACGTACGTACGAGGTGGTGGCGAGCAGGGCGGGCCGCCGGGTGGAGACGGCGGTACGCAGGGGGGTGGTGGAAGTGAGCGAAGTCACGCGTTCCGGGACGGTCGTGCGGACCGCCCGCTTCATGGCGAACCGGGTGCTTGCGCTGGTGGAGCAGCCGGTTCCACGGGAAGACGGATCGGAGCAGAAGGGAGACGCCGTGCGTCCCCTCCGGGAAGACCCTGAGACCTAGGACCTCGTCTCCACCCAGGGGAGTACACCGCAGGTCCTCGCTCCTCCTCCGGGAGGCCGAGCAATCGGTACGAGGGCATGACGACCGGGGGGCGCCCGGACCCTAGATTTGAGGTCAAGCGGTGGGTGCAGCACTCGTCCCCCGAGGTCAGGCACCCGCCGCTGCCAACGACAACAGCACCACGGTCAGGAGAGGGACCATGGCCCACACGGCACCGCGGACACTGGTCCGCACGCAGGGGCGCAGGGCGCACGCCGCGTTCGGCACCCGTCGCCCGGGCCGCCGCCACCCCCTGGTGGCGACCGCGATGGCCCTCCCCCTGGCGGCCCTGCTCGTGTACGCCTTCGGCGGCTGGGATGCAGTGGTCACACAAGCGTCGTCCGTGGGCGTGATGCTGGGGCGCTGAGCGGCGCCCCAGGCCCGGAAGAGCGGTCCGGGCGGGGACATCCCACCCATGCAACCCCGTGGGGACGGGGGTACGACGGACGGCACCAACGCCCGCGCAGCTGGGGAGCTGCGCGGGCGTTATTCTGCACTGCCTCCGCGCCCGAACCGGCGTCGCTCTCACGTAACCGGCTGCTCGCCGTGGTGGTTGCCGATGGACGGTCGACGCGGTCGTGGCCGGTAAGGCCGGGGGCGCCGGTGGGTGCGTACGCTCCGGGGGTCTGTTCCGTGCCGCTCAGGGAGTGCCGTGACCGCCGACGTACTGGTTGCCCTCACCGCCGAAGCCCGCCGTACGGCTCATCCTCGAGGAGGAGGCTGCGGGCACCCCGACGCCGTGCTGGCCGAGCGGGGGGACGGCACCGTCGTGCGGCACGGTGACACGGTCGCCAAGGCGCACGCCCCGGGTACGGACCCCGGGGAGCTCGCCCTGCGTCTTGGTACCGCGGCCGGCCTCCCCGAGATCCTCCTGGCGCCCCTCCGCGCCGCACCCGCCGACCTCCACGGCCGCCTGGTGACCTGCTGGCCGTACGGCACCCCCGTGGATCCCGACGCTCCGGACGCCGCCCCCTGGGAGACCGCCGCCACCCTCCTCGCCCGGTTGCACCAGGCGCCCGCCCCCGCCGGCCTCCCGGTCATGCGAGGCCCCGCCAAGGCCGCCCGTGCCGTCCGACGCCTCCACGCCGCCCGCCACCGTCCGGCCGCCGCGAGCGTGCTCGCCGCCTGGGCCGCCCTCCCGGCCTGGGCCCGTGCCGAGGCGCCCATGCCCGCGGCGCGGGGCCTCTGTCACGGCGACTTCCACCTCGGCCAGCTGGTGCGCCACCCCGCGGACACCGGCCCCTGGCTCCTGATAGACGTGGACGACCTGGGCCTCGGAGAACCGGCCTGGGACCTGGCCCGCCCGGCCGCCTGGTACGCCTGTGGTCTGCTCTCCCCGGACGAGTGGGCCAGGTTCCTCGCCGCGTACCGCCGGGCGGGCGGTCCCGCGGTCCCCTCCACCGGCGACCCCTGGGCCGCCCTGGACGTTCCCGCCCGCGCCCTCACCGTGCAGACGGCCGCCCGGGCCGTCGCCAAGTCCGCCGCCGCCGGCCGCGCCTTGGACGAGGCGGAACAGGCCGTGGTCGACGCCTGCGCCCGAATGGCCCGGTTTTCTCCCCAGTTCGCGCAGTGACCTGTGCCGCAGCCTGCAACCGGCCGGGGCCGCACCGGGTCTCTGTCTGACGAAGCCCCACCGACCGGCGAGGAGTTGAGCCGAGCATGCAGTGTCCGAAGTGTCATGCGCCGATGCACACGTACAACCGCAACGGCGTTCAGATCGAGCAGTGCAGTGGCTGCCGCGGCATCTTCCTCGACTACGGGGAGCTGGAGGCGCTCACCCGTCTGGAGGCCCAGTGGGCGCAGCCCGCTCCGCCGCCCCCGCCGGCGTACCCGGCCGCTCCCGCGTGGGGCGCCCCGCACGGCGGCCACCACGAAAGCCATCACGGTGGCCACGGCCACTACGGCCACCACCGGCACAAGAGCTTCGGGCACATGCTGTTCTCCAGCTGAGTCCACGAAGAAGCCCCCGGCCGCGTGGCCGGGGGCTTCGATGTGTGGACGATACTGGGATTGAACCAGTGACCTCTTCCGTGTCAGGGAAGCGCTCTCCCGCTGAGCTAATCGTCCTCGGGACCGCGATCCGAAGATCACGGGCACTGCGTGCGCGATACTGGGATTGAACCAGTGACCTCTTCCGTGTCAGGGAAGCGCTCTCCCGCTGAGCTAATCGCGCGGGGATCCGAAGATCCAGTGGACGATACTGGGATTGAACCAGTGACCTCTTCCGTGTCAGGGAAGCGCTCTCCCGCTGAGCTAATCGTCCTTGGAGGTGGAGACGGGATTTGAACCCGTGTAGACGGCTTTGCAGGCCGTTGCCTCGCCTCTCGGCCACTCCACCAGGAGTGCAGGGGGTCGGGAGGATCCCCTGGTTCCTTCGAGCGGACGACGAGGCTCGAACTCGCGACCTCAACCTTGGCAAGGTTGCGCTCTACCAACTGAGCTACGTCCGCTTGTCGTTTGTCGGACCGCTTCCGCGTCCCGGCGACGTGTTGAACTCTAGCGGATTCCGGGGCCAGTACAAAAACCCGTTTGCGCAGCGTGCTGCCCTGCGCCTGGTCAGGGACACGGCCGGACCACCGCCGGGACACTCCCGGGTCACCCACGGGACACCCGCCATAGACTCGACAGCGTGCCCGACCTGCCTCCTCTCGCCCGTTTCGGCGACCGTGTCGCCACCGGTCTCCTCGATGTCACCCGTGACCCGGCCGCCCTCGACTCCGCCGGCTTCTGGGCTGTCTGCGCGGACTACGAGGGGCGTCTGACCTGTGCCCGCTTCGCGGACGTGCGGGAAGCGCCGGTACCGGCGCCCGTGCCCGGCGGATGGCGGGGCCCCGAGGCCGGTGACTGGACGTCCTCCCTCGACCGCGCCGCGTACACGGCGGGCGTGCGCCGGATCCGCGAGCACATCGCCATGGGGAAGGTCTACCAGGTGAACCTCTGCCGTGTGCTGTCGGCGCCGGTCGCGCCCGGCGCCGACGTGGACGCCCTGGCCGCCGTGCTGGCCCGCGGTAATCCCGCACCCTACGCAGGAACGATCCGCCTGCCGGAGCACGGCGTGGAGATAGCCACCGCCTCTCCCGAGCTGTTCCTGCGCCGCGACGGCCGCACCGTCGAGTCCGGCCCGATCAAGGGCACGGCCCGCACCGAGGCGGAGCTGCTGGAGAAGGACTACGCGGAGAACGTGATGATCGTGGACCTGGTCCGCAACGACCTCGGTCGCGTCTGCGTCACCGGCAGCGTCACCGTTCCCGACCTGTGCGCCGTCGAGAAGCACCCCGGCCTCGTCCACCTCGTCTCCACGGTCCGCGGTGAACTCCTCCCGGACGCCGGCTGGCCGGAGCTGCTCGCCGCCGCCTTCCCGGCCGGTTCCATCACCGGCGCCCCCAAGTCGAGCGCGCTGCGGATCATCGACGCCCTGGAGACGGCACCCCGCGGCCCCTACTGCGGCGGCATCGGGTGGGTCGACGCCGACCGGGGCGTGGGCGAGCTGGCCGTCGGCATCCGCACCTTCTGGATGGACCGCACCGACGACGGCGCGGCCGTCCTGCGGTTCGGCGCCGGCGCCGGCATCACCTGGGACTCCGACCCGGAGGGCGAATGGCGCGAGACGGAACTGAAGGCCGCCCGGCTGCTCGCGGTAGCGTCGGGGGAGTACCAGGACCTTGAGGACCTGGGCCCGGAATGACCTTTCACACGCGGCACACGTCCGGGGCTCCGCGGCACGGCCGCGGGGCCGGACGGCACGTCGCACGACGCTTCCGCCACGATCTTGCGAGGTAACGACCAGTGAAGCTCTGGCTCGACGGTGGGCTGCAGGACATCGAGTCCGCCCGCGTCTCCGTCTTCGACCACGGACTGACCGTCGGCGACGGCGTCTTCGAGACCGTCAAGGCCGTGGAGGGTCGGGCGTTCGCACTGACCCGCCACCTCGACCGGCTCACCCGCTCCGCCCGTGGCCTCGGCCTTCCGGACCCGGACCTCGACGAGGTCCGCCACGCCTGCGCCGCCGTCCTCGAGGCCAACCCCGTGCCCCTCGGGCGCCTGCGCATCACGTACACCGGCGGCCACGGCCCGCTCGGCTCCGACCGCGGCGACCAGGGCCCCACCCTTGTCGTCGCCCTGGGGGCCACCAACAGGCGTCCCGACTCCACGGCCGTGATCACGGTGCCGTGGACCCGTAACGAACACGGCGCGCTGACCGGCCTCAAGACCACCTCGTACGCCGAGAACGTCGTCGCGCTGGCGCGGGCGACCGGGCAGGGCGCGACCGAGGCCCTCTTCGGCAACACGGCCGGACAGCTCTGCGAGGGCACGGGGTCGAACGTCTTCGTCGTCCTCGACGGGGAGATCCACACCCCGCCGCTCGCCTCCGGCTGTCTTGCGGGCATCACCCGCGCCCTCACCGTGGAGTGGACCGGCGCCAGGGAGACGGATCTTCCGCTGGACGTCCTCGAGCGCGCGGACGAGATCTTCCTCACGTCCACGCTGCGGGACGTCCAGGCCGTGCACCGGGCCGACGGCCGGGAACTCGTGGGGGCACCGGGGCCGGTGACCGCCAAGGCCATGCGGATCTTCGAGGAGCGGTCCGGGAACGACCTGGACCCGTGACCCCCGGAAAACGGGCTGACGCGGGTCGCCGCCGCGGGTAGAACACCCGTGATGACCACGACCCTGCGGCCGACCGAGCCGCTTCAGCACCACGCCGACGGGACGCGTTCACGCCGCTACCGGGTGTGCGTGAACAGCCGTCCCGTCGGGGACATACACCTCGGCACCTCGCCGTCCCTGGGCGAGTCGGTGGCCCGCATCATCGACCTGCGCATCGAGGAGCCCGACCGTCGGCGCGGTCGCGGCACCGTGGCCGCGCTCGCCGCGGAGGAGGTGGCGCGGGGCTGGGGCTGCCGGCAGATCGAGGCGGTGGTCCCCGCCGACGCGCGGGTGGCGCTGCGTCTCACCGAGGCGCTCGGCTACGTCCTGCGCAACCGCGGCATGGAGAAGCAACTCGGCGGCACCGCACCCCCGCTGCCCCCGGGCAGCCGCGCACGCCCCATGACCGAGGCGGAGTTCGCGGACTGGCAGGAGTACGCACGGGAGCACTACGCGCTCACCTGGATCGAACGGGGTGTGCCCGAGGCCGCGGCGTACGCCAAGGCGCTTCGCGACCACGATCAGCTCCTGCCTCAGGGCATGCGCACCAAGGGCATGACGTTCAGCGTGCTGGAGCACGTGGGCACGCCCGTGGGCACACTGTGGCTGGCGCTGCGCGCGGACAAGGCCTTCGTCTTCGACGTGGAGGCCGACGCGGCCCACCGCGGGAGGGGGCACGGCCGCACCCTCATGCTCCTGGCGGAGGCCCAGACGCTCACGGCCGGCCTGCGGGTCCTCGGACTGAACGTGTTCGCGGGCAACACCCCGGCCGAGCGCCTCTACGAGTCGCTCGGCTACCGGACGACGCAGTACTGCCTGTACAAGCCCCTGCTGTAGGAAAACAAACCCCTGCGGTAGGACGTGGCCGGATCAGGCGCCCTGGTCCGCCAGCAGCCGGTCCGCGATCTCCTCGATCCGCTCGCGCAGCCCCTCCTGGCTCCTGCCGCCGTCGAGGCGCTCACCACCGATCACATAGGTCGGCGTGCCGGTCACGCCGATCGCCTTGCCCTCGGCCTGGTCGGCGTCGACGATCAGAATGTGCCGGCCGTCGATCAGTGCGGTGTCGAACTCCTCGGCGTCCAGCCCGAGTTCGCGGGCCACCTCGATGAGGAACGGCTCCCCCTCGCGATCCAGTTCCTCGACCCGTCCGAGCACGGCCTCCACGTACGGCCAGCCCCGCCCCTGCGCCGCCGCCTCCTCGGCGGCCTGCGCCGCGGCGAAGGCGTGCCGGTGCTTCTCCAGCGGGAAGTGCCTCAGCCGCAGCTCCAGCCGGTCGCCGTAGCGGGCGCGCAGCGCGCGCAGGTCATCGAGGGCGGTACGGCAGTCGGGGCACTGGAGTTCGCACCAGACGTCCAGGACGGGAGCGGCGGCGCGGGCCGGGGAGGAGTCACTCATGGTCACAGTCTCCCAGCACCCGGGACGGCCCCCAAGCGCGATCTCCGCACCCCGGGGGTGGAGGTGTGGCGGGCACCGGTGAGGTCAGGAGTGGAGACGGCCCCGCCTCGGGGAGGAGCCGGCCCCGAGCTGACCCTGAGATGTCCCTGAGGTGTCCTTGGACCGTGGCCCGCGTGGCGTGGAGCGGTGCAGGATGGAAAGGACGAACCGCCCGTCCACCCGACCGATCTCCGCCTGGAGGACCGGATGATTGCCGAGACAGTCTGTTCCGCCGTCTCCGCGGCCGGCCTCGGCATCGCCGCGGTCACGGCCTTCCGCAAGCGTTTTCTCGCGACGGCCCGTATCGCCGCCTACGCGCTGGTGCCCATCGGCCTCGTGATGACGGGAGTGGTGGGCTGGCTGGCCGACACCGCGTTCAGCCCCACGGCATGGGCGGGATTCGGCGTGCTCGGGGTCGCCTGGCTGCTGTTCACGACCACCCGGGCCGTGGAACGCAGGCGCGGCGGCACCCGCAAGGAGCGCAGGGCGGCGCGTGCCGCGCGGCGGGAGGCGGTGGCTCCGTCGTCCTCCGCGCCGGCGCTCGGCGCAGGGGGCCCTCCGGCGGCCCGTCCCGCGGCGGGGCCCCGGGCGGCCGAGTCGGCGGACGACTTCAGCGACATCGAGGCCATCCTGAAGAAGCACGGCATATGACGCCTTCGCCCGGTGCGGGCCGGGTGGAGACGTCAGAGCGGTCGGGTCACGGCGCCCTGGCGGTCAAGGGTGGGCACGCCTAGATCATCTTCGTTCCGCACCTCGCGGAATCGGCGAACAGATCGTCATCCCGTGCGTGTTGATCGCCGGGTGCGTGCGCGCTGCGTCATCATCACCGCGAGATGCTGGACAGAACCCAGAGCGACACCGCCGCTCCTCCCGAGGAGCGTCGGGGTTGTCTCTTCGCGCTTTCCCAGCCACCGCTGATGATCTTCCTTGCGGTGATCGGCTGTCTGCTGCTCATGGCATCGCTGCACGATCTGCTGCTGCTGTGAGCCGTATGCGGAGCCCCTGGCGCCACCCGTCGCGGGCTCCGTCAGCCCACCGGGCGGCGGCGAAGGGAAGAGCCCGTCTTGGTCACTCAGGGTGATGGGCTGCCGTGTCCGTACGCCTCAGTGCCTTCGGTCGGTTTCCGCCGCCCCTCGCGGTCGGGCCGCCCGGCATCCCCGGCACCCGCACAGGCGCCGTTCAGCCGGCCGCCTCCTTGCGGCGCGCCCGGTAGGCGGCCACGTGGAGGCGGTTCCCGCAGGTACGGCTGTCGCAGTAGCGCCGTGATCGGTTGCGGGAGAGGTCCACGAAGGCGCGTCGGCAGTCGGGGGCCTCGCAGCGCCGAAGCCGCTCCTGCTCCCCGGCCACCACGAAGAACGCCAGCGCCATCCCGCAGTCCGCGGCGATGTGGTCGGCCAGGGAGGCGCCGGGGGCGAAGTAGTGGACATGCCAGTCGTAGCCGTCGTGGTCGGTCAGCCGGGGCGTGGTGCCCGCCGCGGCGACGAGTTCGTTGATCAGCCCGGCCGCGGTCCGGGTCTCCGTCGCGGCGAAGACCGCGGCGAACCGGCCACGGATCCTGCGCACCGCCGACAGGTCGAACTCCGACAGAACGCCGAGATCGCTCACCGCGTGTCTGCGCGCGAAGTCGTCGAGGGCGGCGACGTCCGTGAGCCCGTCAGGTTCGTCGCCCTCCGGTGCGGTGTTCACGAGGTCCACCACGAGATCGAGCGCGCACCGGGTGTCATGGGTGATCAGCACGTGTCGCTCCCTGGCCTGAGGGTCGGGCGGAGGCCCGCCGATGGTGGCCGAGCCTAGCGGTTTCCCGCCCCGAGAGGACTCGCCGCAGGGCCGGCTTCGGACATCTCACGCAGCGCAGGGAGGCAGTTGCTTTCCGTGAAAGGCCAGAGCACCGTCCCCGCGTGGGCTCGCGGTGACGGCGCCCGGGTGTGCCGTATGCGGTTGTCCTGACCCGAGCCGTCTCCCCGAGTGGACGGCGCCGGGTGGCGTGGCTGTCCTGCTCTAGCTCTCGGCCAGGATGTGGGAGAGCTCCGTGTCGAGATCGAAATGACGATGCTCCGTGCCGGGCGGCACGGCCGCGTCGGTCCGCTTCAGGAACGACTCCAGTGCCCGCGCCGGGGCCTCGAGCAGGGCCTCGCCCTCCGGGGAGCTCAGGGCGATGCAGACGACGCCCTGACCGTGGCTGCGGGACGGCCAGACGCGGACGTCGCCGGTCCCTGTGGGCCGGTGCAGGCCCTCCGCGAGGAGGTCGCGGGCGAACACCCACTCGACGGTCTCCTCGGCTCCGGTGTGGAAGGTGGCGTGCACGGCGTAGGGATCGGCCGTGTCATACCGCAGTCCCGCGGGTACAGGCAGTGAGGACTCGCTCGACACAACGAGGCGCAGGTGCAGCTCGCAGCTGACCGTGGTGTTCATAAGCGCCAGGGCCTTTCGCTCAGTGTGCGCTCGGGGATTCGCACGTCGGCGAAATCGACATGCCACCTACGGTGCCGTTGTAAACCCCTCTGGGAGTTTTGCCTGTCTTTACGTAGCTCGTCCGGCCCAGGCATCGTTCGTGCGATGCGTCCATTCCGGTGACTGGTTTCTCTCGGGTAGGTTTGGCTGTATGAATACGGGGAGTGACGAGCGGGGTGAGGCTCCCGTGGCCGCCGAGGAGTCGAAGGCCGAGCGGCCGCTCGGTTCCAGGGCGCCGGAATTCATCAAGGCGCGACGGGTGCTGCACCTCAGCTGGCAGGTGGGCGTTTTCGTCATCGGTCTCGCGGTGGTCGCGGGCGGCGTGATCATGCTTCCGCTGCCCGGCCCGGGCTGGTTGGTGATCTTCGCCGGCATGGCGATCTGGGCGACCGAGTTCGTCTGGGCCCAGCTGGTGCTGCGCTGGACGAAGCGGAAGGTCACCGAGGCGACACACCGCGCGCTCGATCCCAGGGTGCGGCGCCGCAACCTCCTCCTGACGACAGCCGGCGCGGCGATCGCGGCCGCGCTCGTCGGCCTGTACATCTGGAAGTTCGGCCTGGCGATGCCCTGGAGCATCAGGGACGAGTGATCGGCCGATGGTCGGAGGCATCTCCTGACATGCGGTAATGTTCTTCCTGCGCCCGGGCGATTAGCTCAGCGGGAGAGCGCTTCGTTCACACCGAAGAGGTCACTGGTTCGATCCCAGTATCGCCCACAAGAACGAGGGCGGAGTGTGCTCGCAGAACGTGCGAGCGCACTCCGCCCTCGTCGTTTTCTGCTCGGCCTCGCCTCGCCTGGCGGGGGCTCCTCACCCCTGCCTGCCTTCCGGGCCGCGCCTGGGTGGGCCCGGAACCGTGCCTGCCGCCCGCGCGGCCGAATCCGGCATCCGGCTCCCGGCCGCCGCACCGGCCGACCTCGGCGGCGCGGCCCTCACGACCTGCGCGCTTGTCGTTCCGGCCGCGAACCGGCCCCGCTTCAGCGCCCGTTGCCGCTCCTTCCCTCTCACCGAATCCTGTCCGAATCATTGACGAACTCGGGGGGCACCCTCGCGCCTTGTGCCGGCAAGCGCTTGCTCGAAACGGTTCGCGAGCGGCTGCGTTGCTGCGGGGAGGGGCCCGACTGTGGAACCGGGAATGCTGAAAGGCACGATCCTGAAGGCGGCGGGAGTCTCGACGGCCATCCTCGGGCCGGCCGCGACGACGGGCTGCGGGGGCGGTGGCGGCACCTCGGCGGACGGTGCCGTGACGATCCGTTACTCGCGGTGGGGCGCCGACGAGCGGGCGAAGAAGATCAATGAAACCATCAGGCTCTTCGAGAAGAAGTATTCGAAGATCAAGGTCAAAACAGACTTCCAGAACTACCGGTCTTTCCGGGAGAAGTTCCGGATGCAGGCGTCCGGCGGAAATCCCCCGGACGTATTCCAGAACGCCGTCACTTTTCCTGGGAAGTACGACAAGAGAGGCGTTCTCCTCGACCTCAGGTCACAGATGGACGCGGGCACTCTCGGCCTGAGCGACTTCCGCGCCGGTGTCACGAAGGTCGGCGACGTCGACGGCAAGCAGCTCGGCATTCCCGTCGGCTCCCACACCATGGCGCTCGTCATCGACGAGACACTCTTCCAGAAGGCCGGCGTCGAGCCGGAGACGGGCTGGCCTGGGACGAGCACCTCAAGGCCCTGAAGGCGGTCCACGGCAGGGCCAAAGGTGCCCGGGGACACGGGGGCCACTTCGGCGTCGTGTACCTGTACGACCTCCACCTCCGTCAGAACGGCAAGGCGTTCTCCACCAGGGAACGGACTCGGTTTCGACCAGGCCGATCTGACGGAGTGGTGGCAGGACGGCTGCAACCGTGTGAAGGCCGGAATCGTCACCGACCCGAAGATCGTCACCCAGGACCGGCCCAAGTCCTCGCTCTCGGCCGGGCACGGTGCGTCCGAATCCGCCTGGGACAACTTCACGGTCCGACGGCCGAGGGGAACAGCACCTACGGTCTCGCGCCGGTCCCCACCATGGACGGCAAGAACTCCGGCCAGTACCTCGCCTCCCTGATGCTGGGCGCCTCCGCGCGCACCTCGCACCCGAAGGAGGTCGCCCGGTTCACCAACTTCATGGTCCACGATCCCTAGGTGGGCAAGAGCATGGGCTACGACCGCGGCATCCTCGCCAGCACCCGGCAGTACCAGGCCTTCGAGCCGACCGACGAGGTCAACAAGGAGATCGCGCAGTACGAGGAGGACACCGCCAGGCCGGGGTCCTCGGCACGATCACCCCGCACCCTTCCGGCGCCGACACCGTCGAGGCCGCTTTCCCGCGCATCGGTGGCGGCGTACCTGGACCACTGCCGCTACTTCAACGCCACCAGGGCCGAACAGAAGGCCCGCTACGCCCCTCCGACTTCGGCACCCTGCTCCTCTTCCAGGGCCACTCGCGCCTCGACGCGTACGCCGCCGTTCAGACCGGCGACGCGACGCTCGCCAAGCGGGCGTGGAGCAAGTCCTGCAACTCCGACGGCTGCACCGAGTCCTCGCCGTGGAGGACGGAGTCGCTGAGCGGCCCGGCCACGCCGGTCGCGGGCAGCGAGGCAGGCTGGGTGTGCAGCAACGACACCGCGCTCTACGGCCTCGCCGCGATCGAGAACCTGGCGCTGCTCGGGGACAGGATGCCGTCCTAGGCGGCCGGTGGGGGAGCGCCGCCGCACGGGCGGCGGCGCTCGCACCCGTCAGTGTGGCGCTCGTCACGTCGTGCGGCATGAGTACGGGTACTCAGATACCGGAGGCGGAACGGGAAGACTGCGTACGTGGACCACACCCGTTACCGCTTCCGCAGCCTCTGGGCCCTGCCCGCGCCGCCCGCCGCCGTGTACGCGGTGCTGGAGCGCGCCGAGGAGTACCCGGCGTGGTGGCGCCAGGTGCGGCAGGTGACCCGGCTCGACGACACGACCGGCGTCGTCCGGGTGCGCTCCCTGCTGCCGTACGGCCTGACCTTCACCGTCTGCCAGGTGCGGCGCGACCCGGCGGCCGGGATCCTGGAGGCCGCGCTGTCCGGTGACCTCGACGGCTGGGCACGCTGGACGGTCACCGCGGCGGATCGCGGCACCCTGGCCCGCTACGACCAGGTGGTCGACGTGAGCAAACCACTGCTCAGGAGGTTCGCCGTGCCGGGGCGGCCGGTCTTCCGCGCGAACCACCGGCTGATGATGCGGGCAGGGCGGCGCGGACTGCGGGCGTACCTCGAAGCGGTTTGAAGGAACCCTGCCGGGGCCTGTATTGTTCAGTGCGTTCCCGGGCGATTAGCTCAGTGGGAGAGCGCTTCGTTCACACCGAAGAGGTCACTGGTTCGAACCCAGTATCGCCCACCGGGAGAGAGCCGGTCCGCATGATGCGGACCGGCTCTTTTCGTTCACCCCTGGCCGGGATACCCTTCCCGCGATCTTCGGGGGCTGGGGAGGCCCCCGTCGTAAAAAGGGGGGATTTTCTTGCGTGCTGCGAAGGGCGGGAGAACCGAGCCGACCGGGACCATGACGAGGGGACGCAGGCGGTTCACCTGGTTCAAGGTCTTCTTCGTCGCGCTCCTGCTCGGCGGTGTCGTCGCGCTCTTCCGGACGGGCGGGAACGTGGAGCGCGTCACCACGATGTGGGTGGGCGCCGAGGTCGCTGCCGACGGAAGCATCCGCGTCACCGAGGTCATCGACTACGACTTCGGACACCCCGGCGTCACCCGGCACGGCATCTACCGCGATCTGCCGGATCTGATGGACGACCAGGAGTACGCCAAGGTCGTCGCCACCATGGACGGCCACCGGGTTCCGTGGGAGTTGGACGTCGGCGACTACTACGAGGCGCCGGACGGCCGGCGGGAGATCGCCACCCGGATCAAGGTGGGCGACCCGGGCGGCTCCGTCACCGGCGTGCACCGGTACCGCCTGCAGTACACGCTCACGGACGTCGTGCAGAAGGGCAGGATCGCCTGGGACGCCGTCGGCACCGGATGGCAGGTCGACCGCTCCAACGTACAGATCCACCTGGTGGCCCCGTACGAACTCACCGGCACACGCTGTGTGCGGGGCGCCAACGGCTCCGAGAGCCCCTGCACCGCCCGCCAGGACGGGTCCGGCCGGCTCGACGTCACCCTCGACCGGCTCAAGGGCCATGAGGGCGTCACCCTCTACACCGCTCGCGGCCAGAAGCCGACCGGAGCGAGGCCCGCCCTGCCGGCGCCGCCTTCCGGGAAGGCCCTCGGCACGACCGTGGGGAGCCCGTGGAGAGTGGCCCTGCTCGCGTCCGCCCTCGCGCTGGTCGCCGCCGCCGCCGTGATCGGGCTGCTGCGCCTCCTCGGACGCGACCGGATCGTCGAGGAAGCAGCCGACGGCACGCCCGGCCGGACGAGGCGCGTCGCCCTCGAGCGGCGCGCCGCCTCGCTCACTCCCTCCCCCGTGCCCCCGGAGGGTCTGCCCCCGGCCGAGGGCGGGATCCTGCTCGCCGAACGCGTCGAGAACCACCACCAGGTGGCCTGGCTGCTCGGCGCGGCGATCGACGGGTACCTCACCATCGAGGGAAGCGAGGAGTATCCCACCCTCATACGTCGCGATCCCGCCGCCGCACCACGAGACCCGGTCGCCGGGGTTGTCCTGGGCAGCATCTTCTCGGGGCGCGACTCGGTCACCCTGGGCCTGCGCGACGCCCGCTTCAGATCGGGCTGGCAGAGCCTCCACCGCGAGCTGACGGCCTGGCACCAGAACAGTGATCTGTGGGACGAGACCGGCGCACGCCTCGCCCGGATCGGACGCCTCGTCGGCATCGCCGCCACCGTGCTCGGCTTCGTCACGACGGCCGTCGGGGCCTCGCTCGGCGGCGGCCGGAACGCGGCGGGCCGGCCGGTCCTCATGGCGGGCGTGATCGCGGTGGGCGCCGGCCTGGCGTTGTGGCTGCGCTCCTGGGAGCTGCAGGCCCGCAGCCCGCGGGGCACCGCGCTCTGGCTCCAGGTGGAGGCGTTCCGGCGCTACCTCATGGACCCGTCCTCCCACCAGGGCGACGAGTCCCTGGACGAGGGGCGACTGGCGCTGTACACCGCGTGGGCGGTGGCTCTCGACGTGGCGTACGCATGGGACAAGGCCGTCGCGGACTCGACGGCCGCTCCCCGGCGCCGATCCACCGCGACGTCGGGGTTCTTCACCGGCTACGCCCTCGGCCTGATGACCGCCTCCTCGTCCTCCAGCGCCGCCCCGCCCTCCAGCAGCAGCAGCGGTGGAGGGGGAGGCGGGGGATTCGGCGGGGGCGGGGGCGTCGGCGGAGGCAGCGGAGGCGGGGGCGGAGGCTCCTGGTGACGTCAGCCGTGTGACCGCAGGCGCCTGTCCTCGGGCAGGCGCCCTCCCGGGTGGTTCCTATGCCGCAGCCGGGAGCTCCGGCCGCAGGGGCCACTCCGTGCTGACGATCTCCTCCGAGCCGCTGCGCGCGAACCACGCCTGGAGCCCGCGCGCCTGCGCCGCATGCCAGTTGGCCTGGAGCGTGTGCAGCTCCGCCGGGGAGAGCCGCTCCAGCCGGGTCGAGAAACGGCGCCCCAGCGCCCGTACGACCTCCATCGCGGCCAGCGCGTCCGCCGCCGCGTCGTGCGCCCCCTCCAGCGGCACCCCGTAGTGCGCGCACAGGTCGGTCAGCGTGCGGCGGCCCTTGCGGTAGCGGTCCAGGTGCTTGTCGAGCACCCGAGGGTCGAGCACCCGCAGCGGGGCCGAGGCGAACCAGCGCTCCAGCGAGGACGCCCGATGACGCCGCAACTCCCGGTCCAGCAGCGTCAGATCGAACGGCGCGTTCATCACCACAAGAGGCCGGCCCCGCCCCGCCTGCTCGCCCAGCTCCCGGGCTATCTCCTCCATCACCGGCGACGGCCAGCGGCCGTTGCGCTGCAGGTGCTCCTCCGTCAGCCCGTGCACGGCCGTCGCCTCCGCGGGCACCGGCACCCCCGGGTTCACCAGCCAGCGGCTCACCCGCGGCCGGGACCCCGGAGCGTCCTGGACGACGACCGCGGCCGACACGATCCGGTCGGTCTCGACGTCCACGCCGGTGGTCTCCGTGTCGAACGCGGCGAGCGGGCCCTCGTACCAGAACGTCATGCCTACCCAACTCCTCGTTCACCCATGGCAGCTGACGTACCGTCTTCTGCCCGTTTGGTGATACCCGGGCCGTTTGCGCCGTACGCCGGAAGGACACAACAGGAATACAGGTCTTTGCAGTTCAGGGGCCTCAACGGGGATTCACTACGCCTGGAAGGCTGTTGGTCATGGCGATAGCGCAGCCCGAGCGGGGCGGGCTGCTGCCCGAGCGGACGGCACCCCATCGCGGCACCCTCGCCACCACCGCCTGCATGGAGACACTGCAGGTGGGCTATCTGCACGCGGTCGCCGCGGCGGCCGGCTGCTCGCTGTCCCAGCCCTTCCCGGACAACGGCATCGACTGGCACGTCAGCCACAGCGCGCCCGGCCACACGGTCGACGACGAGGTGACCATCAAGGTGCAGCTGAAGTGCACGTACCAGATACCGCCGAATCCCCCGGGCCGCTCCTTCTCCTTCACTCTCGACAACGACCACCTGGCGAAGCTCGCCCGCACCCCCGTCGCCGTGCACAAGATCCTCGTGGTGATGATCGTCCCCCGGTCCCAGGACCAGTGGCTGCGGGCCGGTCACGACCGTCTGGACCTGCGGCACTGCTGCTACTGGACCAACCTCGCCGGACACCCGATCACGGGCCGGCACCGCACCACCGTGCGCGTCCCGACCTCGCGCATCTTCGACGACCACGCCCTGTGCGAGATCATGACCCGGGTCGGAACGGGAGGCAGACCGTGACACACCGTCCCCTCGACGAGCAGTCCCGCACCGTCCGGCCGCACCCGGCCGAGTCGCTGTGGACCCGGCCGCCCGCGCCCGACCAGGTCGACCCGGCCGTGCTCGGCGCGCTGCTGCGCCGCCACGGCTGGCACCGCCGCGGAGGAGCCCCAGGGCGCTACGGCCGCTGGACGCCACCGGGCCCGGGCGGCAGCGGCACGAGCCTGCTGGTGCCGGAGAGCCGCGCCTTCCCCGACTGCGACGACCTGATCGGCGAGGCGCTCCTCGCCCTGACCCACAGCGGCTCGCCCTCCGCCCGCGACGTGCTGGTCGGTCTCACCGTGCCCAGCGACGAGATCCACTGGTGGCGGGACGTGCCGACGGGACCCGTGGGCGCCGCTCCCTGGGACGTCGAGGACCGGTTGCGCACCGCCGCCCGCCAGATGCTGCTGGCGGCCGCGCTCGCCACCCGCGCCCGGGCCGGCTATCACGGCGCCCGGCACCGCAGGCCCGCCGCCGCGCTGCTCGAGCACGTCCTGATCGGCGCGGCCACCGGCGGCCGCCGGCTCACCGCCTTCGTGCCCGTCGCCACGGGCCGTCCGCTCGCCGTACGTCTGCACCAGGCGCTGTACGCCGCCCGCGAGGCCATCGACTACCAGCGGGCCACCGGCGGCATGGACGCCTTCGACAGCGCCGTCGAGGCCGGGGTGAGCCACGAGCTGACCGAGGCGCTGGTCACCCTCGTGCGCGGGTCCGAAGGCGCCCGGATCGCCGTCGAGTGGGCGCCCGCCGCGGGTGTCCCGGAGGGCGGTGCGGCGCCCGCCGAACCGGTTGAGTTCTCCCCGGGAGACCTGCCCGTCCTGCGCGCGGCCGGAGCCCGCTATCTGCGCGGGGAGCCGTCCGTCCCGGTGCGGATCACCGGCGCTGTCGTCCGCCTGCGCCGCTCGGGGCCGCGCGGCGAGGGCACCGTACGGCTGCGCGTCCTCGCCGGGGCCGAGGTGCCGCACGTACGGATGACCCTGGACGAGGAGTCGTACCGCATCGCGGGCCACGCCCACCTCCTCGGGCTGCCGATCAGGGTGCACGGGAGGCTGGAGAGCCGGGGCGGCTTCCGGCGCCTCGCGGCCGCGTCCGGGGTGGCACCGGTGCAGGTCGACGAGGCCGAGCGGGACCGGCTGATGAAGTCGCTCCAGGAGACCGCGGAGATCACGACCTTCTTCGAGGAGGCGTGCGGCGGGGACTGAGCCCCCTCGGGGCACCGGAACTGTTTCGCGGTGGACGGCTGTGGGTCGGTACGATCCCATTCATGCGCGCGCTCCAGGTATGGCGCCGCATCCCCCAGCAGTCAGGAGAGTCCGGTGTCAGACGTCCGTGTGATCATCCAACGCGATTCCGAGCGGGAAGAGCGCGTGGTGACGACGGGCACTACGGCCGCCGACCTCTTCGCCGGCGAGCGCTCGATCATCGCCGCGCGCGTGGGCGGTGAGCTCAAGGACCTCGCCCACGAGGTGAAGGAGGGCGAGACCGTCGAGGGTGTCGAGATCTCCTCCGAGGACGGCCTGAACATCCTGCGCCACTCCACCGCGCATGTGATGGCCCAGGCCGTGCAGGAGATCTTCCCCGAGGCCAAGCTGGGCATCGGCCCGCCGGTCAAGGACGGCTTCTACTACGACTTCGACGTGGAGAAGCCGTTCACGCCCGAGGATCTCAAGGCCATCGAGAAGAAGATGCAGGAGATCCAGAAGCGCGGCCAGCGCTTCTCCCGCCGCGTCGTCACCGACGAGGGCGCCCGCGAGGAGCTGGCGAACGAGCCCTACAAGCTCGAGCTCATCGGCCTCAAGGGCTCCGCCTCCTCCGAGGACGGTGCGGACGTCGAGGTCGGCGCCGGCGAGCTGACGATCTACGACAACCTGGACGCCAAGACCGGCGAGCTGTGCTGGAAGGACCTCTGCCGCGGTCCCCACCTGCCCTCGACCCGCTCCATCCCGGCGTTCAAGCTGATGCGCAACGCGGCCGCCTACTGGCGCGGCAGCGAGAAGAACCCGATGCTCCAGCGCATCTACGGAACCGCCTGGCCGTCGAAGGACGAGCTGAAGGCCTACCTCGACTTCCTGGCCGAGGCCGAGAAGCGCGACCACCGCAAGCTCGGCTCCGAACTGGACCTGTTCTCCATCCCCGAGCAGATCGGCTCCGGCCTCGCCGTCTTCCACCCCAAGGGCGGCATCGTCCGGCGCGTGATGGAGGACTACTCGCGCCGCCGCCACGAGGAAGAGGGGTACGAGTTCGTCTACACCCCGCACGCGACGAAGGGGAAGCTCTTCGAGACCTCGGGCCACCTGGACTGGTACGCCGACGGCATGTACCCGCCCATGCAGCTCGACGAGGGCGTGGACTACTACCTCAAGCCCATGAACTGCCCGATGCACAACCTGATCTTCGACGCGCGCGGCCGCTCCTACCGCGAACTGCCGCTGCGCCTGTTCGAGTTCGGGACGGTGTACCGGTACGAGAAGTCGGGCGTGGTGCACGGCCTGACCCGCGCTCGCGGCTTCACCCAGGACGACGCGCACATCTACTGCACCCGTGAGCAGATGGCCGAGGAACTCGACAAGACGCTCACCTTCGTGCTGAACCTGCTGCGCGACTACGGCCTCACGGACTTCTACCTGGAGCTGTCCACCAAGGACCCGGAGAAGTTCGTCGGCTCCGACGAGGCCTGGGAGGAGGCCACCGAGACCCTGCGGCAGGTGGCCGAGAAGCAGGGCCTGCCGCTGGTCCCCGACCCGGGCGGCGCCGCCTTCTACGGCCCGAAGATCTCCGTCCAGGCCAAGGACGCCATCGGCCGGACGTGGCAGATGTCGACCGTGCAGCTGGACTTCAACCTGCCCGAGCGCTTCGACCTCGAGTACACGGCCGCGGACGGTTCCAAGCAGCGTCCCGTCATGATCCACCGTGCGCTGTTCGGCTCGATCGAGCGCTTCTTCGCCGTGCTCCTGGAGCACTACGCGGGTGCGTTCCCGGCCTGGCTGGCCCCGGTCCAGGCGATCGGCATCCCGATCGGCGACGCGCATGTCGAGTACCTGGAGAAGTTCGCCGCGGCCGCGAAGAGGAAGGCCCTGCGCGTCGAGGTCGACTCCTCCTCCGACCGCATGCAGAAGAAGATCCGCAACGCCCAGAAGCAGAAGGTGCCCTTCATGGTCATCGCGGGCGACGAGGACATGTCCAACGGATCGGTGTCGTTCCGCTACCGGGACGGCTCCCAGGAGAACGGCATCCCGTTCGACGAGGCCATCGCGAAGATCGCGAAGATCGTCGAGGAGCGGGCGCAGGTCTGACGGCCTTCAGCCAGGCGTACGAAGGCCCCTGGAATTCGCCGATCCGGGGGCCTTTGCCCTGCTCCGGCGAGGACGCCATATGCTGCACCTCATGACGAGTGAGCCGGAGCAGCAGATCGGAGTGGGGACGCAGGACGCGTTCCAGCGCCTGTGGACGCCCCACCGGATGGCCTACATCCAGGGCGAGAACAAGCCGACCGGTCCCGGAGCCGACGACGGCTGTCCGTTCTGCTCCATCCCGGCCAAGTCGGACGAGGACGGGCTGATCATCAAGCGGGGCGAGCAGGTGTACGCGGTGCTCAACCTGTACCCGTACAACGGCGGCCATCTGATGGTCGTCCCCTACCGCCATGTCGCCGACTACACCGACCTCACGGAGTCGGAGACCGCGGAACTCGCCGAGCTGACCAAGCAGGCGATGACGGCGCTGCGCACGGCTTCCGGAGCCCATGGGTTCAACATCGGCATGAACCAGGGCTCGGTCGCAGGCGCGGGTATCGCCGCCCACCTGCACCAGCACATCGTGCCGCGCTGGGGCGGCGACACGAACTTCATGCCGGTCGTCGGCCATACGAAGGTACTGCCGCAGCTGCTGGCGGACACGCGCAAGATGCTGGCCGAGGCGTGGCCCACGGGCGCTGCGTAGCCGGAGGGCGACGTTCAGCCTGTCCGGCCCTGGAGCACGAAGCCGTCCAGGCCGACGGCGAGGTCCGGGAGCGGCAGCGCCGGAACGGCCACGGTACCGAGCGGCACCACCCGGACCGCCGGAGGCACTACGCGTCGTAGACGTCCGCCTTCTTCGGCGTGGGGTCCTGCACCTGCGCGCTGAGGAACGCCGACCGCGTCCCGAACGCCTCCACGTCCGCCCCGTGGTCCCTCAGGACCCGGATCGCCGCCGCGTGCACCACACGTAGCACCGGCGTGGCGGCGCGTATCGCGTCGTCGGCCATGAAGCGGTGACGCCACGGCTGGTCCGCCCAGGCGTGGCGCAGACCGAACGGCTCCGGGAGGGTCAGCGAGCCGCCGAGCCAGTTCAGGAACGGCGGGTACCAGGTGAGCGGGGCGCGCGCGGCCAGCCGAACCACCTCGTCGGCGTCGACCAGCGGCAGCCTCACCTTGCGGGTCTCCCAGAACTTGACGGTCTTCGCCACCTCCTTCTCCTTGGGCTCGGGCTTGGTGGTGAACAGGGCGTTGACAGGCCCCAGAGCGTGTCCGGTGACCTCGATACGCAGGGTGTCGTGCAGCACCGTCACCGTGATGAGCATGGTGAGGATCAACTGACCGTCCCACAGCGTCCACTGGACACCCAGGTAGTGCCGGTCGCCGCTGCCGAACTGCTGCTTGTTGCAGATGTCCTGTATCGCGTGCGTCTTGATCGTGTACGCGTCCACGTCGGTGCCGCTCGGCCGGGACACCTCCGTCGCCTTCTCCCCGATCGGGGTGACGATCCAGTGCGTGATGGTGGGCTTCGGGAAGCCGCCGGTGTTGATCGAGGTCCGCTCCAGCATCGCCAGGTCGCCCTGGATCGCGGTGATCACGTCCCAGCTGCGGAAGGGGTGGAAGTCCTTCCCCGGCTCGGCGGAGACCAGGTCCTCGGCCAGCTGCCAGCTGCCCCAGCGCGTGCCCATGCCGAGGATGCCCTTGGGACCGGCGTAGAAGACGGAGTTGGACCGCTGCTCGGCGCTCAGCCGGGTGAGCTCCTTGCGCAGCTGCTCGGCGGCGTCACCGGGGTGTCCGGGCACCGCCTCGGGGATCTTGGCGCCCAGACCGCCGCCGGCCAGCAGACTGTCCCAGCGCTCCCGCAGGTCCTTCGCCGTCCGCTCGCAGATCTGCTTGGCCCAGAACCAGCCGACGACGGGCATGACGACCGTCGCGCGCGCGTACCATGCCCAGAAGCCGGAGAACGGCATACGGATCATGAAGATCACGGCGAGGGCGCCGACAGCGACCAGAAGCGTCGTGGCGAGCGCACCGGCGCGCTTGTCCGTCCGCCTGCCGAGGGTGGTCCGGATCTGGAACACCAGCAGCCACACCAGCAACCCCGGCAGGAACAGCACTCCGCACAGGACCGTCACCGCCGACAGCCAGTTGTCTCGTTCCCGGCGGATGCGGTAGGCCGCCAGGCAGTGCTCCACGACGACCTGCGGCTCGGTGCCGAAGGACTGGATGAGGGGCTTGCGCCCGGCTCCCAGCATGCGGTCGATCACCGCCCGGGAGTAGGCCTCACCGAGCTTGGGGCGGAATATCCTCGCCCCCGGACGCGGGGGCTTGACGGTCGACTGGTGCCACTCGTTGTCGGCCTGGAGGATCTTCGTGACCTCGTCGTCCTCCCGGTACGCCGCAGAGGCCAGGGCGTAGGTCGCCGCCGTCTGGCCCGCGGAGCCCGAAAGGGGCACCTGCGCCCCGGGGCTGAAATCGAATCCGTCCGTCACTGCCGCCCCCTCGCCGCCGAACCCGCTCCTGCGGCCTTTCCCGACTTCCCTGCTCCGCACACCTGTTGAACAGGTCATCGTGCTCGTCGTGCATCGACTTGATCAGGACATCAGCGTATCCGCAGGCACGGACATGCGGGGGCGGACGACCGGAAGCCGCCCGCCTCCCGTATGGAGAGAGGAACAGGAGTTCAACTACGGGGCCCGCTGCGCCTCTTGGCGGATCTTCTCCGCCAACTGCGGCGGCATCGGCTCGTGCCGCGCGTAGGAGCGGCTGAAGCGTGCGGTGCCGTGCGAGAGGGAGCGCAGGTCGACCGCGTACCGGCCGATCTCGATCTCCGGTACCTCGGCGCGGACGAGAGTCCGGCCGCCGCTCACCTGCTCGGTGCCCAGCAGCCGGCCGCGCCGCGCGGACAGGTCGCTCATCACCGCGCCCACGTACTCGTCGCCCACCAGCACCGACACCTCGGCGACCGGTTCCAGCAGATGGATCCTGGCGTCGGCCGCCGCCTCGCGCAGAGCGAGCGCACCGGCGGTCTGGAAGGCGGCGTCCGAGGAGTCGACGGAGTGCGCCTTGCCGTCGAGCAGCGTGACCCGTACGTCAACGAGGGGATGCCCGGCGGCCACGCCCCTGGCGGCCTGCGCGCGCACGCCCTTCTCGACGGACGGGATGAACTGCCGCGGCACGGCACCGCCGACCACCTTGTCCACGAACTCGATGCCGGAGCCGCCCGGCAGCGGTTCCACCTCGATCTCGCAGATGGCGTACTGGCCGTGGCCGCCGGACTGCTTGACATGACGGCCCCGGCCGGCGGACCTGCCCGCGAAGGTCTCCCGGAGGGACACCTTGTGCGGGACCACGTCGACCTGGACGCCGTACCGGCTGCGCAGCCGCTCCAGGGCGACGTCCGCGTGCGCCTCGCCCAGGCACCACAGCACCACCTGGTGCGTGTCCTGGTTCTGCTCGAGGCGCATGGTCGGATCCTCGGCGACCAGCCGGGCGAGGCCCTGGGAGAGTTTGTCCTCGTCCGCCTTGCTGTGTGCCTGGATGGCGAGCGGCAGCAGCGGGTCGGGCATCTGCCAGGGCTCCATCAGGAGCGGGTCGTCCCTGGCCGAGAGGGTGTCCCCGGTCTCGGCACGGCCGAGCTTGGCCACGCACACCAGGTCGCCCGCGACGGCGTGCGTGACGGGGCGCTGCTGCTTGCCGAAGGGGATGGTCAGGGCGCCGATCTTCTCGTCGACGTCGTGGTCCTCGTGGCCGCGGTCGGCCAGGCCGTGTCCGGAGACGTGCACCGTCTGGTCGGGGCGCAGGGTGCCGGAGAAGACGCGGACGAGCGAGATGCGGCCGACGTAGGGGTCGGAGGAGGTCTTGACGACCTCGGCGGCCAGCGGGCCCTCGGTGTCGCAGGCCTTCAGCTCGCGCGGCTTGCCGTCGATGGTGGTGACCCCCGGCATCGGATGCTCGAACGGGGTCGGGAACCCGCCGGTGACCAGCTCCAGCAGCTCGACCGTGCCGAGGCCCTGCCTGGCGCCCTCGGCGGCGGGGGCGGCGGCCAGGACGGGGAAGAAGCTGCCGCGTGCCACGGCCCGCTCCAGGTCGTCGATCAGCGTTTTGAGGTCGATCCGCTCACCGCCCAGGTAGCGGTCCATGAGGGTCTCGTCCTCGCTCTCGGAGATGATCCCCTCGATGAGCCGGTTGCGGGCCTCCTCGATCTCCGGCAGATGGTCCTCGCCGGGCTCGGACTCCTTGCGCTCACCGGTCGAGTAGTCGAACAGCTTCTGCGTGAGCAGCCCGATCAGCCCGGTCACGGGCGCGTGCCCGTCAGGCCCCTGCGGGCCGTGCAGCGGCAGGTACAGCGGCAGGACGGCATCGGGGTCGTCCCCGCCGAACGCCTCCGCGCAACGGCGGGTCATCTCCTCGAAGTCGGCCCGTGCCGCCTCCAGGTGCGTGATCACGATGGCGCGCGGCATACCGACGGCCGCGCACTCCTCCCACGCCATGCGCGTCGAGCCGTCCACCCCGTCCGAGGCCGAGACGACGAACAGGGCCGCGTCCGCCGCGCGCAGACCGGCCCGTAGCTCTCCGACGAAGTCGGCGTATCCGGGGGTGTCCAGCAGATTGATCTTGATCCCGTCCGATTCGACGGGAACCAGGGAGAGCTGCACCGAGCGCTGCTGCCGGTGCTCGATCTCGTCGTAGTCGGAGACGGTGCCGCCGTCCTCCACGCGGCCCGCCCGGTTGACCGCTCCCGCGGTCAGCGCGAGAGCCTCCACCAGAGTCGTCTTGCCCGATCCGCTGTGGCCGACCAGCACCACATTCCGTACGGACGCGGGCCGGTCGGCCGCCGTTGCCCTGCCGGCGGCTCCGGGGTGTACGTTCGCCTTGTCGCCCATGGCCTTGCCTCCCGTGCACGGTGAGGTCACTGTGGGCGCGGACATGCGGACCCGCGTGCGAGGCGGCTCCGGTGACGCCCGCGGTGTCCTTCGAGCTTCGCACTCCCGTCACGGTGCGTCCATACGAGGGACGCGATCTCGACATCCGGCCGTGCTCCGGCCGTCGGGACCGGGCCGTGGTCCGGGGCCGTCAGGCCGTGACACGGGGCCTTGGGTGCCCGGCCGTCGCGTGCACGCGGGCGTGGCTACGATTGGGCGCGCCGGTGGCCAGCAGGGGCCGCACGGCTCACCGACCCTCGGGAAGGCCATGCTGAACAAGTACGCGCGTGCTTTCTTCACGCGTGTTCTCACACCGTTCGCCGCGTTTCTGATCCGGCGGGGCGTCAGCCCCGACACGGTCACGCTGATCGGCACGGCCGGCGTGGTCGCGGGCGCACTGGTCTTCTATCCCCGGGGCGAGTTCTTCTGGGGCACGGTCGTCATCACGCTGTTCGTGTTCTCCGACCTCGTCGACGGCAACATGGCCCGCCAGCTCGGCCGCTCCAGCCGCTGGGGCGCATTCCTGGACTCCACCCTGGACCGGGTCGCCGACGGCGCCATCTTCGGCGGCTTCGCCCTGTGGTACGCGGGCAACGGCCACGACGACGTCCTGTGCGCGGTGTCGATCTTCTGCCTGGCCAGCGGCCAGGTGGTGTCGTACACCAAGGCCCGCGGCGAGTCGATCGGGCTGCCCGTCGCGGTCAACGGGCTCGTGGAGCGCGCCGAACGCCTGGTGATCTCGCTGGTCGCGGCCGGGTTCGCGGGCCTGCACAAGTTCGGCGTGCCCGGCATCCAGTACCTGCTGCCCGTCGCGCTGTGGATCGTCGCCGCAGGCAGCCTGGTCACGCTGATCCAGCGGGTCGTGACCGTGCGTCGGGAATCGGCGGAGGCCGACGCCGCCGCGGCGGCGCAGAACGACGACGACGCCTCGCACGGCAGCGAGGCCGCCAAGTGAGCGGTGGGAAGAGGAGCGGGGCGGCGGCATGACCAGCCTCCAGGAACGGCTCACCGACGGCCTGTACGGCCTCGGCTGGAGCACCGTCAAGACGCTGCCCGAGCCCGTGGCCACCCGGCTCGGCCGCACCATCGCCGACCTCGCCTGGAAACAACGCGGCAAGGGCGTACGACGGCTCGAGAGCAACTACGCGCGCGTGGTGCCCGACGCGACCCCGGAACGGCTCGCCGAGCTGACCAGGGCGGGCATGCGGTCATACCTGCGGTACTGGATGGAGTCCTTCCGGCTGCCCATGTGGAGCCCCGAGCGCATAAAGCGCGGCTTCGAGCCCAAGGACCTGCACTTCCTCACCGAGGGGCTCGCCGCGGGCAAGGGCGTGGTCCTCGCCCTTCCGCACCTGGCCAACTGGGACCTGGCGGGTGCCTGGGTCACCACCGAGCTGCGCACGTCGTTCACCACGGTCGCCGAGCGGCTCAAGCCGGAGACGCTCTACGACCGGTTCGTCGCCTACCGCGAGGGCCTCGGCATGGAGGTGCTGCCGCACAGCGGCGGCTCCGCGTTCGGCACCCTGGCCCGGCGGCTGCGTGACGGCGGACTGGTCTGCCTGGTCGCCGACCGAGACCTGTCCGCCTCCGGCGTCGAGGTCACCTTCTTCGGCGAGACGGCCCGGATGCCCGCGGGGCCGGCCCTCCTCGCCCAGCACACGGGCGCGCTCCTGCTGCCGGTGACCCTCTGGTACGACGACTCGACCGTCATGCGGGGCCGCGTGCATCCCCGGATCGAGGTACCCCGCTCAGGCAGCCGGGCCGAGAAGACGTCTGTCATGACACAGGCGCTGGCCGACGCCTTCGCCACGGGTATCGCCGAACATCCGGAGGACTGGCACATGCTGCAGCGGTTGTGGCTCGCCGACCTGGACCCGAGCAAGGACCCCGGGAAGGGCACGCCGTGAGGATCGGCATCGTCTGCCCGTACTCCTGGGACGTGCCGGGCGGCGTCCAGTTCCACATCCGCGACCTGGCCGAGTACTTCATCCGGCTCGGGCACGAGGTGTCCGTCCTCGCCCCCGCCGATGACGACACTCCGCTGCCGCCGTACGTCGTCTCGGCCGGCCGCGCGGTCCCGGTGCCGTACAACGGCTCGGTGGCCCGCCTGAACTTCGGCTTCCTGAGCGCGGCCCGGGTGAGGCGCTGGCTGCACGACGGCGCGTTCGACGTGATCCACATCCACGAGCCCACCTCGCCCTCCCTCGGCCTGCTGGCCTGCTGGGCGGCGCAGGGCCCGATCGTGGCGACCTTCCACACGTCGAACCCGCGTTCCCGGGCGATGATCGCCGCCTACGCGATCCTCCAGGCGGCCCTGGAGAAGATCAGCGCACGGATCGCCGTGAGCGAGTACGCCCGGCGCACCCTCGTCGAACACCTGGGCGGCGACGCGGTCGTGATCCCGAACGGTGTGGACGTCGACTTCTTCGCCAGGGCCGAGCCCGAGCCCGAGTGGCAGGGGGACACGATCGGCTTCATAGGGCGCATCGACGAACCGCGCAAAGGCCTGCCGGTGCTCATGAAGGCCCTGCCGAGGATCCTCGCCGCCCGCCCGCGGACACGCCTGCTGGTCGCGGGCCGGGGCGACGAGGAGGAGGCGGTCGAGACCCTCCCCGCCGAGCTGCGCCCGCGTGTGGAGTTCCTCGGCATGATCAGCGACCAGGACAAGGCCCGCCTGCTGCGCAGCGTCGACCTGTACGTGGCGCCCAACACGGGCGGCGAGAGCTTCGGCATCGTCCTCGTCGAGGCCATGTCGGCGGGCGCCCCGGTCCTCGCCTCCGACCTGGACGCCTTCGCACAGGTCCTCGACGGGGGAGCGGCCGGGGAACTGTTCGCCAACGAGGACGCCGACGCCCTCGCCGACGCGGCGGTACGCCTGCTGGCCGACCCGGACCGCCGAGCCGTACTGCGCGCGCGGGGAAGCGTCCACGTACGGCGCTTCGACTGGTCGACGGTCGGCGCGGACATCCTGTCCGTCTACGAAACGGTCACGGCGGGCGCGGCGGCGGTGGCGGCCGATGACCGGGCCACGGGGCTGCGGGCCCGGCTGGGGCTGGCGCGGGACTGAAACACGCCTGTCCGGCGATCGAGGACGAGGCCGTTCAGGCCGAAGCGGGGGTCCGGGGGCGGCAGCCCCAGCGACGGCCACGCGACCGGCGACCACGGCGGAGACAAGCACCGCGCAGCACCCCGGCGGACCCGGTCGAGCGCCCCGGTAGCCTTGCCGCCCGTGACCGCAACCCTCATCTGGATCCTCGTCGCCCTCCTCGCGATCGGCCTCTATCTGAGCTGGACCGCGGGACGGCTCGACCGGCTGCACTCCCGGATCGACGCGGCGCGCGCCGCGCTCGACGCCCAGCTGCTGCGACGCGCCTCGGTCACGCAGGAGCTGGCCACCTCGGGGGTACTCGACCCGGCCGCGTCGATCGTCCTGTACGAGGCCGCGCACGAGGCCCGGCAGGCCGAGGAGGAGCAGCGGGAGGTCGCCGAGAGCGAGCTGAGCCAGGCGCTGCGGGCCGTCTTCGCGGAGGCGCAGCAGGTCGACGCGGTGCGCCAGGCACCGGGCGGGGAGGCGGCGGCACAGGAGCTGACCGAGGCGGTGCGCCGGGTGCCGATGGCCCGCCGCTTCCACAACGACGCCGTACGCGCCGCGCGGGCGTTGCGGCGGCACCGCAAGGTGCGCTGGTTCCGCCTCGCCGGGCACGCCCCGTCTCCCCTGGCGTTCGAAATGGACGACGAGCCCCCGGCGGCGCTGACGGACCGTTCGGCGGCCTGAGGACACGGACGGCCGGAGACGGTGTCGTTCCCCGCCGCGACGCAGAACGATCCACCGGCTCTCCATTGGCCCTTGCGGTGGCCTGCACCCGTCCCGTTTCCTCGGTCCAGCAGAAATCCGTCTTTTCCCCAGTGAGGTCGAAACCCGTGTCCAGCGAGCTCTCCACCCCCCAGACCCCCGAGACCGGCACCGCCCGCGTCAAGCGCGGCATGGCCGAGCAGCTCAAGGGCGGCGTGATCATGGACGTCGTCACGCCGGAGCAGGCGAAGATCGCCGAGGACGCGGGCGCCGTCGCCGTCATGGCCCTGGAGCGGGTCCCGGCCGACATCCGCAAGGACGGCGGTGTGGCCCGCATGTCCGACCCGGACATGATCGAGGGCATCATCGACGCCGTCTCCATCCCGGTCATGGCGAAGTCCAGGATCGGCCACTTCGTCGAGGCCCAGGTCCTGCAGTCCCTCGGCGTCGACTACATCGACGAGTCCGAGGTCCTCACCCCGGCCGACGAGGTCAACCACTCCGACAAGTGGGCGTTCACCACGCCGTTCGTCTGTGGCGCCACCAACCTCGGTGAGGCGCTGCGCCGCATCGCCGAGGGCGCTGCGATGATCCGCTCCAAGGGCGAGGCCGGTACCGGCAACGTCGTCGAGGCCGTCCGCCACCTGCGCCAGATCAAGGGCGACATCGCCCGTCTGCGCGGCCTGGACAACCACGAGCTCTACGCCGCCGCCAAGGAGCTGCGCGCCCCCTACGAGCTGGTCAAGGAGGTCGCCGAGCTGGGCAAGCTCCCGGTCGTGCTGTTCTCCGCCGGCGGTGTCGCCACCCCCGCCGACGCCGCGCTGATGCGCCAGCTCGGCGCCGAGGGCGTCTTCGTCGGCTCCGGCATCTTCAAGTCCGGCGACCCGGCCAAGCGTGCCGCCGCCATCGTGAAGGCCACCACCTTCTACGACGACCCCAAGATCATCGCGGAGGCGTCCCGGAACCTCGGCGAGGCCATGGTCGGCATCAACTGCGACACCCTCCCCGAGTCCGAGCGCTACGCCACCCGCGGCTGGTGAGTCACCGCAGAGACAGCACGAGGACTGCACGAACACATGACTGACGCACCCGTCATAGGCGTCCTGGCCCTCCAGGGCGACGTACGGGAGCATCTCATCGCCCTGGCCGCGGCCGACGCCGTGGCCAGGCCGGTGCGGCGCCCCGAAGAGCTCGCCGAGGTCGACGGCCTCGTCCTCCCCGGCGGCGAGTCCACCACCATCTCCAAGCTGGCCGTCCTCTTCGGCGTGATGGAACCCCTCCGCGCGCGCGTGCGCGGCGGCATGCCCGTATACGGCACCTGCGCGGGCATGATCATGCTCGCCGACAAGATCCTCGACCCGCGCTCCGGCCAGGAGACCGTCGGCGGCATCGACATGATCGTGCGCCGCAACGCCTTCGGACGGCAGAACGAGTCCTTCGAGGCGGCCGTCGACGTCAGGGGCATCGAGGGCGATCCCGTGGAGGGCGTCTTCATCCGCGCCCCCTGGGTCGAGTCGGTCGGGGCCGGTGCCGAGGTGCTCGCCGAGCACGACGGCCACATCGTCGCCGTACGCCAGGGCAGCGCTCTCGCCACGTCCTTCCACCCGGAGCTGACCGGCGACCATCGTGTGCACGCCCTGTTCGTCGACATGGTGCGCGCCGACCGGGCACCGGACTCCTTGTAGGATCTCCAGGGGTCCCTCCAGCCGTTAAGGTCTGGGGGAGTTCGTTGCAGAGATGGGTTACGCGAAGGAGACAGGCAGATGTCCGGCCACTCTAAATGGGCCACGACGAAGCACAAGAAGGCCGTGATCGACGCCAAGCGCGGCAAGCTCTTCGCGAAGCTGATCAAGAACATCGAGGTCGCGGCCCGGACGGGCGGCGCCGACCCTGACGGCAACCCGACTCTCTACGACGCCATCCAGAAGGCGAAGAAGCAGTCGGTCCCGAACAAGAACATCGACTCCGCCGTAAAGCGCGGCGCGGGCCTGGAGGCCGGCGGCGCCGACTACGAGACGATCATGTACGAGGGCTATGGTCCGAACGGTGTCGCGGTGCTCATCGAGTGCCTCACCGACAACCGCAACCGCGCCGCCTCCGACGTCCGCGTGGCCATGACCCGCAACGGCGGCTCCATGGCCGACCCCGGCTCCGTCGCGTACCTGTTCAACCGCAAGGGCGTCGTGATCGTCCCCAAGGGCGAGCTGAGCGAGGACGACGTCCTGGGGGCCGTGCTCGACGCGGGTGCCGAGGAGGTCAACGACCTCGGCGAGAACTTCGAGGTCATCAGCGAGGCGACCGACCTGGTGGCGGTCCGCACCGCCCTCCAGGAGGCCGGGATCGACTACGACTCCGCCGAGGCCGACTTCGTCCCGACCATGCAGGTCCAGCTGGACGAGGAGGGCGCCAAGAAGATCTTCAAGCTGATCGACGCGCTCGAGGACAGCGACGACGTGCAGAACGTCTTCGCGAACTTCGACGTCAGCGACGAGATCATGGAGAAGGTCGACGCGTAACGCTGCCGCTGGGCTCGACGGGCCGACGGGGACACTCCCGTCGGCCCGTCGCTTTGCCGGTTGTTGTCGGTGGCACCCGATAGCCTGCACGAACTGGGGGTACCGCCCAGCGGTTGCTGGGGGAGAGCGAAGGGAGGGCCGCGTGCGCGTGCTGGGGGTGGACCCGGGGCTGACGCGATGCGGTGTCGGAGTGGTGGAGGGCGTGCCCGGGCGCACGCTGACCATGCTCGGCGTCGGCGTCGTGCGGACGCCCGTGGACGCCGGCCTCGGCCACCGGCTCGTCGCCGTCGAGCAGGGCATCGAACAGTGGCTGGACGAGCACCGGCCCGAGTTCGTCGCCGTCGAGCGCGTCTTCAGTCAGCACAACGTGCGGACGGTGATGGGCACCGCCCAGGCCAGTGCCGTCGCCATGCTGTGCGCGGCCCGCCGCGGCATCCCCGTCGCCCTGCACACCCCCAGCGAGGTCAAAGCGGCCGTCACCGGCACCGGGCGCGCCGACAAGGCCCAGGTCGGCGCGATGGTCACCCGGCTGCTGCGGCTGGACGCCCCGCCCAAGCCCGCCGACGCCGCCGACGCCCTCGCCCTCGCCATCTGCCACATCTGGCGCGCGCCCGCGCAGAACCGACTCCAGCAGGCCGTCGCCCTGCACGCCTCGAAGCACGTCACGAAAGGCCGTACCGCATGATCGCCTTCGTCAGCGGCCCGGTCGCCGCCCTCGCCCCGGACTCCGCGGTGGTCGAGGTGGGCGGCATGGGCATCGCCGTCCAGTGCACGCCGAACACACTCTCCGCACTCCGGGTCGGCCGGCAGGCGAAGCTCGCGACCTCCCTGGTCGTCCGGGAGGACTCACTGACCCTGTACGGCTTCGCGGACGACGACGAGCGCCAGGCCTTCGAGCTGCTGCAGACCGCGAGCGGCGTCGGCCCGCGCCTGGCGCAGTCGATGCTGGCGGTGCACTCGCCGGACGCCCTGCGCCGCGCCGTGGCGACGGGGGACGAGAAGGCGCTCACCGCCGTCCCCGGGATCGGCAAGAAGGGTGCCCAGAAGCTGCTCCTGGAGCTGAAGGACCGCCTGGGCGAGCCGGTCGGTGCGCCCGCGGCCGCCGCAGCGGCCGCCTCCGGCTGGCGCGACCAGCTGCACGCCGCCCTGGTCGGCCTCGGGTACGCGAACCGGGAGGCCGAGGAGGCGGTCGCCGCGGTCGCCCCGCAGGCCGAGGCCGCAGGAGGCACGCCCCAGGTCGGTGCCCTCCTCAAGGCGGCCCTGCAGACCCTGAACCGAGCCCGCTGAGCCAGCCAGGAGACGTCAAGTGAACTGGGACGACACGACCGACACCCCCGCTCCCGAGCGGCTGGTGGGCTCTGTCGCCGACGGTGAGGACCAGGCCGTCGAGGCCGCCCTGCGCCCCAAGGACCTGGACGAGTTCATCGGCCAGGAGAAGGTCCGCGAGCAGCTCGACCTGGTGCTGCGCGCCGCACGCGCGCGGGGCGCCACCGCCGACCACGTGCTCCTGTCCGGCGCCCCCGGACTCGGCAAGACGACCCTGTCGATGATCATCGCGGCCGAGATGGGTGCCCCCATCCGCATCACCAGCGGCCCCGCCATCCAGCACGCCGGCGACCTCGCCGCGATCCTCTCCTCCCTGCAGGAGGGCGAGGTCCTCTTCCTCGACGAGATCCACCGCATGTCGAGGCCCGCCGAGGAGATGCTCTACATGGCGATGGAGGACTTCCGCGTCGACGTGATCGTCGGCAAGGGCCCCGGGGCCACCGCCATCCCGCTGGAGCTGCCGCCGTTCACGCTGGTCGGCGCGACCACGCGCGCAGGCCTGCTGCCGCCTCCGCTGCGCGACCGCTTCGGCTTCACCGCACACATGGAGTTCTACGAGCCGGCCGAGCTGGAGCGCGTCATCCACCGCTCGGCGGGCCTGCTCGATGTGGAGATCGACCCCGAGGGCGCCGCGGAGATCGCCGGCCGCTCCCGCGGCACCCCCCGTATCGCCAACCGGTTGCTGCGCCGGGTTCGGGACTATGCCCAGGTCAAGGCCGACGGAGCCATCACCCGTGAGATCGCGGCGGCGGCCCTCGCCGTCTACGAGGTCGACGCGCGCGGCCTCGACCGCCTCGACCGCGCCGTCCTCGAGGCCCTGCTCAAACTGTTCGGCGGCGGCCCCGTCGGCCTGTCCACGCTCGCCGTCGCCGTGGGGGAGGAGCGGGAGACGGTGGAGGAGGTCGCCGAGCCCTTCCTGGTCAGGGAAGGACTGCTCGCCCGCACCCCCCGCGGACGGGTGGCGACACCGGCCGCCTGGGCGCACCTCGGGCTGACCGCACCACGCGGAGCGACCGGCGGAAACGGACAACAGGACCTGTTCAGGGCGTGACGGCGCGGGACTCGCACCGGCAGGAACCCGGGTGCCATGCTGAGCGTTGTTCCTTGCGTGCGGACTCGCTTAGACTCCGCCGATGCCGCCTCAGTGGGCGGCGCCCCATCACACCCCCATCCACCAGGCCGCCGTTCCAGCGGTCGTGCGAAGGAAACTCCGTCCCGTGAATATCGTGACCCTCCTCCCGTTCATCGTGCTCATCGGGGCCATGTTCCTGATGACCCGCTCGGCCAAGCGCAAGCAGCAGCAGGCAGCGGACATGCGCAATCAGCTGCAGCCCGGCAGCGGCGTCCGCACCATTGGGGGGATGTACGCGACGGTCAAGGAGGTCAACGACGACACCGTCCTCCTTGACGCGGGCCCTGGCGTGGAGCTGCTCTTCGCGAAGAACGCGATCGGCTCCGTCCTGAGCGACGACGAGTACAACCGCATCGTCCACGGCATCGAGCACGACCTGAAGGCCGACGGCGCCGTCGTGCCGGACGACGCCTCCTCCCTCACCGAGACCGACGAGACCGACGAGCCCGCCGCCGAGGCCTCTTCGGGCCCTGCCGACGACAAGGTCGACCTCGGCAAGAAGGACGCGGACGCCGCGACCGACGCGAAGGCCGACGAAGCAGAGCCGACGAAGACCGACGGCGAGTCCGACGCGAAGTGACCGCACCCCGGGCCAGGGCGCGCGATCGGCGCGTCCGGGCCCGGGCTGTGCGGTTTTCTCGCGGAATCCCGACACAATGGCATGGCCGCCCGTGCGCTGACCTCGCGCGCGGCGGCTCGAGAGGGAGTACGAGAAGGTGGCAGCACCGAAGAAGGGCCGAAGCGCGAGCGCCCAGAACAGGCCAGGGCGCTCGCTGGCCCTCATCCTGATCGCCATCGCGGCGCTCACCGGGGGAATGTTCGCCTCCGGGCACACCACTCCGCGTCTCGGCATCGACCTCGCCGGCGGCACCAGCATCACGCTGACGGCGATCAACGAGCCCGGTCAGCCCAACACGATCAACAAGACCAACATGGACACCGCGGTCGAGATCATGAACCGACGGGTCAACGGTCTGGGCGTGTCCGAGGCGGAGGTCCAGACCCAGGGCGACCGCAACATCATCGTCAACATTCCCCGGGGCACGAACTCCAAGGAGGCCCGGGAACAGGTCGGCACCACCGCCAAGCTGTACTTCCGTCCGGTCCTGCAGCGTGAGGCCTCCGGCCCCGCCGCCTCGGCGAGCCCGAGCCCCGGCTCCAGCGCGGGCGGCAGTGCCTCGCCCAGCCCGTCGAGCCCGGTGAGCAAGAGCAAGGTCACGTCCGGCTCCACGAGCCCGACGTCCTCCACCACATCGCAGGGCCGCCCCGTCACCGACGCGCTGAAGGCGACGTCCACCCCGTCCGTGAGCGCCTCCGCCAAGCCCTCCGCGAGCGCCAAGCCCTCCGCGAGCGCCAAGCCCTCCGCGAGCGCCTCGCCGTCCGCGAGCGCCGGCTCCGCCTCCGGTGGCGCGGCGAAGCTCCAGGCCCAGTACGCCACCCTCGACTGCTCCAAGCCCGACCAGCGCGCCACGGCCGGCAAGGGCGCCCAGAAGGGCGAGCCCACCGTCGCCTGCGGCAAGGACGGCAAGGTGTGGAACAAGTTCCTGCTCGGCCCGGTCGCGGTCGACGGCACGGAGGTCAAGAAGGCCCAGGCCGTCTACGACACGCAGGGTGCCGCCGGCTGGCAGGTCCAGATGACCTTCAACTCCAGCGGCGCGAAGAAGTTCGCCGACATCACCGGCCAGCTCTCGCAGAAGACGACCCCGCAGAACGAGTTCGCGATCGTCCTGGACGACGAGGTCGTCTCCCACCCGTACGTCCAGACCGCCATCACCGGCGGCAACGCGGAGATCTCCGGCAGCTTCACCCAGCAGGACGCCCAGAGCCTGTCCAACATGCTGTCCTACGGTGCGCTCCCGCTGTCCTTCAAGGAGTCGAGCGTCACCACGGTGACCGCCGCGCTCGGCGGTGAGCAGCTGCACGCCGGTCTGATCGCCGGCGCCATCGGCCTGGCCCTGGTCGTGATCTACCTGGTCGTCTACTACCGCGGCCTCGCGGCCATCGCCGTCGCGTCCCTCGCGGTGTCCGCGGTCCTCACCTACGTGATCATGTCGCTGCTCGGCCCGACCATCGGCTTCGCGCTGAACCTGCCCGCCGTGTGCGGCGCCATCGTCGCGATCGGCATCACCGCGGACTCGTTCATCGTGTACTTCGAACGCGTCCGGGACGAGATCCGCGAGGGCCGCTCCCTGCGCCCCGCCGTCGAACGCGGCTGGCCGCGCGCCCGGCGCACCATCCTGGTGTCCGACTTCGTGTCCTTCCTCGCCGCCGCGGTGCTCTTCATCGTCACCGTCGGCAAGGTCCAGGGCTTCGCGTTCACGCTCGGCCTGACGACCCTGCTCGACGTCGTGGTGGTCTTCCTGTTCACCAAGCCGCTGCTGACGATCCTGGCGCGCCGGCCGTTCTTCGCGAACGGCCACAGCTGGTCCGGCCTCGACCCCAAGCGCCTCGGCGCCAAGCCGCCCCTGCGGCGCACCCGTCGTCCCTCCGCCCCCGTCGACCCGAAGGAGGCGTGAGAGATGTCGAAGCTCGGCAACCTCGGCGCCCGGCTCCACCGAGGCGAGGTCGGTTACGACTTCGTCGGCAACCGCAAGATCTGGTACGGCATCTCGATCCTGATCACCATCACGGCCATCGTCGGCCTGGCGGTGCGCGGCCTGAACATGGGCATCGAGTTCCAGGGCGGAGCGGTCTTCACCACCCCGAAGACGAGTGTCTCGGTGGCCCAGGCCGAGACCTACGCCCACGACGCCTCCGGTCATCCCGCCGTGGTGCAGAAGCTCGGCACGGGCGGCCTGCGCATCCAGGTCGCCGGCATCGACACCGGCAAGTCCGACCAGATCAAGGACACCCTGGCCAAGGACCTGAGCGTCCCCACGGAGCAGATCAACGCCGACCTGGTCGGCCCCAGCTGGGGTGAGCAGATCGCCGGCAAGGCCTGGGAGGGCCTGGCGATCTTCATGGTGCTGGTCGTGATCTACCTGGCGATCGCCTTCGAGTGGCGCATGGCCCTGGCCGCGTTCGTCGCACTGATCCACGACATCACCATCACCACCGGCATCTACGCGCTCGTCGGCTTCGAGGTCACGTCCGGCACGGTGATCGGTCTGCTGACGATCCTCGGTTACTCGCTCTACGACACGGTCGTCGTCTTCGACAGCCTCAAGGAGCAGACGAAGGACATCACCAAGCAGACCCGCTGGACCTTCAGCGACGTCGCCAACAGCTCGATCAACAGCACCCTGGTGCGTTCCATCAACACCACGGTGGTGGCGCTGCTGCCGGTGGCGGGTCTGCTGTTCATCGGCGGCGGCTTCCTCGGCGCGGGCACGCTCAACGACATCTCGCTGTCGCTGTTCGTCGGCCTCGCGGCCGGTGCCTACTCCTCGATCTTCATCGCCACGCCGCTCGTCGCCGACCTCAAGGAGCGCGAGCCGCAGATGAAGGCCCTCAAGCGCCGCGTCCTCGCCAAGCGCGCGCAGGCCGCCGAGGCGGAGCCCGCCCGAGCGACGGCCGAGGACGACTCCCACACCGAAGAGCCGCAGGACGCCGCCCCGGCGGTCGTCGGCCAGCGCAGCCAGCCCGCGTCCCGCAACCGCGGTCGCGGCCGGCCCTCCGGGAAGCGCCGATGACCGAGACGACCGGCATACAGACACTCCTGCTCAGCCGTATCCGGGACGTGCCCGACCATCCGGAGCCGGGGGTGATGTTCAAGGACATCACCCCGCTGCTCGCGGACCCCGCGGCCTTCACCGCGCTCACCGACGCGCTGGCGGAGCTGACCGTGCGGCACGGCGCGACGAAGATCGTCGGCCTGGAGGCGCGCGGGTTCATCCTCGGCGCCCCGGTCGCCGTCCGTGCGGGCGTCGGCTTCGTCCCCGTGCGCAAGGCGGGCAAGCTGCCCGGAGCCACCCTGCGGCAGGCCTACGACCTGGAGTACGGCTCGGCGGAGATCGAGGTGCACGCCGAGGACCTGTCGGCGTCCGACCGCGTGATGGTCGTCGACGACGTCCTCGCCACCGGCGGCACCGCCGAGGCGTCCCTCCGGCTCATCCGCCGGGCGGGTGCCGAGGTCGCGGGTGTCTCCGTCCTCATGGAACTGGGCTTCCTCGGCGGCCGCGCCCGCCTGGAGCCGGCCCTGGCCGGGGCCCCGCTGGAGGCACTGCTCCAGGTCTGAGTTCCGCGCCGCACTCCCGGGGTGGAGGCCCCGGTCCGGCGGCAGCACACGGTGAGGCGGGCCCCGGAGGAATCCCGGGCCCGCCTCGTGCGTTGATCCGACAGCAGGCCGTCTCGCGGCCTGGGGGCGAGCCCGGAGCCCGGGATCGCTACCATGGGTGCTCCGGAGCCTGACCGGGGGACCCGGATCGCGCACGAGGAGCCCTCTTGCCAGACGAGGTCCAGCCACTGACCGCCGCCAAGCCCGACCCCGCGTCGAAGGCGGAGGCCACCCCCGCGCGCAGCGCGAAGAACGCCCCGCACGGGACGGTGGAGCACGCCCAGTCCGCGCCCGCCGACCAGGCGGCCGAGCAGCCGCGTCCCAAGCCGGCCCCTTCCGAGCGCACCCCGGCCGTCCGCCCGACGCCGCCCCCGCCCGTCCGCACCGGCTCCTCCAACCGCGTCCGGGCCCGGCTCGCCCGGCTCGGTGTGCAGCGCGCCAACCCGTACAACCCGGTCCTGGAGCCGCTGCTGCGGATAGTGCGCAGCAACGATCCGAAGATCGAGAACTCGACACTGCGCCAGATCGAGCGCGCCTACCAGGTCGCCGAGCGCTGGCACCGCGGCCAGAAGCGCAAGAGCGGCGACCCGTACATCACGCATCCGCTCGCGGTCACCACCATCCTCGCCGAACTCGGCATGGACCCGGCCACCCTGATGGCGGGCCTGCTGCACGACACGGTCGAGGACACCGAGTACGGCCTGGACCAGCTGCGCCGCGACTTCGGCGACACCGTCGCCCTGCTCGTCGACGGCGTCACCAAGCTGGACAAGGTCAAGTTCGGCGAGGCCGCACAGGCCGAGACCGTGCGCAAGATGGTCGTCGCCATGGCCAAGGACCCGCGCGTCCTGGTCATCAAGCTCGCCGACCGCCTGCACAACATGCGCACCATGCGCTACCTCAAGCGCGAGAAGCAGGAGAAGAAGGCGCGGGAGACCCTGGAGATCTACGCGCCGCTCGCCCACCGACTGGGCATGAACACCATCAAGTGGGAGCTGGAGGACCTCGCGTTCGCGATCCTCTACCCCAAGATGTACGACGAGATCGTCCGCCTGGTCGCCGAGCGTGCCCCCAAGCGCGACGAGTACCTGGCGATCGTCACCGACGAGGTCCAGGCCGACCTGCGCGCCGCCCGCATCAAGGCGACCGTGACCGGCCGCCCCAAGCACTACTACAGCGTCTACCAGAAGATGATCGTCCGCGGCCGTGACTTCGCGGAGATCTACGACCTGGTGGGCATCCGCGTCCTCGTCGACACCGTCCGCGACTGCTATGCGGCACTGGGCACGGTCCACGCCCGCTGGAACCCGGTTCCGGGGCGGTTCAAGGACTACATCGCGATGCCCAAGTTCAACATGTACCAGTCGCTGCACACCACGGTGATCGGCCCCAACGGCAAGCCGGTCGAACTGCAGATCCGCACGTTCGACATGCACCGCCGCGCCGAGTACGGCATCGCCGCGCACTGGAAGTACAAGCAGGAGGCCGTCGCCGGCGCCTCCAAGGTCCGTACCGACACGCCGCGTTCGAGCGCCAAGGACAAGGACGCCATCAACGACATGGCGTGGCTGCGGCAGTTGCTGGACTGGCAGAAGGAGACCGAGGACCCGAGCGAGTTCCTGGAGTCGCTGCGCTTCGACCTGTCCCGCAACGAGGTCTTCGTCTTCACCCCGAAGGGCGATGTGATAGCGCTGCCGGCCGGTGCCACCCCGGTCGACTTCGCCTACGCGGTCCACACGGAGGTCGGCCACCGGACGATAGGAGCCCGGGTCAACGGGCGCCTCGTCCCGCTGGAATCCACCCTGGACAACGGCGACCTGGTGGAGGTCTTCACCTCCAAGGCGCCCGGCGCGGGACCCTCCCGCGACTGGCTCGGCTTCGTGAAGTCGCCGCGTGCCCGCAACAAGATCCGGGCGTGGTTCTCCAAGGAGCGGCGCGACGAGGCGATCGAGCAGGGCAAGGACGCGATCGCGCGGGCGATGCGCAAGCAGAACCTGCCGATCCAGCGCATCCTGACCGGCGACTCGCTGGTCACCCTCGCCCATGAGATGCGCTACCCGGACATCTCGTCCCTGTACGCGGCGATCGGCGAGGGCCATGTCGCGGCCCAGAACGTCGTGCAGAAGCTGGTGCAGGCGCTCGGTGGCGAGGAGGCGGCCACCGAGGAGATCGACGAGGCCGTTCCGCCGTCGCGGGGCCGTGGCCGCAAGCGGCGCGCGAGCACCGATCCGGGTGTGGTCGTCAAGGGCGTCGAGGACGTCTGGGTCAAACTGGCCCGCTGCTGTACGCCCGTTCCCGGCGACCCGATCATCGGCTTCGTCACCCGTGGTAATGGCGTATCGGTTCACCGCAGTGACTGCGTCAACGTGGAGTCACTGTCGCGCGAGCCGGAGCGCATCCTCGACGTGGAGTGGGCACCCACCCAGTCGTCCGTATTCCTGGTCGCCATCCAGGTGGAGGCGCTGGACCGCTCGCGGCTGCTCTCGGACGTCACCCGGGTCCTGTCGGACCAGCACGTCAACATCCTCTCGGCGGCCGTCCAGACGTCCCGCGACCGCGTCGCGACCTCCCGCTTCACCTTCGAGATGGGCGACCCGAAGCACCTGGGCCATGTCCTGAAGGCGGTACGGGGTGTGGAGGGCGTCTACGACGTCTACCGCGTCACCTCGGCGCGTCGGCCGTAGCCGGACGCCACAGCGCACGAAACGGGCTCCCGTACCGGTGTACGAGAGCCCGTTTCGGCTTTTCCGCCGGTTGTGCCGGCCTGTCAGCCGCCGAACTCCTGCAGGCCCTTCAGAGCCTGGTCCAGGAGCGCCTGGCGACCCTCCAGCTCCCTCTCCAGCTTCTCGGCCTTCGCGGTGTTCCCCGCCGTCCGGGCCTGCTCGATCTGCGCCCGCAGCTTGTCCACGGCCGCCTGCAGCTGACCGGTCAGACCCGCCGCACGGGCCCGCGCCTCGGGGTTCGTGCGCCGCCACTCGGCCTCCTCGGCCTCCTGGATGGCCCGGTCGACGGCGTGCATCCGGCCCTCGACCCGCCCCCGGGCGTCCCGCGGCACATGCCCGATGGCCTCCCAGCGTTCGTTGATCGAGCGGAAGGCGGCCCGCGCGGCCTTCAGGTCCGTGATCGGCAGCAGCTTCTCCGCCTCCTCGGCCAGCTCCTCCTTCAGCTTGAGGTTCTCGGCCTGCTCGGCGTCCCGCTCCGCGAAGACCGAGCTGCGTGCGGCGAAGAACACGTCCTGGGCACCGCGGAACCGGTTCCACAGGTCGTCCTCGTGCTCCCGCTGCGCACGGCCCGCGGCCTTCCACTCGGCCATCAGCTCCCGGTAGCGGGCCGCCGTCGGCCCCCAGTCCGTCGAACCCGACAGCGCCTCGGCCTCGGCGACCAGCCTCTCCTTGGTCTTGCGGGCCTCCTCGCGCTGCGCGTCCAGCTGGGCGAAGTGCGCCTTGCGGCGCTTGGAGAACGCCGACCGGGCGTGCGAGAAGCGGTGCCACAGCTCGTCGTCCGACTTCCGGTCCAGCCGCGGCAGCCCCTTCCAGGTGTCCACCAGCGCCCGCAGCCGCTCACCGGCCGCCCGCCACTGGTCGGACTGCGCCAGCTGCTCCGCCTCCGCGACCAGCGCCTCCTTGGCGTGCCGGGCCTCGTCGGACTGCCGGGCCCGCTGCGCCTTGCGCTCCTCACGCCGCGCCTCGACGATCTCCACGAGCTTGTCCAGGCGGACGCGCAGCGCGGCCAGGTCGCCGACCGCGTGATGGGCGTCCACCTGCTCGCGCAGGTGGTCGATGGCGGCCATGGCGTCCTTCGCCGACAGGTCGGTGGTCTTCACTCGCTTCTCGAGGAGGCCGATCTCGACCACCAGGCCCTCGTACTTGCGCTCGAAGTAGGCCAGCGCCTCCTCCGGGGAGCCGGCCTGCCAGGAACCGACGACCTGCTCGCCATCGGCCGTCCGCACGTACACGGTCCCCGTCTCGTCGACGCGGCCCCATGGGTCGCTGCTCACAGCGCCTCCTCCACATGATGCCTGCGGGGAGCCTCAGCGCCCCCGGGCATCGTCCACAGTTTCGTCACGGCCAACATAGGCGACCGGCGGGGCGGCTGTCCGCATCCCGCGCGACCGAAATTCCGCTGTTGACGTTCAGGATTTCGTCACCGTCGCCTTGTTGATCACGACGGTCGCGTTCGGTGCCCCGTCGCCCTGACCCGTGCTCTCGCCGGCGGCTGCGATTTTCTTCAGCACCTTGATGCCGGCGGCGTCGATGGTGCCGAACGGTGTGTAGTTGGGCGGCAACTGGCTGTCCTGGTAGACGAGGAAGAACTGGCTGCCGCCGGAGTTGCGGCCCTGGTTGGTCGAGGCGTTGTACTGGTTGGCCATGGCCACGGTGCCCGCCGGATACACGTTGCCCTTCAGGCTCTTGTCCTTCAGGTTCTCGTCCGGGATCGTGTAGCCGGGGCCGCCCGTCCCGGTGCCCTGGGGGTCGCCGCACTGCAGCACGTAGATGCCGTTGGTGGTGAGCCGGTGGCACTTGGTGTGGTCGAAGAAGCCCTGCCCCGCGAGGAAGTTGAACGAGTTGACGGTGTGCGGGGCCGCCGCCGTCTTCAGTGCGATGTCGATGTCACCGCACGTCGTCGCCAGCTTCATCGTGTACTTCGCCGACGTGTCGATGGTCATCGCCGGCTCCTTCTTCCAGCTCAGCGACTTGACCTTGCCCGGGGCGGGCTTCGCGCAGGGGTCCGGCGCCTTGCCGGGCGGGGTGGCGCTCGGGGACACCTCGGCGCCCGCGTTGGCCTTCTTGCCGTCGTTCTTGAAGACCCCGGCCGTGTACGACACCACGCTGCCCACCAGCAACACGCCGAGGGCCGATGCGATCACGGAATTGCGCATCCGTGCCTTGCGCCGCGCCTCCGTACGCCGCTGCTGCTGCCGCAAGAACTTCTCCCGGGCGAGCTGTCGCCGCCGCTGTTCCTGGCTGACCACGGGGTTTTCTCCTCATGCCTCTCGTCCGCCGACCGGTACGCGTGCGTCCGGTGTGCCGACCGCATGCGTGTGCCCCGTACCGTATATGGGTTCGCTGAGGAATCGGCAGCGCCGGTAGGCTCTGACCCACAGCCAGTGACGCCCGAACGACACAACGAAGGACGATCGTGCTGATTGCCGGGTTCCCCGCCGGGGCCTGGGGGACCAACTGTTACCTGGTCGCCCCCGCCGCGGGTGAGGAGTGCGTGATCATCGACCCCGGCCACCAGGCCGCTCAGGGAGTCGAGGACGCGCTGAGGAAGCATCGGCTGAGGCCCGTCGCGGTCGTCCTCACCCACGGTCACATCGACCACGTGGCCTCGGTCGTCCCGGTGTGCGGGGCGCACGACGTGCCGGCGTGGATCCACCCCGACGACCGGTACATGATGAGCGATCCGGAGAAGGCGCTCGGGCGTTCCGTCGGGATGCCGCTGATGGGCGAGCTGACCGTGGGGGAGCCGGACGACGTCAGGGAACTGACCGACGGAGCGAAGCTCGAACTGGCGGGGCTCGAGCTGTCCGTCGCGCACGCGCCCGGCCATACCAAGGGGTCGGTGACCTTCGGCGTGCCCGAGGCGGCGGACGTCCCGCCGATCCTCTTCTCGGGCGACCTGCTGTTCGCCGGCTCCATCGGACGCACCGACCTGCCCGGCGGTGACATGGCCGAGATGCTCGATTCGCTGGCCCGCGTGTGCCTGCCGCTCGACGACTCGACCGTGGTGCTGTCCGGCCACGGCCCCCAGACGACCATCGGCCGCGAGCGCGCCACCAACCCGTATCTGCGGCAGGTGGCCGCCGGCCAGGGAGCCCAGGAGGCTCCCCGACGAGGAATGTGACGAGAGACCTTCCGTGAGCACCTTCAAGGCCCCCAAGGGCACGTACGACCTGATCCCGCCGGACTCAGCCACGTACCTGGCCGTCCGCGAGGCGATCGCGGCGCCGCTGCGCAACTCCGGCTACGGCTACATCGAGACGCCGGGCTTCGAGAACGTGGAGCTGTTCGCGCGCGGCGTGGGCGAGTCCACGGACATCGTGACGAAGGAGATGTACGCCTTCGAGACGAAGGGCGGCGACAAGCTGGCCCTGCGGCCCGAGGGCACGGCGTCCGTACTGCGTGCCGCCCTCGAGGCCAACCTGCACAAGGCGGGCAACCTGCCGGTGAAGCTCTGGTACTCGGGTTCGTACTACCGCTACGAGCGCCCGCAGAAGGGCCGCTACCGCCACTTCTCGCAGGTGGGCGCGGAGGCGATCGGCGCGGAGGACCCGGCGCTGGACGCCGAACTGATCATTCTGGCGGACCAGGCATACCGCTCGCTGGGCCTGCGGAACTTCCGCATCCTCCTGAACAGCCTGGGCGACAAGGAGTGCCGCCCGGTGTACCGCTCCGCGCTCCAGGACTTCCTGCGCGGCCTGGACCTGGACGAGGACACGCGCCGCCGTATCGAGATCAACCCGCTGCGGGTGCTGGACGACAAGCGCGAGTCGGTCCAGAAGCAGCTGGACGGTGCGCCGCTTCTGCGTGACTACCTGTGCGACGCGTGCAAGGCGTACCACGAGGAGGTCCGCGAGCTGATCACCGCGGCGGGCGTGGCCTTCGAGGACGACGCCAAGCTGGTGCGCGGTCTGGACTACTACACGCGTACGACGTTCGAGTTCGTCCACGACGGGCTGGGCTCGCAGTCCGCGGTGGGCGGCGGCGGACGCTACGACGGCCTCTCCGAGATGATCGGCGGTCCCGCGCTGCCGTCGGTGGGCTGGGCGCTGGGCGTCGACCGTACGGTGCTGGCACTGGAGGCCGAGGGCATCGAGCTGCAACTCCCGGCAAGCACCAGTGTGTTCGCGGTCCCGCTGGGCGAGGAGGCCCGCCGCGTTCTCTTCGCCAAGATCACGGAGCTGCGCAAGCTGGGTATCGCGGCGGACTTCGCCTACGGCGGCAAGGGACTGAAGGGCGCGATGAAGAACGCCAACCGCAGCGGCGCCCGCTACACGATCGTGGCCGGCGAGCGCGACCTCGCGGAGGGCGTGGTCCAGCTGAAGGACATGGAGACCGGGGACCAGGTCGCGGTCGCCGTCAACGAGATCGTGGCGGAACTGGAGTCCCGCCTGGGCTGACCCTCCGGGGGCGCAGCCCGTGTGGGCTCGCCCCCGCCGCCCCTGCCCCTCCCGTCCCCGGGGCTGCCGCCCCTGAGGCCTGTCCGCCTCGCGGCCCGGTCCTCAAGCGCCGCACGCCCTGAATCATGGCGGCCGGCGGCGTAGAGGTCAGCCCCTTCGGCGGTCGCCACAGGTCATCCCTCCGGCGTTTGAAACACTGCGGGATCAGCGCGAACGACACCAGCCGCATCCCGTCGGCCAGGATCGCCGACGGCAGGAACAGCGCCATCGCCCCGCCGAGGTACACAAGGGCCCGGCGCTCATCGGGCGGATCCTCCCGGAGCAGCCCGCGCCCCAGCACCACGTACCAGGGCACGAGCGCCGCCACCAACCCGCGGGGTGCCCTCGGCGACCATCCGGCCCCGGGCGACGACCGCCAGCCGGTGCGCCAGAGCCTCCGCCTCCTCCAGGTAGTGCGTGGTGAGCAGGATCGTGGTGCCCTCGTCCGCGAGCAGACGGATCAGCTCCCAGAACCGGCGCCGGGCCGCCGGGTCGAAACCGGTCGTCGGCTCGTCCAGGAGCAGCAGCTCGGGGTCGCCGATCACACCGAGGGCCACGTCGAGGCGGCGGCGCTGGCCGCCGGAGAGCGCCTTGATCCGGCTGCTCGCCTTCGCCTCGAGGCCCACCAGCGCGATGACCTGCTCCGGGTCGCGCGGACGCGGGTAGTAGCGCGCGAAGTGCCGCACCGTCTCGCGGACCGTCAACTCCGCGGGCGCCGATTCGTCCTGCCAGACGATTCCCACTTTCGAGCGCCACGCGCGCGTGCCCCCCCGCCGGGTCCACCCCGAGCACGGACACCTCGCCCCCGTCCCGGTCGCGGTTGCCCTGGAGGATCTCCACGGTGGTGGTCTTGCCCGCGCCGTTGGGCCCGAGCAGGCCGAACACCTCGCCGCGCCGGATTCCCAGATCGATTCCGTCGACCGCGGTCACGTCCCCGTACTGCTTGCGCAGCCCCCGTACGTCCACCGCGAGCCCGTTCGCTTGTGTGGTCATACGGCGAGCCTCGGCCGGAACCGAGCGTTCCGGGACGACCGTGCGTACTTCCTTATGTCCATCGAACGGTGGACACACGCGTGCGTGCGGCACAATGAGCCCAACCCCGCAGGTTCACCTCTCGAGCATCGGAAGCGGCGTGATGAGCAAGACGACGGTCAAGGACGTCTCCACCGGATCCACCGAGCCGGCGAGCACCCGGTCGTCCGGAACAGTGGGCGGCAGTCGCGCGTTCGCCCTGCTGCTGGTGATCACCGGTGCGGCCGGTCTGCTCGCCGCGTGGGTCATCACGATCGACAAGGTCAAGATCCTCGAGGGCAAGGTGAGCGGTAAGACGTTCACCCCCAGCTGCAGCATCAACCCGATCGTGTCCTGCGGCAGTGTCATGGAGAGCAAGCAGGCCTCCGTCTTCGGCTTCCCCAACCCGATGCTCGGCCTGGTCTGCTACGGCATCGTCATCTGCGTCGGTATGAGCCTGCTCGCCCGCGCCCGCTTCCCCCGCTGGTACTGGCTGACGTTCAACTTCGGCACGCTCTTCGGCGTCTGCTTCGTCACCTGGCTGCAGTTCCAGTCGCTGTACCGGATCAACGCACTGTGCCTGTGGTGCTCGCTGGCCTGGGTCGCCACGATCACCATGTTCTGGTACGTGACCTCGTTCAACGTCCGCAACGACTTCCTGCCCGCCCCCCGCCCGATCAAGAACTTCCTCGGCGAGTTCACCTGGGTCCTGCCTGTCACGCACTGCGGTGTCATCGCCATGCTGATCCTGACCCGGTGGGGCAGCCAGCTCTGGGCGTGAGCCCCGGCCCGGGGGCGTTGTCGGTGCCGTGACTTAGGGTTTCCTCGTGGAGCCCGACCTGTTCACCGCCGCCGCAGAAGAACGCCAGGAGAAGGACCCGAGCACCAGCCCCCTGGCGGTCCGCATGCGCCCGCGCACCCTCGACGAGGTGGTGGGCCAGCAGCACCTGCTCAAGCCCGGATCACCACTGCGCAGACTGGTCGGCGAGGGCGGCGGCGGCCCCGCCGGGCCCTCCTCGGTGATCCTGTGGGGCCCGCCCGGCACCGGCAAGACGACGCTCGCGTACGTCGTCTCCAAGGCCACCAACAAGCGGTTCGTGGAGCTGTCGGCGATCACGGCGGGTGTGAAGGAGGTCCGCGCGGTCATCGACGGCGCCCGTCGCGCCAGCGGAGGCTTCGGCAAGGAGACCGTCCTCTTCCTGGACGAGATCCACCGCTTCAGCAAGGCCCAGCAGGACTCCCTGCTCCCCGCCGTCGAGAACCGCTGGGTGACCCTGATCGCCGCGACCACCGAGAACCCGTACTTCTCGGTCATCTCCCCGCTGCTGTCCCGCTCCCTCCTGCTCACCCTCGAACCGCTCACGGACGACGACGTGCGCGGCCTGATCCGCCGCGCGCTGACCGACGAGCGCGGCCTCAAGGGTGCCGTCACCCTCCCCGAGGACACCGAGAACCACCTGCTGCGGATCGCCGGCGGCGACGCCCGGCGGGCCCTGACCGCCCTGGAGGCCGCCGCCGGAGCCGCCCTGGACAAGGGCGAGACGGTGATCGGCCTCACGACGCTGGAGGAGACCGTCGACCGGGCCGCCGTCACCTACGACCGCGACGGCGACCAGCACTACGACGTGGCCAGCGCCCTCATCAAGTCGATCCGGGGCTCGGACGTCGACGCGGCCCTGCACTACCTGGCCCGGATGATCGAGGCCGGGGAGGACCCCCGCTTCATCGCCCGCCGCCTGATGATCTCCGCCAGCGAGGACATCGGCCTCGCCGACCCGAACGCGCTGCCGATCGCCGTCGCCGCCGCCCAGGCCGTCGCCATGATCGGTTTCCCGGAGGCCGCGCTCACCCTCAGCCACGCCACCATCGCCCTCGCCCTGGCCCCGAAGTCGAACGCGGCGACCACGGCGATAGGCGCGGCCCTGGAGGACGTTCGTAAGGGACTGGCCGGACCCGTGCCCGCGCACCTGCGCGACGGCCACTACAAGGGCGCGGCCAAGCTCGGCCACGCCCAGGGGTACGTCTACCCGCACGACCTGCCGGAGGGCATCGCCGCCCAGCAGTACGCCCCGGACGCGCTGAAGGACCGCGAGTACTACACCCCGACCCGGCACGGCGCCGAGGCGCGGTACGCGGACGCGGTCGAGTGGACCCGCAAGCACCTCGGTCGCAGGCAGTTCTAGTGGGCCTGTAGACTGAGCCGAAGTGCTGAGTTCCGCGCAGTCAGAGCGGGACACCCAGCCGGAGTCCGGTCCATGCGGATGGACTCCAGGAGCGTCGCGCACCGTCGAACGGTGTCGCGGGCAGCCCACCACCGCCCAGAGCTCTGGGAGAGGTAGGTGGGCCACTCGCGTGCTGCACGTATGTGCCCAGACCAGGGGAGCGGCTGCCCGGCAGGTCCCATGCGGACCCGGCGGGATTCCCCGGCTGCGGATGCGACCTCCCCCGACTCTGACAAGCCGGAAAACCAGGAAAGAGACAAAGACAGTGGCGAACCAGTCCCGCCCCAAGGTCAAGAAGTCGCGTGCCCTCGGCATCGCGCTGACCCCGAAGGCCGTCAAGTACTTCGAGGCCCGCCCCTACCCGCCGGGTGAGCACGGTCGCGGCCGCAAGCAGAACTCGGACTACAAGGTCCGTCTGCTGGAGAAGCAGCGTCTGCGCGCGCAGTACGACGTGTCCGAGCGCCAGCTCGTCCGCGCCTACGAGCGTGCCTCCAAGGTTCAGGGCAAGACCGGTGAGGCCCTGATCATCGAGCTCGAGCGCCGTCTCGACGCGCTGGTCCTGCGTTCGGGCATCGCCCGCACCATCTACCAGGCCCGCCAGATGGTCGTCCACGGCCACATCGAGGTCAACGGCCACAAGGTCGACAAGCCGTCGTACCGCGTCCGTCCCGACGACGTCGTGATGGTCCGCGAGCGCAGCCGTGACAAGGCGCTCTTCCAGGTCGCCCGCGAGGGTGGCTTCGCCCCCGACGGCGAGACCCCGCGCTACCTCCAGGTGAACCTCAAGGCTCTTGCGTTCCGCCTGGACCGCGACCCGAACCGCAAGGAGATCCCGGTGATCTGCGACGAGCAGCTCGTCGTCGAGTACTACGCCCGCTGATCACTTTCCGGCGGACGTAGCACCCCACCTCGCGAGCCCGTCGTCCTCCCGCCCCTCCCGGCGGAAGGACGACGGGCTTTCGCGTCGGCTCCGCCCGAGCCCGTCGTCCGCCGCCCCCTTCGGGTCCGGCCCCAATCCGGTACGGAGCGGCCGCCCGGGCGCGATAGGCTCGGGGAACCGACTTTTCGATGTTCAGGCACGTTCCAGGGAGCGGGTGGCGCAACGGTGTCCGGTGGAGAGGTGGCCGGGATCCTGGTGGCCGTCTTCTGGGCGATCCTGGTCTCCTTCCTCGCCGTCGCGCTGGCGAGGCTGGCCCAGACGCTCAAGGCGGCCACCAAGCTGGTGGCGGACGTGACCGACCAGGCCGTCCCGCTGCTGTCCGACGCCTCCGCCGCGGTGCGCTCCGCGCAGACCCAGATCGACCGGGTCGACGCGATCGCATCGGACGTCCAGGAGGTCACCTCCAACGCCTCCGCACTGTCGACGACCGTCGCGTCGACCTTCGGCGGCCCCCTGGTGAAGGTCGCGGCCTTCGGCTACGGCGTCCGCCGGGCGATCGCCGGCCGACGGGAGGACGTGCCCGCCAAGGCCCCCCGACGTACCGTGATCGTGGGCCGCACCGTCCCGTCGGCGCGACGGGCGAAGCGGAAGAAGGACTAGCGATGTTCCGCCGTACGTTCTGGTTCACCACAGGCGTCGCCGCCGGTGTGTGGGCCACCACCAAGGTCAACCGCAAGCTGAAGCAGCTGACCCCCGAGAGCCTGTCCGTGACAGCGGCGAACAAGGCGATCGAGGCCGGCCACCGGCTCAAGGACCGCGCGGTGGAATTCGCCCTCGACGTCCGCGACAACATGAACCGGCGGGAGGCCGAACTCGGCGACGCCCTCGGTCTGAACGCCCCCGTCGAAGCCGAACTCCCCGGCCCCCGGCGGCACGCCGCCATCGAGAACCGCAACAGCCCGAAGTACGTCGAGACCACGGCGTACTCGTACAACCGGAATGAGGACCACTGATGGAGTCGGCTGAGATCCGCCGTCGCTGGCTGAGCTTCTTCGAGGAGCGCGGGCACACCGTCGTCCCTTCGGCGTCGCTCATCGCGGACGACCCGACTCTGCTGCTCGTCCCGGCCGGCATGGTGCCCTTCAAGCCCTACTTCCTGGGCGAGGTCAAGCCGCCCTACCCGCGCGCCACCAGCGTGCAGAAGTGCGTGCGCACGCCCGACATCGAAGAGGTCGGCAAGACCACGCGGCACGGCACGTTCTTCCAGATGTGCGGCAACTTCTCCTTCGGCGACTACTTCAAGGAGGGCGCCATCAAGCTCGCCTGGGAGCTGCTCACCGCGCCCCAGGACAAGGGTGGTTACGGTCTCGAGCCGGACCGGCTGTGGATCACCGTCTACAAGGACGACGACGAGGCCGAGCAGATCTGGCGCGACGTCGTCGGCGTCCCCGCCGAGCGCATCCAGCGCCTCGGCATGAAGGACAACTTCTGGTCCATGGGCGTTCCCGGTCCGTGCGGCCCCTGTTCCGAGATCAACTACGACCGCGGCCCCGAGTTCGGCGTCGAGGGCGGCCCCGCCGTCAACGACGAGCGGTACGTGGAGATCTGGAACCTCGTCTTCATGCAGTACGAGCGCGGTGAGGGCACTGGCAAGGACAACTTCGAGATCCTCGGGGACCTGCCGAGCAAGAACATCGACACGGGCCTCGGCCTCGAGCGGCTCGCCATGATTCTGCAGGGTGTGCAGAACATGTACGAGATCGACACCTCCATGGCCGTGATCAACAAGGCCACCGAGCTGACCGGTGTCCGCTACGGCGACGCCCACGACTCGGACGTGTCCCTGCGCGTGGTCACCGACCACATGCGCACCGCCACCATGCTCATCGGTGACGGGGTCACCCCTGGCAACGAGGGCCGCGGTTACGTCCTGCGCCGCATCATGCGCCGCGCCATCCGCAACATGCGCCTGCTCGGCGCCACCGGCCCGGTCGTCAAGGACCTCCTCGACACCGTGATCGAGATGATGGGCCAGCAGTACCCCGAGCTGGTCACCGACCGCGAGCGGATCGAGAAGGTCGCCCTCGCCGAGGAGGCCCGCTTCCTCAAGACCCTCAACGCCGGTACGAACGTCCTGGACACCGCCGTCGCCGAGACCAAGGCCGCCGGTTCCACCGTGCTGCCCGGCGACAAGGCGTTCCTGCTCCACGACACCTGGGGCTTCCCGATCGACCTCACCCTCGAGATGGCCGCCGAGCAGGGCCTCTCCGTGGACGAGGACGGCTTCCGCCGCCTGATGAAGGAGCAGCGGGAGCGCGCCAAGGCCGACGCCCAGGCCAAGAAGACCGGCCACGCCGACCTCGGCGCCTACCGCGAGATCGCCGACACCGCCGGCGAGACCGACTTCATCGGCTACACCGACACCGAGGGCGAGTCCACCGTCGTCGGCATCCTCGTCGACGGAGTCTCCTCGCCGGCCGCCACCGAGGGCGACGAGGTCGAGATCGTCCTCGACCGCACGCCGTTCTACGCCGAGGGCGGCGGCCAGATCGGCGACACCGGCCGGATCAGGGTCGACTCCGGTGCCGTGATCGAGGTCCGCGACACCCAGAAGCCGGTCCCGGGCGTGTACGTGCACAAGGGCGTCGTGCAGGTCGGCGAGGTGACGGTCGGCGCCAAGGCCCACGCCTCGATCGACCACCGTCGCCGCAAGGCCATCGCCCGTGCCCACTCGGCCACGCACCTCACCCACCAGGCTCTGCGCGACGCCCTCGGCCCGACAGCCGCCCAGGCCGGTTCCGAGAACCAGCCCGGCCGCTTCCGCTTCGACTTCGGCGCCCCGTCCGCCGTCCCGACGGCCGTGATGACGGACGTCGAGCAGAAGATCAACGAGGTGCTGGCCCGCGACCTCGACGTGCACGCCGAGGTGATGGGCATCGACGAGGCCAAGAAGCAGGGCGCCATCGCGGAGTTCGGCGAGAAGTACGGCGAGCGCGTGCGCGTCGTGACCATCGGCGACTTCTCCAAGGAGCTGTGCGGCGGCACCCATGTGCACAACACCGCCCAGCTGGGCCTGGTGAAGCTGCTCGGCGAGTCCTCCATCGGCTCCGGTGTGCGCCGGATCGAGGCCCTGGTCGGCGTGGACGCCTACAACTTCCTGGCCCGTGAGCACACGGTCGTCAACCAGCTGACCGAACTGATCAAGGGCCGCCCGGAGGAGCTGCCCGAGAAGGTCTCCGGCATGCTCGCCCGGCTGAAGGACGCCGAGAAGGAGATCGAGAAGTTCCGCGCCGAGAAGGTGCTGCAGGCCGCCGCCGGGCTCGCCGAGTCCGCCAGGGACATCCACGGCGTCGCCGTCGTCACCGGACGGGTCCCGGACGGCACCACCCCCGACGACCTGCGCAAGCTGGTCCTCGACGTGCGCGGCCGCATCCAGGGCGGCCGGGCCGCCGTGGTGGCCCTGTTCACGGTCAACAACGGCAAGCCGCTCACGGTCATCGCCACCAACGAGGCCGCCCGCGAGCGCGGCCTCAAGGCCGGTGACCTGGTCCGCACGGCCGCCAAGACCCTCGGTGGCGGCGGTGGCGGCAAGCCGGACGTCGCCCAGGGCGGCGGCCAGAACCCGGCCGCCGTCGGTGAGGCCGTCGACGCCGTGGAGCGTCTGGTCGCCGAGACCGCCAAGTAAAGAACCGGTCAAGAAACGGTCGTGAAGATGAGAAGAGGACGCCGACTCGCGATCGACGTCGGTGACGCCCGTATCGGGGTCGCCTCCTGCGACCCCGACGGGATCCTCGCCACTCCGGTGGAAACGGTCCCGGGGCGGGACGTCCCGGCCGCCCGGCGGCGACTGAAGCAGCTCGTCGAGGAGTACGAGCCGATCGAGGTCGTCGTCGGACTCCCTCGTTCCCTCAAGGGGGGCGAGGGCCCGGCGGCGGTCAAGGTCCGTGGCTTCGCGCAGGAACTGGCGCGCGTGATCGTGCCGGTTCCGGTCAGACTGGTGGATGAGCGCATGACCACGGTGACGGCCGGTCAGGGACTGCGCGCCTCCGGCGTGAAGACCAGGAAGGGCCGCTCCGTGATCGATCAGGCAGCCGCCGTCATCATCCTGCAACAGGCCCTGGAATCCGAACGGGTGTCAGGTAAAGCACCCGGCGAAGGCGTCGAAGTGGTCATCTGATCGCGATACGGTAACGTTCCGCGCGATGCGATGGTGTTCGAACAGCCACCGCACAGAAAGAGGCGGGACGGGAGCCGGGGCACAGAGCCGCGGGACCTGAGGCCTCGCGGCTCTAGGGGATCGATGACTGAGTATGGCCGGGGCTCAGGCTCCGCACCGTGGCATCCGGAGGACCCGTTGTACGGGGACGGCGGATGGGGAGGACACGAGGGCCCCGCGGCTCCGTCCCCCTACGGCGGCCAGCACCACCCGGAGCAGCCGCAGCAGCACTACGGCGACTGGGGAGGCGGCCCGCAGGGCACGCACCCTGGGCAGCAGGGCTACCAGCAGTACGCGGACCAGCAGCAGTACCAGCAGTACCAGCAGCCGGGACAGCATCCGGACGGACAGCGGTACGACGCCCAGGCGCAGCACGAACAGCAGTACCCGGGCGGGCAGGGGCAGCAGTACCCGGGCGGGCAGGGGCAGCAGTACCCGGGCGGGCACGAGCAGCACTACCCCGGTCAGGGACAGCACGGCCACGGCAACGGGGGCTGGGACGGCAGCGGGCAGGCCCATGTGCCGTACGCCCCCGACCCATCGGACCCCTACGGCGCCCAGCCCGGTGCGTACGGCGGCGAGCAGCCCGACTTCTACCAGACGCCCGACGCGTATCCGCCGCCGGAGCCGCCGAACCGGCGGCGCGCCGAGCCGGAACCGAAGACGGACTGGGATCCCGACCCGGAAGAGGACGAGCACGCCTTCTTCGCGGACGGCGACGACGAGGACGACTTCGACGACGAGCCGGACGGCCGGCGGGGCCGCGGTGACCGGAAGGGACGCGGCGGCAAGACCGCCAAGGGAAAGAAGCGCCGCAACGGATGCGCCTGCCTGGTGGTCGTGCTGGTCTTGGGCGGCGGTGTCGGCACAGTCGGATATTTCGGGTACCAGTTCTACCAAAATCGTTTCGGCGCGGCGCCCGACTACGTCGGCGAGGGCGACGGCCAACAGGTCACGGTCACCATCCCGAAGGGCGCCGGCGGCTACACCATCGGCCGGGTGCTGAAACAGGCCGGTGTCGTCAAGAGCGTCGACGCGTTCGTCGCGGCACAGGAGCAGAACCCCGACGGCAAGACCATCCAGGCGGGCACGTACACGCTGAACGAGCACATGTCCGCGGCCGCCGCCGTACAGCTGATGCTCAGCCCCAAGAGCAAGAACAACCTGATCATCGCGGAGGGCTGGCGCAACACCAAGGTCTACGCGGCGATCGACCAGCGGCTGCAGCTCAAACCGGGAACCACCCAGGAGGTCGCCAAGAAGAAGTGGTCGACCTTCGGGCTGCCCGACTGGGCCAATACGAACAAGGACATCAAGGACCCCCTGGAGGGGTTCCTCTACCCTTCCGCCTATCCGGTCTCCAAGGGCATGAAGCCCGAGGACGTCCTGAAGCAGATGGTCGACACGGCCAAGGAGAAGTACGCCGCCTTCGGCATCCAGGCCAGGGCCAAGAGCCTCAGCCTGCAGAACCCGCTGCAGGTCCTGACCGTCGCGAGCCTCGTGCAGGCCGAGGGCAAGTACAAGCACGACTTCGAGAAGGTCGCGACGGTCGTCTACAACCGACTCAAGCCGGACAACACCGAGACCTACGGTCTGCTCGACTTCGACTCCACGGTCAACTACCTGCGCGGCCAGTCCAAGCTCGACACCGGGTCGGTCAACGCTCTGCGCCAGATCAACGATCCGTACAACACGTACAAGATCAAGGGTCTGCCGCCCGGGCCGATCGACAACCCCGGCGAGGTGGCGATCAAGGCCGCCCTCGACCCGGCCAAGGGCAACTGGTACTACTTCGTCTCGATCAACGAGAACACAACGCTCTTCGCCGAGACAAACGAGGAGCAGAACCGCAACCGCGAGAAGTACCTCGAAGAGCAGAAGAAGGGTCAGTAAGGCTCATGACGGGCACCGCCGGCAAGCGCCGGGCCGCCGTCCTCGGCTCCCCGATCGCCCACTCCCTCTCGCCGGTGCTGCACCGCGCCGCCTACCAGGAGCTGGGACTGAAGGACTGGTCCTACGACCGGTTCGAGGTCGACGAACAGGCGCTGCCCGGTTTCCTCGCCGACCTCGGACCCGAGTGGGCGGGACTGTCGCTGACCATGCCGCTCAAGCGGGCGGTCATCCCGCTGCTCGACTCGGTCAGCGACACGGCGGCGGCGGTGGAAGCCGTGAACACCGTCGTGTTCACCGAGGACGGGCGGCGCGTCGGGGACAACACCGACATCCCCGGCATGGTCGCCGCCCTGCGTGAGCGGGGCATCGAGGAGGTCGGCTCCGCCGCGATCCTCGGCGCGGGCGCCACCGCCTCCTCCGCACTGGCCGCGCTGGCCCGGATCTGCACCGGACCCGTGGTCGCCTACGTCCGCAGCGGGGCCCGGGCCGCCGAGATGCGGCAGTGGGGCGAGCGGCTCGACGTCGACATCCGCACCGCCGACTGGGCGGACGCCCACCGGGCACTGAGTGCACCGCTGGTCGTCGCCACCACGCCGGCAGGGACCACGGACGCGCTGACCGCCGCCGTCCCGGAGTGCCCCGCGACCCTGTTCGACGTGCTCTACGACCCCTGGCCCACGGCCCTCGCGGCACGCTGGTCCGCGTCCGGCGGTGCCGTCGTCAGCGGTCTCGACCTGCTGGTCCACCAGGCAGTGCTCCAGGTCGAACAGATGACGGGCCGCGCCCCGGCCCCGCTGGACGCCATGCGCAAGGCGGGGGAGCACGCCCTGGCGGCCCGGTAGGCGAAAGCCCCCGGCCACGTCCGCCTGATGGACCTGGAGCCGGTCGCGCCACCGGACGTGGGAGGATCGGAGGTGGCGGGACAGGGCCGCGCACCCGGTCGCGCCGTCGCCGTACGCGAGGACGCGCGTACGCAGGGCAGTACCAGGGCGCGAGCACGGAGGAGCATCGTTGAGCAGGTTGCGCTGGCTGACCGCGGGTGAGTCCCATGGTCCCGCACTTGTCGCGACGCTGGAGGGTCTTCCCGCCGGCGTGCCGATCACCACGGAGATGGTGGCGGACCACCTGGCGAGGCGGCGGCTCGGCTATGGACGCGGTGCGCGGATGAAGTTCGAGCGGGACGAGGTCACGTTCCTGGGCGGTGTCCGGCACGGTCTCACCATGGGCTCCCCGGTGGCGATCATGGTCGGCAACACCGAGTGGCCCAAGTGGGAGCAGGTGATGGCGGCCGACCCGGTGGACCCCGAGGTGCTGGCCGGCCTGGCGCGCAACGCGCCGCTGACCCGGCCGCGTCCGGGCCACGCCGATCTGGCCGGGATGCAGAAGTACGGGTTCGACGAGGCGCGCCCGGTGCTCGAGCGGGCCTCGGCGCGGGAGACGGCGGCCCGTGTCGCGCTCGGCGCGGTGGCGCGGTCGTACCTGAAGGAGACGGCCGGGATCGAGATCGTCAGTCATGTGATCGAGCTGGCCTCCGCCAAGGCGCCCTACGGGGTCTACCCGACCCCGGAGGATGTCGAGAAGCTGGACGCGGACCCGGTGCGGTGCCTGGATGCGGATGCGTCGAAGGCGATGGTCGCGGAGATCGATCAGGCGCACAAGGACGGCGACACGCTCGGTGGCGTGGTGGAGGTCCTGGCCTACGGGGTGCCGGTGGGGCTCGGGTCGCATGTGCACTGGGACCGGCGGCTGGACGCGCGGCTCGCGGCGGCGCTCATGGGGATCCAGGCGATCAAGGGCGTCGAGGTCGGTGACGGGTTCGAGCTGGCGCGGGTGCCGGGCTCGAAGGCGCACGACGAGATCCTCACCACCCCCGAGGGCATCAAGCGCGCCACGGGCCGCTCCGGCGGTACGGAGGGCGGTCTGACCACCGGTGAGCTGTTGCGGGTGCGGGCCGCGATGAAGCCGATCGCGACGGTGCCGCGGGCGCTGAGGACTGTGGACGTATCCACCGGTGAGGCGGCGCAGGCCCACCACCAGCGCTCGGACGTGTGCGCGGTCCCGGCGGCCGGGATCGTCGCGGAGGCCATGGTCGCGCTCGTCCTCGCCGACGCCGTGGCGGAGAAGTTCGGCGGTGACAGCGTGGTCGAGACCCGCCGCAATGTGCGCGGTTACCTCGACAGCCTGGCGATCCGGTGAGTGCCGTGCCGGTGGTCGTGCTGGTCGGCCCGATGGGCGTCGGGAAGTCGACCGTGGGGCAGTTGCTGGCCGAGCGGCTGGGGGTCGGCTACCGCGACACGGACGAGGACATCGTGGCCGAGCAGGGCCGGTCCGTCGCCGACATCTTCGTGGACGAGGGTGAGCCGGCCTTCCGCGCTCTGGAGAAGGCTGCGGTGCACAGGGCGCTGGCCGAGCACGAGGGCGTTCTGGCGCTGGGGGGCGGTGCGATCCTCGACGAGGAGACCCGCACGCTGCTCGCCGCGCACCGTGTCGTCTACCTCGCGATGGACGTCGAGGAGGCGGTCAAGCGCACCGGGCTGAACACGGCCCGTCCGCTGCTGGCGGTCAACCCGCGCCGGCAGTGGCGGGAGCTGATGGATGCCCGCCGCCACCTGTACGAGGAGGTCGCGACGGCCGTCGTGGCCACCGACGGACGCAGCCCCGAAGAGGTCGCCCAAGCGGTCCTTGACGCACTGGAGTGGAAAGAAGCATGAGCGAGGCAGTGACGCGGATCCAGGTCGGCGGCACCGCGGGCACCGACCCCTACGAGGTCCTGGTGGGCCGCCGGCTCCTGGGCGAGCTGGCCGGCTTGGTCGGGCAGAAGGCCAGGCGGGTCGCGGTGATCCACCCCGAGGCGCTGGCCGAGACGGGCGAGGCGCTGCGCGCCGACCTGGCCGAGCAGGGCCATGAGACCGTGGCCATCCAGGTGCCCAACGCGGAGGAGGCCAAGACCGCCGAGGTCGCCGCCTACTGCTGGAAGGCGCTGGGCCGGTCGGGGTTCACCCGCACCGACGTCATCGTGGGGGTCGGTGGCGGTGCGACCACCGATCTGGCCGGGTTCGTGGCCGCGACCTGGCTGCGCGGGGTGCGTTGGATCGCGATCCCGACCACGGTGCTGGCGATGGTGGACGCGGCGGTCGGCGGCAAGACCGGTATCAACACCGCCGAGGGCAAGAACCTGGTCGGTGCCTTCCACCCGCCCGCCGGTGTGCTGTGCGACCTGGCGGCGCTGGACTCCCTGCCGGTCAACGACTACGTCTCCGGGCTGGCCGAGGTCATCAAGGCCGGTTTCATCGCAGACCCGGTGATCCTGGATCTGATCGAGGCCGACCCCGAGGCCGCCCGGACCCCGGCCGGGCCGCACACCGCGGAGCTGATCGAGCGCTCCATCCGGGTCAAGGCGCAGGTCGTCTCCGCCGACTTGAAGGAGTCGGGGCTGAGGGAGATCCTCAACTACGGGCACACGCTCGGCCACGCGATCGAGAAGAACGAGCGGTACACGTGGCGGCACGGCGCCGCCGTGGCCGTCGGTATGCACTTCGCGGCCGAACTCGGGCGGCTGGCAGGCCGGTTGGACGACGCGACCGCCGACCGGCACCGCGCCATCCTGCAGGCGGTCGGTCTGCCGCTGCACTACCGCTACGACCAGTGGCCCAAGCTGCTGGACACCATGAAGGTCGACAAGAAGTCCCGCGGCGACCTGCTGCGCTTCATCGTCCTGGACGGCCTGGCCAAGCCCACCGTGCTCGAAGGCCCCGATCCGGCCGTCCTGCTCGCCGCCTACGGCGAAGTCGGCCAGTAGCTCCGTCCGGCCGGGGCGGCCGACTCGTTCCCCCTGGGGACCGGGTGCCCGACTCGCCTGCGGGGAGGGGCACTTCGGGCCGCCCCCGGCCGTTCACACAACGGCGGCCGGGGACGGTACCGTTCGGTAGGGAGCGGGGTCCCCCGCTGCCGGTTCGAACGCCTGCGAGCCCCAACACGAGACGGAGTGGCCACCGGATGCAGCACGCAGTGGGAGCTCCGCTGCCGCCGCCCCACCAGCCGGGGCACGGCCCGGCGACCACCTGGTCACCGGCCGCACACCACCCGGGACAGCCGGGCGCCCACCCGGGCCCCGCACCGCAGACCACGCCCACGCCCGGCTTCACGGCGCCACCGGTGTCCCCCGGGGCACCTCCCGCCCACCTCCCGCCGCACCACACGCCCGGCCTGCCCCCGCAGGACCCCACCGGCCACGTGCGGCTCCCGCCGGGCGCCCCGGTCGGCGGGAGCGCACCGCCCGCTGCCGACGCGCCCGACCCCGCGTCCGCCACGCTCGCCGTGCTGCTCATCGGTCCCGCGGGAGCCGGTAAGACCAGCGTCGCGAAGTACTGGGCCGAGCACCGCCGGGTACCCACGGCACACATCAGCCTCGACGACGTCCGCGAGTGGGTGCGTTCGGGCTTCGCCGACCCGCAGTCGGGGTGGAACGACAACTCGGAGGCCCAGTACCGCCTCGCCCGCCGCACCTGCGGCTTCGCGGCGCGGAACTTCCTGGCCAACGGCATCTCGTGCATCCTGGACGATGCCGTCTTCCCGGATCGCCCCGTGGTCGGCCTCGGTGGCTGGAAACGGCATGTGGGCCCCGGCTTGCTGCCGGTCGTCCTGCTGCCCGGCCTGGAGATCGTCCTGGAACGCAACGCGGAGCGCACGGGCAACCGCAGGCTCACCGACGAAGAGGTCGCCCGCATCCACGGCCGCATGGCCGGCTGGTACGGCTCCGGCCTGCCGATCATCGACAACTCCCAGCTCGACGTGGAGGGGACGGCTCGCGTCCTGGACGAGGTCCTGGCCCGCGCCCTCGCGAGTCCGCCTAAGTGGTGAGGTCGTAACGGAAGGCCTCCTCCGGGTGTCTGCCGCCCGTCCGGCCCTCTGGACCGGCGATATCCGGCCACCGCTCGTAGGCTCGGGTCATGTCAGAGGTGTACGCGGCCCGCCGGGAGCGGCTCAGGGAACGCTGCAGCGCGGGTGGCGGCGGGACGGCGTTGATCTCCCGCCCGGCCAACGTCCGGTATCTCGCGGGCACCGCGCCCAGGGGCGCCGTCCTGCTGCTGGGCGTGGGCGAGGACGTGCTGCTGTGCGCCGGACCGCCGGAGGAGAACCCCGCGGAGGGGCGGCCCGACCAGGCGCTGCGGGTGCGCCTTCTGCCGGTGACCGGCGGCGACACCGCCGTCGCCGCCGCCGACCTGGCCTCGGCGCAGGGTGCCGAGTCCCTGGCGGTGGAGGAGCACCATCTCACCGTCGCCCGGCACCGCTCGCTGCGCTCGGTCGCGCCGAAGCTGCGGCTGACCGATCTCGGCGGCGCGGTGGAGCAGCTGAGGGTCGTCAAGGACGAGGAGGAGATCGCCCTCCTCAGGATCGGCGCGGAGATCGTCGACCAGGCCCTGAGCGAACTGCTGGAGTCGATCCTCGTCGGCCGTACCGAGCGCCACCTCGCCCTGGAACTGGAGCGGCGCCTCGTCGACCACGGCGCCGACGGGCCCGCCTTCGCCACCTCCGTCGCCACCGGACCGAACGCAGGCCGTCGCGGCCACCGCCCCACCGACCGGCGGGTGGAGGAGGGCGACTTCCTCTCCGTCTGCCTGGGTGCCGCCTACCGCGGCTACCGCTGCGAGATCGGTCGCACCTTCGTCATCGGCACCTCGCCCGCCGACTGGCAGATCGAGCTGTACGACCTGGTCTTCGCCGCTCAGCGGGCCGGACGCCAGGCCCTCGCCCCCGGCGCCGCGTACCGCGACGTGGACCGGGCCGCCCGCCAGGTGCTGGACTCCGCGGGATACGGCGGGGCGCTGCCACCGCTGACCGGGCACGGCGTGGGACTCGAAATCGACGAGGACCCTCAGTTGGCCCCCGCGGCCATGGGTAAACTGGACGCTTGCGTGCCGGTCACCGTCGAACCGGGGGTCCACCTCCCGGGCCGGGGCGGTGTCCGGATCGATGACACGCTCGTCGTGCGCCCCGAGGCGGACGGCGGACCCGAGCTACTCACCATCACGACCAAGGAGCTTCTCGCTCTGTAGAGCGCTGCCCCGGGGTCGTACGTCAGTCCAGGAGATTCCGCAACCGTGGCTTCCACGAACGACCTCAAGAACGGCATGGTGCTCAAGCTCGAAGGCGGCCAGCTCTGGTCCGTCGTCGAGTTCCAGCACGTCAAGCCCGGCAAGGGCCCCGCTTTCGTGCGCACCAAGCTCAAGAACGTGCTCTCCGGCAAGGTCGTCGACAAGACGTTCAACGCCGGTGTCAAGGTCGAGACGGCCACTGTCGACAAGCGCGACATGCAGTTCTCGTACATGGACGGCGAGTACTTCGTCTTCATGGACCTGGAGACCTACGACCAGCTCCATGTCGACCGCAAGGCCGTCGGTGACGCCGCCAACTTCCTGATCGAGGGTTTCACCGCCACCGTCGCGCAGCACGAGGGCGAGGTGCTCTTCGTCGAGCTCCCGGCCGCCGTCGAGCTGACCATCGCGGAGACCGAGCCGGGCGTCCAGGGCGACCGCTCCACGGGCGGCACCAAGCCCGCCACGCTGGAGACCGGCCACCAGATCCAGGTCCCGCTCTTCATCACCACCGGTGAGAAGATCAAGGTCGACACCCGCACGAGCGACTACCTCGGCCGGGTGAACAGCTAACCGTGGCTGCCCGTAACACGGCCCGTAAGCGCGCTTTCCAGATCCTCTTCGAAGGTGACCAGCGCGGGGCCGACGTCCTGACGGTCCTCGCGGACTGGATCCGGCACTCGCGGAACGACACCCGGCAGCCGCCGGTGAGCGAGTACACCATGCAGCTGGTCGAGGGCTACGCGCAGCACGCCAAGCGCATCGACGAGCTGATCGCGCAGTACGCGGTGGGCTGGACGCTGGACCGGATGCCGGTGGTCGACCGCAACATCCTGCGCCTCGGCGCCTACGAGCTGATCTGGGTCGACGAGACGCCGGACGCCGTGGTGCTGGACGAGATGGTGCAGCTCGCCAAGGAGTTCTCCACAGAGGAGTCCCCGTCGTTCGTCAACGGCCTCCTCGGCCGGCTGAAGGACCTCAAGCCGTCGTTGCGCCGTGACGAGAGTTGAACGAGCCGAAGACGTACCCGAATACGCCGGAGGGCCCGCAGCGCGTGTGCTGCGGGCCCTCCGGCGTACTCAGCGAGATGGCCGCGACATGGCCGAACGTGCCGCCGGGGTGGCCGGGCCCATACGGTTCCGACCACCCCGGCGGCACGTTTCTGCTGGGACCTGGGCGGTCAGCTCTCCTCGTGGGAGGCCACCGCGCGGCGCGCGTCCGCGTCCAGGACTCCCCAGCTGATCAGCTGCTCGGTCAGGACGGAGGGCGACTGGTCGTAGATGACCGCGAGCGTGCGCAGGTCGTCCTGGCGGATCGACAGCACCTTGCCGTTGTAGTCACCGCGCTGTGACTGGATCGTCGCGGCGTACCGCTGAAGCGGGCCCGCCTTCTCCGCCGGCACGTTGGCCAGGCGCTCCAGGTCCAGAACCAGCTTCGGCGGCGGCTCGGCGGCTCCACCCGGGGTGGTGCCGGGCAGCAGCTCCTGCACCGGGACCCCGTAGAAATCCGCCAGCTCGGCCAGGCGCTGCACGGTGACGGCGCGGTCCCCGCGCTCGTACGAACCGACCACGACCGCCTTCCAGCGTCCCTGGGACTTCTCCTCCACACCGTGGAGGGAAAGGCCCTGCTGGGTGCGGATCGCCCGGAGCTTGGCCCCGAGCTGTTTGGCGTATTCGCTGGACATATAGCTCCCCGGACACGGTGTCGACGTGCGGCTCGGCCGCGCGGCTGGTGACTCACTGTGAGGTTACGCAGCGTGACTCTTCCCCGTCAAGCCGAATGGTCCGCACCGACCCTTCCGTGGTAGGCGGCGTGCGGAGGCGCCGGACGGGTGACGCGGTGCGCCAGGCGGGTGACCGGGCTCCGGCTGCGGGCTGGTACTGTGTATGGCGCAATTCCGACGTCCTTTAAGGTCCGTCCCGTGAGGCGGAGAAGGAGGTCCGTTTCGTATGGACACGCGGCATTCCGATGCTCGGCCCGTCCTCGAAGGCCCTGACATCGCGCGGGTGCTGACCCGCATCGCCCACGAGATCGTCGAGCGCGCCAAGGGCGCCGACGACGTGGTGCTCCTCGGCATTCCCACCCGAGGCGTCTTCCTCGCCCGGCGGCTCGCCGACAAGCTCGAGCAGATCACCGGCCGCAAGGTCCCGGTCGGCTCCCTCGACATCACCATGTACCGCGACGACCTGCGCATGCAGCCGCCGCGTGCGCTGGCCCGCACCGAGATCCCCGGTGACGGCATCGACGGCCGCCTCGTCGTCCTCGTCGACGACGTGCTGTTCTCCGGCCGCACCATCCGCGCCGCCCTCGACGCCCTGAACGACATCGGGCGTCCCCGCGCGGTCCAGCTCGCGGTCCTCGTCGACCGCGGCCACCGCGAACTGCCGATCCGCGCCGACTACGTCGGCAAGAACCTCCCCACGTCGCTGCGGGAGACGGTCAAGGTCCAGCTCGCCGAGGAGGACGGTCGCGACACCGTGCTGCTCGGCGCGAAGCAGACCGTCCAAGGCGCACAGCACTAGCACTCCGGCGTACGTCGAGCTGCCGTACGCCCTTCGAGTGCGCCCCGGCACGCGCCCGTCTGTACCAAATCTCCCGATAATCCGCCTTACGGAGCCTGAAAAGATGCAGCGTCATCTCATCTCGGCCGCCGACCTCACCCGCGACGACGCCGTCCTGATCCTCGACACCGCCGAGGAGATGGCCCGGGTCGCCGACCGGCCGATCAAGAAGCTGCCGACCCTGCGCGGCCGCACCGTCGTCAACCTCTTCTTCGAGGACTCCACCCGCACCCGGATCTCCTTCGAGGCCGCCGAGAAGCGCCTGTCCGCGGACGTGATCAACTTCTCCGCCAAGGGGTCCAGCGTGTCCAAGGGGGAGTCCCTGAAGGACACCGCCCAGACCCTGGAGGCCATGGGCGTCGACGCCGTCGTCATCCGGCACGGCGCCTCCGGAGCCCCCTACCGCCTGGCCACCTCCGGCTGGATCGACGCCGCCGTCATCAACGCCGGCGACGGCACCCACCAGCACCCCACCCAGGCCCTGCTCGACGCCTTCACCATGCGCCGCCGCCTGGTCGGCCGGGACGTCGGCATGGGGCGCGACCTGGCCGGCAAGCGCATCACGATCGTCGGCGACGTACTGCACAGCCGGGTCGCCCGCTCCAACGTCGACCTGCTGCACACCCTCGGCGCCGAGGTCACGCTCGTCGCCCCGCCGACCCTGCTGCCGGTCGGCATCGGCTCCTGGCCCTGCGAGATCTCCTACGACCTCGACAGCGCACTGCCCAAGTCCGACGCGGTGATGATGCTCCGCGTCCAGCGGGAGCGCATGAACGCCGCCTTCTTTCCGACCGAGCGCGAGTACGCGCGGCGCTACGGCCTCGACGCCGACCGCATGGCGAAGATGCCCGACCACGCGATCGTGATGCACCCCGGCCCGATGGTCCGCGGCATGGAGATCACCGCCGAGGTCGCCGACTCCGACCGCTGCACCGTCGTCGAGCAGGTGGCGAACGGCGTCTCCATCCGTATGGCGGTCCTGTACCTGCTGCTGGGCGGCGCCGTGTTCGATGCGAAGAACGTTCCCGCCGAGACCACCCGTACCGAGGAGAAGTAGAACCCATGAGCAAGACCCTGATCCGTGGTGCGAAGGTGCTCGGCGGCGAGCCGCAGGACGTGCTGATCGACGGCGAGGTCGTCGAGGCGGTCGGTACCGGCCTGTCCGCCGAGGGCGCGGAGGTCGTCGAGGCCGGCGGCAAGGTGCTGCTCCCCGGCCTCGTCGACCTGCACACCCACCTGCGCGAGCCCGGCCGCGAGGACTCCGAGACCGTCCTGACCGGTACCCGGGCCGCCGCGAAGGGCGGCTATACCGCCGTGTTCGCGATGGCCAACACCTTCCCGGTCGCCGACACCGCCGGTGTCGTCGAGCAGGTGTACCGGCTGGGCCGGGAGCACGGCTACTGCGACGTGCAGCCCATCGGCGCCGTCACGGTCGGCCTGGAGGGCAAGAAGCTCGCGGAGCTGGGCGCCATGCACGAGTCGGCGGCCGGCGTCACCGTCTTCTCCGACGACGGCAAGTGCGTCGACGACGCGGTGATCATGCGCCGGGCGCTGGAGTACGTGAAGGCCTTCGGCGGCGTCGTCGCCCAGCACGCGCAGGAGCCGCGGCTGACCGAGGGCGCCCAGATGAACGAGGGCGTCGTCTCCGCCGAGCTGGGCCTCGGCGGCTGGCCGGCCGTCGCCGAGGAGTCGATCATCGCGCGCGACGTGCTGCTCGCCGACCACGTCGGCTCCCGCGTCCACATCTGCCACCTGTCGACCGCCGGGTCCGTCGAGATCGTCCGCTGGGCCAAGTCCCGCGGCATCGACGTCACCGCCGAGGTCACCCCGCACCACCTCCTCCTCACCGACGAGCTGGTGCGCAGCTACAACCCGGTCTACAAGGTCAACCCGCCGCTGCGCACCGAGCGCGACGTGCTGGCGCTGCGCGAGGCGCTCGCCGACGGCACGATCGACATCGTCGCCACCGACCACGCCCCGCACCCGCACGAGGACAAGGACTGCGAGTGGGCCGCCGCCGCCATGGGCATGGTGGGCCTGGAGACCGCGCTGTCGGTGGTCCAGGAGACGATGGTCGACACCGGGTTGCTCGACTGGGCGGGCGTCGCCGAGCGCATGTCCTTCAAGCCCGCGAGGATCGGCCGGGCCACCGGCCACGGCCGCCCCGTCTCGGCAGGTGAGCCCGCCAACCTCACGCTCGTCGACACGGCATACCGTGGAGCGGTGGACCCCGCGGGCTTCGCCTCGCGCAGCCGCAACACCCCCTACGAGGGCCGTCAGCTGCCGGGCCGTGTCACGCACACCTGGCTGCGGGGCAAGGCCACGCTCGTCGACGGGAAGCTCACGTGACACCTGTACTCCTGTTCGCAGCCGAGAAGAAGTCGGCCCAGGTCACCGACTGGACCGACCGCATCGGCTGGCTTGTCGGACTCGCCCTGTTCGTCGCGCTCGTCTACTGGCTGATGCGCGAGGGCTGGAAGTGGCGCGGCACCCTGCAGAGCGACCTGCCGGAGCTGCCGACCGCGCCCGGGGAGCCCGGCGAGGCGAAGCTGACGATGAGCGGCCGCTACCACGGCTCCACCACCGCCGGGCAGTGGCTGGACCGCATCGTGGCCCACGGCCTGGGCACCCGCAGCCGCGTCGAACTCGCGCTGACGGACGCGGGCCTGGACGTCGTACGCCCCGGGGCCGCGGACTTCTTCGTCCCCGCCGCAGCCCTGCGTGAGGCCCGGCTCGACAAGGGCATCGCCGGCAAGGTCCTCACCGAGGGCGGCCTGCTGGTCGTGACCTGGGCACACGGCGACAAGCTGATCGACTCGGGCTTCCGCTCGGACCGCGCGGCCGAGCACCACGACTGGGTCGACACCCTGAACCAGATGATCCACAAGACGGAAGGCGCACGATGACGACCTCCACCAGGGGAGCCGGAAAGTCTCCCGCCGTACTCGTCCTGGAGGACGGCCGGGTCTTCCGCGGCCGCGCCTACGGGGCCGTGGGGGTGACCTTCGGCGAAGCCGTGTTCTCCACCGGCATGACCGGCTACCAGGAGACCCTCACCGACCCGTCCTACCACCGCCAGGTCGTGGTCATGACCGCTCCGCACGTCGGCAACACCGGCGTGAACGACGAGGACCCCGAGTCGAAGCGGATCTGGGTCGCCGGCTACGTCGTACGGGACCCCGCGCGCACGCCCTCCAGCTGGCGCGCCGAGCGCTCGCTCGACGAGGAGCTGCGGGCGCAGGGCGTCGTCGGCATCAGCGGCATCGACACCCGGGCCCTGACCCGCCACCTGCGCGAGCGCGGTGCCATGCGCGTCGGCATCTTCTCCGGCCAGGCCCTGCCCGACCAGACCACCATGCTCGCCGAGGTGCGCCGGGCGCCGGAGATGAAGGGCGCGGACCTCTCCGCCGAGGTCGCCACCACCGAGCCGTACGTCGTCCCGGCGATCGGCGAGAGGAAGTTCACCGTCGCCGCGGTCGACCTCGGCATCAAGGGCATGACCCCGCACCGCATGGCCGAGCGCGGCATCGAGGTGCACGTCCTGCCCGCGACGGCGTCCGTCGACGACGTCTACGCCGTGAACCCGGACGGCGTGTTCTTCTCCAACGGCCCAGGTGACCCGGCCACCGCCGACCACGCGGTCTCCGTCATGCGGGCGGTCCTGGAGCGCGGCACGCCCCTGTTCGGCATCTGCTTCGGCAACCAGATCCTCGGCCGCGCCCTCGGCTTCGGCACCTACAAGCTGAAGTACGGCCACCGCGGCATCAACCAGCCGGTGCAGGACCGTACGACCGGGAAGGTCGAGGTCACCGCGCACAACCACGGCTTCGCCGTCGACGCCCCGCTCGACAAGGTCTCCGACACCCCGTACGGCCGCGCCGAGGTCTCCCACGTCTGCCTCAACGACAACGTGGTGGAGGGCCTCCAGCTGCTCGACAAGCCGGCGTTCAGCGTCCAGTACCACCCCGAAGCGGCCGCCGGTCCCCATGACGCCGCCTACCTGTTCGACCGCTTCGTATCCCTGATGGAGGGCCAGCGTGCCTAAGCGCACCGATATCCAGTCCGTCCTGGTCATCGGCTCCGGCCCGATCGTCATCGGCCAGGCCGCCGAGTTCGACTACTCCGGCACCCAGGCGTGCCGCGTCCTGAAGGCCGAGGGCCTCAGGGTCGTCCTCGTCAACTCCAACCCGGCGACGATCATGACCGACCCGGAGATCGCCGACGCCACCTACGTCGAGCCGATCACGCCGGACTTCGTCGAGAAGATCATCGCCAAGGAGCGCCCCGACGCGCTGCTGCCCACCCTCGGCGGCCAGACGGCCCTCAACACGGCCATCAGGCTGCACGAGAAGGGCGTCCTGGAGAAGTACGGCGTCGAGCTGATCGGCGCCAAGGTGGAGGCCATCCACAAGGGCGAGGACCGCGACCAGTTCAAGGAGGTCGTGGAGGAGGTCCGCAAGAAGATCGGGCACGGCGAGTCGGCCCGTTCGGTGATCTGCCACTCCATGGACGACGTCCTCGCCGGCGTCGAGGAGCTGGGCGGCTACCCGGTCGTCGTCCGCCCCTCCTTCACCATGGGCGGCGCCGGCTCCGGCTTCGCGCACGACGAGGAGGAGCTGCGCCGCATCGCCGGCACCGGCCTCGCGCTCTCCCCGACCACCGAGGTGCTCCTGGAGGAGTCCATCCTCGGCTGGAAGGAGTACGAGCTGGAGCTGATGCGCGACAAGCACGACAACGTCGTGGTCGTCTGCTCCATCGAGAACTTCGACCCGATGGGCGTGCACACCGGTGACTCCATCACCGTCGCCCCGGCCATGACGCTCACCGACCGCGAGTACCAGATCCTGCGGGACATCGGCATCGCCGTGATCCGCGAGGTCGGTGTCGACACCGGTGGCTGCAACATCCAGTTCGCGGTGAACCCCGAGGACGGCCGTGTGATCGTCATCGAGATGAACCCGCGCGTGTCGCGTTCGTCGGCTCTGGCATCCAAGGCAACCGGATTCCCGATCGCGAAGATCGCGGCCAAGCTCGCCGTCGGCTACACCCTCGACGAGATCCCCAACGACATCACGCAGGAGACTCCGGCCTCCTTCGAGCCGACCCTCGACTATGTGGTCGTCAAGGCACCGCGATTCGCGTTCGAGAAGTTCCCGAGCGCCGACAACACGCTGACCACGACCATGAAGTCGGTCGGCGAGGCCATGGCGATCGGCCGCAACTTCACCGAGGCGTTCCAGAAGGCGCTGCGCTCGCTGGAGAAGAAGGGCAGCCAGTTCACGTTCGTGGGTGAGCCCGGGGACAAGGGCGAGCTGCTGCGTGAGGCCGTGCGCCCCACCGACGGGCGGATCAACACGGTCATGCAGGCCATCCGCGCGGGCGCCACGCCGGAGGAGGTCTTCGAGTTCACGAAGATCGACCCGTGGTTCGTCGACCAGCTCTTCCTCATCAAGGAGATCGCGGACGAGCTCGCCGCGGCCGACCGCCTGGACGCGGACCTGCTCGCCGAGGCCAAGCGGCACGGCTTCTCCGACCAGCAGATCGCCGAGATCCGGGGCCTGCGCGAGGACGTGGTGCGCGCGGTGCGGCACGCGCTCGGCGTGCGCCCGGTGTACAAGACGGTCGACACCTGTGCCGCCGAGTTCGCTGCGAAGACGCCGTACTTCTACTCCTCCTACGACGAGGAGAGCGAGGTCGCGCCCCGCGAGAAGCCCGCGGTGATCATCCTGGGCTCCGGCCCGAACCGCATCGGTCAGGGCATCGAGTTCGACTACTCCTGCGTGCACGCCTCCTTCGCGCTGTCGGATGCCGGGTACGAGACCGTGATGGTCAACTGCAACCCGGAGACGGTCTCCACGGACTACGACACCTCCGACCGTCTCTACTTCGAGCCGCTGACGCTCGAGGACGTGCTGGAGATCGTCCACGCCGAGCAGCAGGCCGGTCCGGTCGCCGGGGTCGTGGTCCAGCTCGGCGGGCAGACCCCGCTGGGCCTCGCGCAGGCGCTGAAGGACAACGGCGTGCCGATCGTGGGCACCTCGCCGGAGGCGATCCACGCCGCCGAGGACCGAGGCGCCTTCGGCCGCGTGCTCGCGGAGGCGGGCCTTCCGGCCCCCAAGCACGGCACCGCGACCACCTTCGAGGAGGCCAAGGCCATCGCGGACGAGATCGGCTACCCGGTCCTCGTCCGGCCGTCCTACGTCCTCGGTGGACGCGGCATGGAGATTGTCTACGACGAGGCCCGCCTCTCCTCGTACATCGCCGAGTCGACCGAGATCAGCCCCTCCCGGCCGGTGCTGGTCGACCGCTTCCTCGACGACGCCATCGAGATCGACGTCGACGCGCTCTACGACGGCGAGGAGCTGTACCTCGGCGGCGTCATGGAGCACATCGAGGAGGCCGGCATCCACTCCGGCGACTCGGCGTGCGCCCTTCCCCCGATCACGCTCGGCGGCTTCGACATCAAGCGCCTGCGCGCCTCCACCGAGGCCATCGCGCGAGGTGTCGGCGTCCGCGGCCTGATCAACATCCAGTTCGCGATGGCGGGGGACATCCTCTACGTCCTGGAGGCCAACCCGCGCGCCTCCCGCACGGTCCCCTTCACCTCGAAGGCGACCGCGGTGCCGCTCGCCAAGGCCGCCGCCCGGATCTCCCTGGGCGCGACCATCGCCGAGCTGCGCGAGGAGGGCCTGCTGCCGAAGAACGGCGACGGCGGCGAGCTGCCGCTGGACGCGCCGATCTCCGTCAAGGAGGCCGTGATGCCGTGGTCGCGGTTCCGCGACATCTACGGCCGGGGCGTCGACACGGTCCTCGGCCCGGAGATGCGCTCCACCGGCGAGGTCATGGGCATCGACTCCGTCTTCGGCACGGCGTACGCCAAGTCGCAGGCGGGTGCCTACGGGCCGCTGCCCACCAAGGGCCGCGCGTTCATCTCGGTCGCCAACCGCGACAAGCGTTCGATGATCTTCCCGGCGCGTGAGCTGGTCGCGCACGGCTTCGAGCTGCTCGCCACCTCCGGCACCGCGGAGGTCCTCAAGCGCAACGGCATCAACGCCGCCGTCGTGCGCAAGCAGTCCGACGGCCCGGGCCCGAACGGCGAGAAGACCATCGTCCAGATGATCCACGACGGCGAGGTGGACCTCATCGTCAACACCCCGTACGGCACCGGCGGCCGCCTCGACGGCTACGACATCCGCACGGCCGCGGTGGCCCGCTCCGTGCCCTGCCTGACGACGGTGCAGGCGCTCGCCGCGGCGGTCCAGGGCATCGACGCGCTCAACCACGGCGACGTGGGCGTCCGTTCGCTCCAGGAACACGCGGAACACCTGACCGCGGCCCGCGACTAGCAGCCGGCGAGGGGGACACCGGAAACGGTGTCCCCCTCTTCATGAGGACTCCCGCCCTCATGAGGACTTCTGAGGACTCCCAAGACATGTACAAGCTCTTCTTCCGCCTGGTCTTCCGGCGGATGGACCCCGAGCAGGCCCACCACCTGGCCTTCCGCTGGATCCGCCTGGCCGCCCGCATCCCCGTGCTGCGCACCCTCCTCGCGGCCGCCCTCGCGCCCCGCTACCAGGAGCTCCGCACGGAGGCCTTCGGGCTGCGCATGCACGGCCCGTTCGGGCTGGCCGCCGGCTTCGACAAGAACGCCGTCGCGATCGACGGGATGTCGATGCTGGGCTTCGACCACGTCGAGATCGGCACGGTGACCGGCCAGGCGCAGCCGGGCAACCCCAGGAAGCGGCTCTTCCGCCTCGTCCGGGACCGTGCCCTGATCAACCGCATGGGTTTCAACAACGAGGGGTCGCTGGCCGTCGCCGCGCGCCTGGCGTCCCGTACGCCCGTCTTCAAGACGGTCGTGGGCGTCAACATCGGCAAGACGAAGGTCGTCCCGGAGGCCGAGGCCGCCCAGGACTACGTGGCGTCGACCGAGCGGCTCGCGCCCTACGCCGACTACCTGGTCGTCAACGTCTCCTCCCCGAACACCCCCGGCCTGCGCAACCTCCAGGCCACCGAGGCGTTGCGCCCGCTGCTGACCGCCGTCCGCGAGGCCGCCGACCGCACCGTCCGCGCACGGCGCGTGCCGCTCCTGGTGAAGATCGCGCCCGACCTCGCCGACGAGGACATCGACGCCGTCGCCGACCTGGCGGTGGAGCTCGGCCTGGACGGGATCATCGCCACGAACACCACCATCGCCCGGGAGGGCCTCGGCCTGAGGTCGGAGCCCTCACTGGTGAAGGAGACCGGTGGGCTCTCCGGCGCTCCGCTGAAGACGCGCTCCCTTCAGGTGCTGCGCCGCCTCTACGCGCGCGTGGGCGACCGCATCACCCTGGTGGGCGTCGGCGGTATCGAGGACGCCGAGGACGCCTGGCAGCGCATCCTGGCCGGTGCCACGCTGGTTCAGGGCTACAGCGCCTTCGTCTACGAGGGCCCCTTCTGGGCCCGCGCCATCCACAAGGGGCTCGTCGCGCGCCTCCGTACGAGCCCGTACGCCACCCTCGCCGACGCGGTCGGCGCCGACGTGAGGAAACCCGCATGACAGCTCTGGAGCCCTTCGGCGCCCGTCTGCGCCGTGCCATGGACGAGCGCGGCCCGCTGTGCGTCGGGATCGACCCGCACGCCTCGCTGCTCACCGAGTGGGGCCTGAACGACGACGTCGCCGGGCTGGAGCGGTTCAGCCGCACGGTCGTGGAGGCCGTGGCCGACCGGGTCGCCGTGCTCAAGCCGCAGAGCGCGTTCTTCGAGCGGTTCGGGTCGCACGGCATCGCCGTGCTGGAGAAGGCGGTCGCCGAGGCACGGGCGGCCGGGGCCCTGGTCGTGATGGACGCCAAGCGCGGCGACATCGGCTCGACCATGGCCGCGTACGCCGAGTCCTTCCTGCACAAGGACGCCCCGCTGTTCTCCGACGCGCTCACGGTCTCGCCGTACCTCGGCTACGGCTCCCTGAAGCCGGCGGTGGAGCTGGCCCGGGAGAGCGGCGCCGGGCTGTTCGTGCTGGCCCTGACCTCCAACCCGGAGGGCGGCGAGGTGCAGCACGCCCTGCGGGCCGACGGACGGAACGTCGGGGCGGCCATGCTCGCGCATCTCGCGGCCGAGAACGCGGGGGAGGAACCCCTCGGCTCCTTCGGCGCGGTCGTCGGCGCCACGCTCGGCGACCTGTCGTCGTACGACCTGGACATCAACGGGCCGCTGCTCGCCCCCGGCATCGGCGCCCAGGGGGCCACTGCGGCCGACCTCCCGGCGGTGTTCGGCGCCGCGGTGCACAACGTCGTCCCGAACGTGAGCCGAGGTGTTCTTCGTCACGGTCCCGACGCCGTCGCACTGCGTGACGCCGCGCAACGCTTCGCCGACGAGATCAGGGGCGTCCTGAACGGCGGCTAGGCGTCCTTCGGGGGCACATGGACGCGCGGAAGAGTCCTCCAGGGCGCCCGGAGGGCCGGCTACATCCTCAAATCCGGGGCAATATGTCCGAAAAGTCCGCCTCAGCGGAGGCTGACCAGGACTTTTCCGCTGTTCTCGCTGACTCTGGCGGACTTGCCCGCTAGTCTCCGACGAGTGGGGGCAGCTCCCGCGCCCTCAAGGCAGTGGGGGAGAACGGGCAAGCGTGTTGCTCGTGGCTCCCCTGGTGTGGGGCGACTAGGTTCCTCACCGGTCCGTATCCGACAGTTCGACATCCGAGGTGACGTAGGCGTGGCTCTTCCGCCCCTTACCCCCGAACAGCGCGCAGCCGCGCTCGAAAAGGCCGCCGCGGCTCGCCGGGAGCGGGCCGAGGTCAAGAATCGACTGAAGCACTCCGGCGCCTCCCTTCACGAGGTCATCAAGCAGGGCCAGGAGAACGACGTCATCGGCAAGATGAAGGTCTCCGCCCTGCTCGAGTCCCTGCCGGGCGTGGGCAAGGTCCGCGCCAAGCAGATCATGGAGCGACTGGGTATCTCCGAGAGCCGCCGCGTGCGGGGTCTCGGTTCGAACCAGATCGCCTCCCTGGAACGCGAGTTCGGCGGCGCCGCCAGCTGAGTCCGGGGCACTCCGGATTTGCTGGAATAATCGCTGCATGAGTGAACGTCCGCGACTGACCGTGCTCTCCGGCCCCTCGGGGGTCGGCAAGAGCACGGTCGTCGCCCATATGCGCAAGGCACACCCCGCGGTCTGGCTCTCGGTGTCGGCGACGACCCGCGCGCCCCGCCCCGGTGAGCGGCATGGAGTCCACTACTTCTTCGTCACCGACGACGAGATGGACAAGCTGATCGCCAACGGCGAGCTGCTGGAGTGGGCCGAGTTCGCCGGCAACCGCTACGGGACGCCGCGAGCGGCCGTGATCGAGCACCTGGAGGCCGGGGTGCCGGTCCTCCTGGAGATCGACCTCCAGGGTGCCCGGCAGGTCCGCGAGTCCATGCCGGAGGCACAGCTGGTGTTCCTGGCTCCCCCCTCCTGGGAGGAGCTCGTGCGCAGGCTCACCGGGCGGGGCACCGAGCCGCCCGCGGTCATCGAGCGTCGCCTGGAGGCGGCCAGGACCGAGCTCGCGGCCGAGCCGGAGTTCGACCAGACGCTGGTCAACACCTCGGTCGAGGATGTGGCGCGCGAGCTGCTAGCCTTGATGAACGTTGTGTGATCAGGGTTGTCTGATCGGGTTCTGCCCGATCGGTACTGATCTTTCCCCATCTTTCGGAAGGTAGAGCGTGTCCTCTTCCATCACCGCGCCCGAGGGCATCATCAACCCGCCGATCGACGAGCTCCTCGAGGCCACCGACTCGAAGTACAGCCTCGTGATCTACGCGGCCAAGCGGGCCCGCCAGATCAACGCGTACTACTCGCAGCTCGGTGAGGGTCTCCTTGAGTACGTCGGTCCGCTCGTGGACACCCACGTCCATGAGAAGCCGCTCTCGATCGCTCTGCGCGAGATCAACGCGGGTCTGCTGACCTCCGAGTCCATCGAGGGCCCGGCCCAGTGACCACGTGGTGGCAGTAAGTAGTATGTACTGACCACGACAGGCTTTTCCACAGGCCCGACAGCGCGACTGTCGGGCCTGTGGTGTCTTATGGACGCGTACGCCGATGAGCCGCGGCGTTCAGATGTCGAGTGCGGGGAGGCCCGGTGGGCAAGCCGAAGGTCGTTCTGGGGGTCAGTGGCGGCATCGCCGCGTACAAGGCGTGCGAGCTGCTGCGCAGACTGACCGAGTCCGGGCACGACGTCCGTGTCGTGCCGACCGCCTCCGCCCTGCACTTCGTCGGTGCCCCCACCTGGTCCGCCCTCTCCGGCAACCCGGTCTCCACGCAGGTATGGGACGACGTCCACGAGGTCCCGCACGTCCGCATCGGCCAGAGCGCCGACCTGGTGGTGGTGGCCCCGGCCACCGCCGACACGCTGGCCAGGGCGGCTCACGGCCTCGCCGACGACCTGCTGACCAACACGCTCCTCACGGCCCGCTGCCCGGTCGTCTTCGCGCCGGCCATGCACACGGAGATGTGGGAGCACCCGGCCACACAGGAGAACGTGGCGACGCTGCGCCGCCGCGGCGCGGTCGTCATCGAACCGGCGGTCGGCCGGCTGACCGGGGTCGACACCGGCAAGGGCCGGCTGCCCGAGCCCGCCGAGATCTTCGAGGTCTGCCGCCGGGTGCTCGCCCGGGGTGTCACCGAACCCGACCTCGCGGGACGGCACGTCGTCGTCAGCGCCGGCGGCACGCGCGAGCCCCTGGACCCCGTCCGCTTCCTCGGCAACCGTTCCTCCGGCAAGCAGGGCTACGCCCTCGCGCGCACCGCCGCGGCCCGGGGCGCCCGGGTCACGCTGATCGCCGCCAACACCGGACTGCCCGACCCGGCCGGAGCGGACGTCATACCGGTGGAGACCGCGGTGCAACTGCGTGAGGCGGTGCTGAAGGCCGCCGCCGACGCGGACGCCGTGGTGATGGCGGCGGCGGTGGCGGACTTCCGTCCGGCGGTCTACGCACCGGGCAAGATCAAGAAGAAGGACGGGCAGGACCCCGAGCCCATCGCCCTGGTCCGCAACCCGGACATCCTCGCGGAGATCTCGGCGGACCGTGTCCGCCCGGACCAGATCATCGTCGGCTTCGCCGCGGAGACCGACGACGTGCTGGCGAACGGCCGGGCGAAGCTGGCGCGCAAGGGCTGCGACCTGCTTGTGGTGAACGAGGTGGGGGAGCGCAAGACGTTCGGCTCGGAGGAGAACGAGGCGGTCGTGCTGGGCGCCGACGGCAGCGAGACCGCAGTGCCGCACGGGCCGAAGGAAGCCCTGGCCGACGCGGTGTGGGACCTTGTCTCACACCGGCTCACCTGAACGTGTCCGGCGCTTCACGGCTCGTTCAAGCCTCGGACATTGGCGCGTGGCGACCTTGGAAACACCGCAGGGCATTCGGCAGAATGCCGGTGCCGCAGGTCACGGGACTCCCGAGAGGCGAGACACCTGGGCCGGTGGCAGAGCGCGACCGATAAACTGTTCTCGGACGTGGCCGGGCGCAGCCTCCGACCCGTCCGCCCATGATCAGCCAGCAGCCGCTGCAACCCCAGGGAGCGTTGTGTCCCGTCGCCTGTTCACCTCGGAGTCCGTGACCGAGGGCCACCCCGACAAGATCGCTGACCAGATCAGTGACACCATTCTCGACGCGCTTCTGCGTGAGGACCCGACGTCCCGGGTCGCCGTGGAGACGCTGATCACGACCGGCCTGGTGCACGTGGCCGGTGAGGTCACGACCAAGGCGTACGCGGACATCGCGACGCTGGTACGCAACAAGATCCTCGAGATCGGCTACGACTCGTCGAAGAAGGGCTTCGACGGCGCGTCCTGTGGTGTGTCGGTGTCGATCGGCGCGCAGTCCCCGGACATCGCGCAGGGTGTGGACGCGGCGTACGAGTCCCGGGTCGAGGGCGACGAGGACGAACTGGACCGGCAGGGCGCCGGTGACCAGGGCCTGATGTTCGGCTACGCGTCGGACGAGACGCCGACGCTGATGCCGCTGCCGGTCTTCCTGGCGCACCGCCTGTCCAAGCGCCTGTCCGACGTCCGCAAGAACGGCACCATCCCCTACCTGCGCCCCGACGGCAAGACCCAGGTCACCATCGAGTACGACGGTGACAAGGCGGTCCGCCTGGACACCGTGGTCGTCTCCTCGCAGCACGCGAGCGACATCGACCTGGACTCCCTGCTGGCCCCCGACATCCGCGAGTTCGTGGTCGAGCCGGAGCTGAAGGCGCTGCTGGACGACGGCATCAAGCTGGAGACGGACGGCTACCGCCTGCTGGTCAACCCCACCGGCCGCTTCGAGGTCGGCGGCCCGATGGGCGACGCGGGCCTGACCGGCCGCAAGATCATCATCGACACCTACGGCGGCATGGCCCGCCACGGCGGTGGTGCGTTCTCCGGCAAGGACCCGTCCAAGGTGGACCGCTCGGCGGCGTACGCGATGCGCTGGGTCGCCAAGAACGTGGTCGCGGCGGGCCTCGCCTCCCGCTGCGAGGTCCAGGTGGCGTACGCGATCGGCAAGGCCGAGCCGGTGGGTCTGTTCGTCGAGACCTTCGGCACGGCCAAGGTCGACGCCGAGCGGATCGAGAACGCGATCAACGAGGTCTTCGACCTCCGCCCGGCCGCGATCATCCGCGACCTCGACCTCCTCCGCCCCATCTACGCCCAGACCGCGGCCTACGGGCACTTCGGCCGTGAGCTGCCGGACTTCACCTGGGAGCGCACGGACCGGGTGGAGGCCCTGCGCAAGGCGGCGGGTCTGTAAGCCCTCCAGCGCGTCTGTCACGAGGTCCGGCACCCTTCGCGGTGGCCGGGCCTCGGTGCGTGGAACGGGGCCGTCAGAGCGGTGGCAGGGGCCTTGGCCGGCCGAGTCGTCTCGGCGCACGCCGGTGTCAGTGGCTTTTGGTAAGAATGCAGGCGTGAGCAGCGAGGACGGGCAGCAGCGGGCGCGCGGGCCGGAAGCCGCGCCCCCCGAGCAGCTTGCCCTGCTGCGGGACGCGGTCCGCCAGGCCAAGGCGCCCCGGGCCAAGCCGCGGACCTGGCGGGGCGCCTCGCTCGCCAAGGAACTGCCCGTCGCGCGCGTGGTGGTCGACAAGGGCGTGCTGCACCTGGACCGCTACTTCGACTACGCCGTTCCGGAGGAGCTCGACGCGGTCGCACGGCCCGGAGTCAGGGTCCGGGTGCGGTTCGGGGCCGGGGGGCGTTCGGTGCGGGAGGGGAGGCGCGAGGGCGGCGGGCTCATCGACGGTTTTCTGGTCGAGCGGGTGGCCGAGTCCGACTACTCCGGGCCCCTCGCGGCGCTCGCGCAGGTCGTGTCCCCCGAACCCGTCCTCTCGCCCGAGCTGCTGGGCCTCGCCCGTGCCGTCGCCGACCGTTATGCCGGCAGCCTCGCGGACGTGCTGCAGCTCGCGGTCCCGCCGCGGCACGCACGCGCCGAGGCCGCGGAGCCGGGCACACCGCCCGCGCCTCCGTCCGTGCCGGAGCCCGGGTCGTGGCGGCGGTACGGACGGGGCGCGCAGTTCCTGGCGTCGCTGGCCTCCGGCGGTGTGCCCCGAGCCGTATGGACGGCCCTGCCCGGGCCCCGGTGGGCACAGGAGATCGCCCGCGCCGTCCAGGCCACGCTCGCCTCCGGGCGGGGGGCCCTGGTCGTCGTGCCCGCCGGACGGGCCGCGGCGCGGGTCGACTCCGCACTGCGGGAGCTGATCGGGGAAGGACAGCACGCGGTGCTGACCGCCGACGCCGGGCCGGAGCGGCGCTACCGGGAGTGGCTCGCCGTACGGCGCGGGGCCGTGCGGGCCGTCGTCGGGACCCGGGCCGCCATGTTCGCCCCCGTACGGAACCTGGGGCTCGTCGTCGTGTGGGACGACGGGGACGCCGGCCACAGCGACGACCACGCCCCCTTCCCGCATGTTCGCGAGGTGCTGGAGCTGCGCGCCACCCGCGAGAAGTGCGGCTTCCTGCTGGGGAGCCGGGGCTGCACCGTCGAGGCCGCCCAGCTGGTGGCGAGCGGATGGGCCGCCCCCCTGGTCGCCGACCGCGACCAGGTGCGCGCCGCCGCGCCGCTGGTACGGACGGTGGGCGACGGGGACCTCGCACGCGACGAGGCGGCGCGGGCGGCACGGCTGCCGACTCTCGCCTGGGAGGTCGCGCGGGAGGGACTGCGGCACGGGCCGGTTCTGGTCCAGGTGCCCCGGCGCGGCTATGTGCCCCGGATGGCCTGCGCGCAGTGCCGGGCCCCCGCGCGCTGCCGGCACTGCGCCGGGCCGCTGACGGGGCAGGAGGCCGGGGAGCTGAGGTGCGGATGGTGCGGGCGGGAGGAGAACGCCTGGCACTGTCCGCAGTGCGGCGGGTTCAGGCTGAGGGCCCGGATCGTGGGGGCGCGGCGGACCGCCGAGGAGCTGGGACGGGCCTTCCCGGCCGTGCCGGTGCGCACCTCGGGACGTGAGCAGGTGCTGGACACGGTGCCGGGGACACCGGCCCTGGTCGTGAGCACCCCGGGAGCCGAGCCCGTCGCCGAGGGCGGGTACGCCGCTGCGCTGCTCCTGGACGGCTGGGCCATGCTGGGGCGGCCCGACCTGCGGGCGGGCGAGGAGGCGCTGCGGCGGTGGATCGGCGCGAGCGCGCTGGTGAGACCCCAGTCCGTGGGCGGCACGGTCGTGATCGTCGCCGAGCCGACGCTGCGGCCCGTGCAGGCACTCGTCCGGTGGGATCCCGTCGGGCACGCGGTGCGGGAACTGGCCGAGCGGGCGGAGCTGGGTTTTCCGCCGGTGTCGCGAATGGCGGCGGTGTCGGGACCGGCCGAGGCAGTCGCGGACTTTCTCACCGGTGCTCGACTTCCGCCCGCCGCCGAGGTGTTGGGACCGGTGCCGCTGCCGGTCACCGAAGCCGGGCAGCCCCGCAGGGTCGGGGGACCGCCGCCCGGAGAGCGCTGGGAGCGGGCGCTGGTCCGCGTACCGCCCGGGAGCGGGGCCGCACTGGCGACCGCCCTGAAGACCGCGCTGGCCGGCCGGACGGCACGGGCCGGCGGCGAGGCGGTACGGATCCGGATCGATCCGCCGGACATCGGCTGACGGTCCGCCGTCGAGCCCGGGACATCGGGGAGCGAGCCGACGGTCGTGCTGATCGGGACGGGGCTGCCTCCCGGTGCGGTCCGGGAGGCAGAGGGGGCGCCTCAGCCGTTGCGCGGCCCGGGGAAGGCGGTCGGCCTCGCCTCGTCGCGCAGGGTGGGGCTGCCCGCCGTCGGCTGGGTCGGCATCGAGCGGGCCGCGGGCACCGCGGGGATACCCGTGCCCACGCTGATCGTGCGAGTACCGGACGGTTCCCCCGCGTGGTCGGACTCGGCGGCAGCCTGCGCGGCGGCACGGCGCGCGCCGTAACGGCGGTGGACCGCCTGCTTGGTCACTCCGAGCGCGGAACCCACGGCGTCCCACGAGAAACCGAGCGAGCGGTCGAAGTCCACTGCCGCGGTGACCAGGGTCTCGACACTGTCCCGCAGCTCCTGGGCGAGACGGACGGTCGGGGCGGGGGCGCGTCCGTAGACGACGAAGCCCGTGGACGGGCCGGAGCGCCGCGGACGGTAGACGTTGCCCAACTGGGCGGTGAGGGTGCGCAGTGCGTCCACCTGCCGGCGGACCCGCTCGATGTCCCGCACCAGCAAGTGCAGGCTGGCCCGGGCCTGGGCGTCGTGGGTTGCGTGGTCGGCCATGAACAAGCCTCTCGAACCGGCGTTGAAAAGGATCGGGCCGCTCCAGCGGCCCGCTTGTGGTCAACTCTGTCTTGACCAACGCGCATTCGGTCCTGTGGTCACGCTGCGGGGGCGTAAGAGCATATGCGTACGCCCCCGGCGGATGGCGTGCGCTGCGAGCCCCCACCTGCGGTCGGGCGCGCCCCGCTCCGCCTAGACTGGTGCGCCGCCCACGGCCGGGCCCGCCCGGACGTGTGGATCCGTCAGAATTCCCGCCCGAGAGGCCGTCACCCACCCATGAGGCTCGTCTTCGCAGGTACTCCCGAGGTCGCCGTTCCCGCGCTGGACGCTCTGATCGCGTCGGACCGGCACGAGGTGGCCGCCGTCGTCACCCGGCCCGACGCACCGGCCGGGCGCGGGCGCAGGCTCGTCGCAAGCCCCGTCGCCGAGCGCGCGGAGGAGGCCGGCATCGAGGTCCTCAAGCCGAACCGGCCCCGGGACGAGGACTTCCTCGCGCGCCTGAGGGAGATCGCACCCGACTGCTGCCCCGTCGTCGCCTATGGTGCGCTCCTGCCCCCCGTCGCCCTCGACATCCCCGCCCACGGCTGGGTCAACCTGCACTTCTCCCTGCTGCCCGCCTGGCGCGGCGCCGCCCCCGTGCAGCACTCCGTCATGGCGGGCGACGAGATCACCGGCGCCTCCACCTTCCTCATCGAAGAGGGCCTGGACTCCGGTCCCGTCTACGGCACCGTCACCGAGCGGATCCGGCCCACCGACACCAGTGGCGACCTGCTCACCCGTCTCGCCTTCGCCGGTGCCGGACTGCTCGAGGCCACCATGGACGGCATCGAGGACGGCACCCTCAAGGCCGTGCCGCAGCCCGCAGAGGGTGTCACGCTCGCCCCGAAGATCACCGTCGAGGACGCCCAGGTCGACTGGTCCGCGCCCGCGCTGCGCGTCGACCGAGTGGTACGCGCCTGCACCCCCGCGCCCGGCGCCTGGACCACCTTCCGCGGCGAGCGTCTCAAGCTCATCCAGGTCACACCCCGGCCCGAGATCACGGATCTCGCGCCCGGGCGCCTGTCCGTCGGCAAGAACAACGTGTACGCCGGCACCGGTTCGCACGCGGTCGAACTGGTGTGGGTGCAGGCCCAGGGCAAGAAGCCGATGAAGGCCGCGGACTGGGCCCGCGGGGTACGGATCGGCGGCGCCGAGACTCTGAGCGGCTGATCCGGCCGACCTCCCCGCCGGCCCGAAATCCCACGGAAGTACGCTGAAAGCGCACGCCGTCCCTCAACCGGAGCACCTTTTCGTGAGCGAGCAGTCCCGCCGTCCCCGCAAGTCCGGCAAGCCCTACCGCCGGCCCAAGAAGGACCCCGTTCGTATTCTCGCCTTCGATGCCTTGCGCGCGGTGGACGAGCGCGACGCGTACGCCAACCTGGTTCTGCCGCCGCTGCTGCGCAAGGCGCGTGAGAGGGGTGACATCGACGGGCGGGACGCGGCCCTCGCCACCGAGCTGGTGTACGGGACACTGCGCCGGCAGGGCACGTACGACGCCATACTCTCCGCCTGCATCGACCGGCCGCTGCGGGACGTCGACCCGCCGGTGCTCGACGTGCTGAGCCTGGGCGTCCACCAGTTGCTCGGTACGCGGATCCCCACCCACGCCGCCGTGTCCGCGACCGTGGAGCTCGCGCGTGTCGTGCTCGGCGACGGGCGGGCCAGGTTCGTCAACGCCGTTCTGCGCAAGGTCGCCCAGGACGACCTCGACGCCTGGCTGGAGCGGGTGGCACCCCCGTACGAGGAGGACCCCGAGGACCATCTCGCCGTCGTGCACTCGCACCCGCGCTGGGTCGTCTCCGCCCTGTGGGACTCCCTGGGCGGCGGACGTGCCGGCATGGAGGAACTCCTCGCGGCGGACAACGAGCGCCCCCAGGTCACCCTCGTCGCCCGGCCCGGCCGCACCACCACCGAGGAACTCCTGAACGAGCCCGCCGCGGTGCCGGGCCGCTGGTCGCCCTACGCCGTCCGGCTCACCGAGGGCGGCGAGCCCGGCTCGGTCAAGGCCGTGCACGAGGGCCGTGCCGGCGTCCAGGACGAGGGCAGCCAGCTCGTCGCGCTCGCCCTCGCGAACGCCTCCCTCGAAGGTCCCGACAGGACCTGGCTGGACGGATGCGCCGGACCCGGTGGCAAGGCCGCCCTGCTCGCCGCCCTGGCCGCCGAGCGCGGAGCCGTGCTGCTGGCGTCCGAGAAGCAGCCGCACCGGGCCGGCCTGGTGGCGAAGGCGCTGGCCGGGAACCCCGGGCCGTACCAGGTCGTCGCAGCCGACGGCACCAGGCCGCCCTGGCGCCCCGGCACCTTCGACCGCGTCCTGATGGACGTGCCCTGCACCGGCCTCGGCGCCCTGCGCCGCCGCCCCGAGGCGCGCTGGCGCCGCCGGCCCGAGGACCTCGACGGATTCGCCCCGCTGCAGCGCGGCCTGCTGCGCACGGCTCTGGAGTCCGTACGGGTCGGAGGCGTCGTCGGCTACGCCACCTGCTCCCCGCACCTCGCCGAGACCCGCGCGGTGGTCGACGACGTCCTCAAGCAGTACCGCGACACCGAACTCATCGACGCCCGGCCGCTGCTGCCCGGCGTGCCGGGTCTGGGCGACGGCCCCGACATCCAGCTCTGGCCGCATCTGCACGGCACGGACGCGATGTACCTGGCCCTCATCCGCCGCACCGGCTGAATCCGCGCCACCCCGTGCGGTGGCCGCCGAGGCGGGCCGCGACCCCGGCGGTGGCCGTGCCGGCGGGGCTCGCGGCGCGGACCGATGAGTTCTGGCCGGGTACCGGCGAGAGCAACCGGTTCGGGGCATGGCAGGCTTGGGGCATGGCCGTGCAGATCAACCCCAGCATCCTGTCCGCCGACTTCTCCCGTCTCGCCGAGGAGGCGAAGGCCGTGGAGGGCGCCGACTGGCTCCACGTGGACGTGATGGACAACCACTTCGTCCCCAACCTCACGCTCGGCGTGCCGGTCGTGGAGTCCCTGTCCCGGTCGACGGACACCCCGCTGGACTGCCATCTGATGATCGAGGAAGCCGACCGGTGGGCACCTCAGTACGTCGAAGCGGGTGCCTCCTCCGTCACCTTCCACGTCGAGGCGGCCGCGGCCCCGGTGCGGCTCGCCCGCGAGATCCGCGCCAAGGGTGCCCGGGCCTCCATGGCCCTCAAGCCCGCGACGCCCATCGAGCCGTACGAGGACCTGCTGCCCGAGCTGGACATGCTGCTGATCATGACGGTCGAGCCCGGCTTCGGCGGCCAGGCGTTCCTGGACATCATGCTGCCCAAGATCCGCCGCACCCGTGAGCTGATCGGCAAGCACGGTCTGGAGCTGTGGCTGCAGGTCGACGGCGGGGTCTCGGCCTCCACCATCGAACAGTGCGCGGAGGCGGGGGCGGATGTCTTCGTGGCCGGCTCGGCGGTGTACGGGGCGGCCGACCCGGCCGCCGCGGTACGTGCATTGCGCACCCAGGCGCAGCAGGCGACGGCCCGGGCCTCCTGGGCGTGCGACGAGTGAGACAACGGAACCTGAACGCCGACCGTCCGGGCTGATCGACCACGCCGGATCTGCAAGGATGAACGGCGAATGCAGAGTGTGAACAGCAGTGAGGAGATGGCCGTGTCGGGTATGTCGGCGGGCCGGTCAGCCATGCGGATGGGACCCGCTGAGCTGGTGCAGGCGGCGGCCATGGCCCGTCGCTTCTATCTCGAGGGAAAATCCAAGATCCAGATCGCGGAGGAGTTCGGCGTCAGCCGCTTCAAGGTGGCCCGGGTCCTGGAGACCGCCCTCGAACGGGATCTCGTGCGTATCGAGATCCGTGTGCCGGCCGAGCTGGACGCCGAGCGCTCCGACGCGCTGCGCGCCCGCTACGGCCTCAGGCACGCCGTCGTGGTCGAGTCCCCGGCCGAGGCCGAGGAGTCGCCCGACCCGGAGAACCTCGGCGAGGTGGCCGCCGACCTGCTCGGGGAGCTGGTCACCGAGGGGGATGTGCTGGGCCTGGCCTGGGGACGTTCCACGATCCACATGGCGGCGGCCCTCGACCGGCTGCCACCGTGCACGGTGGTGCAGCTGACGGGGGTGTACGACGCCGGGACCTCCGAGCGCGGCTCGGTGGAGGCCGTGCGCCGTGCAGCACAGGTCTCGGGCGGCGACGCCCACCCCATCTACGCGCCGATGCTGCTGCCGGACGCGGCGACCGCGGCGGCCCTGCGCAACCAGACGGGGATCGCCCGCGCCTTCGAGTACTTCGACAAGGTGACGGTCGCCTGTGTCTCCATCGGCTCCTGGGAGCCCGGCATCTCGACGGTGCACGACATGCTCACCGAGGAGGAGCGGGCCCACTACGCCTCCCTCGGTGTGGCCGCCGAGATGGCCGCGCACCTCTTCGACGCCGAGGGCCGCCGGGTCGGACGCGACCTGGGGGAGCGGTGCATCACCGTCAAGGCGGACCAGCTCCGCCGTATCCCCGAGGTCGTCGCGATCGCGGGTGGGCAGCGCAAGGCGGCCGCGATCGACGCGGTGCTGCGTTCCGGGCTCGTCACCAGCCTCGTGACGGACACGGCGGCGGCGGACTACCTGATGACGGCGGGCTCGACACCGACCCCCGCACTGAACCGGGCGGACCCCGACGGACACTGACCGGACGGACAGGACCTTCCCAGGAGGCGGCTGTGGCAGCGATCGGCACCATGCTGCCGCGGTCCGTCTCCCGCCTGCTCACGGGGCTCCTCGTCTGGCTGACCGTCCTGCTCACCGGGTGCTCGGCCACCGACACCGGCACCCCCGCGCGCGCCCCGTCGTGGGCCGCGCACATGGCCACGGTGGAGGAGAGGCGGCTGCCCGCCGAAGCCCGGCACACCCTCGCCCTCATCGACAGTGGCGGCCCCTACCCCTACGCGCGGGACGGCACCGTCTTCGGCAACGTCGAGCACCGGCTGCCCGCGCGCCAGCGCGGCTACTACCACGAGTACACGGTGCCGACCCCCGGCGCGCACGACCGCGGGGCCCGGCGCATCGTCACCGGGCAGGGCGGGGAGATCTACTACAGCGACGATCACTACAACACGTTCCTGGCGGTGCTGAGATGACCGACGACCTGGCTGACCGGTTCCTGGTCACGCTCGATCTGGACGGTGTCGCCGACAAGGCGGCGTTCATGGAGCGGGTCGTGCGCGCCCTGGACCTGCCGTACTGGTTCGGCCGCAACTGGGACGCGCTCGCCGACTCGCTCACCGACGAGACCGTCTGGCCCGAGCAGGCCGTCGAGCGGGGCCTGCTGCTCGTCGTCCGCGGCTGGGAGGAGTACGCGCGGGCATGCCCGAAGGAGTGGGAGACCGCGCGTGAGGTGTTCTCCCGGGCGGCGGACGACCTGCCGGGCCTGTCCGTGGCACTGACGCTTGGATGAACCCACAAAGACCCTCTGACCTGCCTGGATGATCCGCCCGGGGTTCGTGGAGGGCCCGGCATGGGAGAATGAAGTACGTGCTCTTCCCCCTGGCTGACCTGCCCGGGGGCCACCTCTGATCGACTGGGATGTGCAGCACGTGCGTTTCCTCAATGACATCCGGCCTGCCTACGACCTGACGTACGACGACGTCTTCATGGTGCCGAGCCGCTCCGCCGTCGGATCCCGCCAGGACGTGGACCTCGCCTCCCCGGACGGCACGGGCACGACCATCCCGATCGTCGTCGCCAACATGACCGCCATCGCCGGCCGCCGGATGGCGGAGACGGTGGCCCGGCGCGGTGGCCTGGTCGTCATACCGCAGGACATCCCGATCGACGTCGTCACCGAGGTCATCTCCTGGGTGAAGGGCCGCCACCTGGTGCTGGACACCCCGATCGTGCTGGCCCCCCACCAGACCGTCGCCGACGCCCTCGCGCTGCTGCCCAAGCGCGCGCACAACGCCGGGGTGGTCGTCGACGAGGAGCACCGGCCGATCGGCGTGGTCACCGACACCGACCTCTCCGGCGTGGACCGCTTCACCCAGCTCGAAGTGGTCATGTCCAAGGACCTGCTGCTGCTCGACGCGGGGATCGACCCCCGCGAGGCCTTCAACGTCCTGGACACGGCCAACCGCCGCTACGCGCCCGCCGTCGACAAGGACGGCAGGCTCGCCGGCATCCTCACCCGCAAGGGCGCCCTGCGGGCCACCCTCTACACGCCGGCCACCGACGGGCAGGGCAGGCTGCGCATCGCCGCCGCCGTCGGCATCAACGGCGACGCGGTCGGCAAGGCCAAACAACTGCTCGACGCGGGGGCCGACACGCTCGTCATCGACACGGCACACGGCCACCAGGAGTCGATGCTCAACACCCTCAGGTCCGTCCGGGCGCTGGACCCGCAGGTGCCGCTCGTGGCGGGCAACATCGTCGCCGCCGAGGGGGTGCGCGACCTGATCGAGGCCGGAGCGGACATCGTCAAGGTCGGTGTGGGCCCCGGCGCCATGTGCACCACGCGCATGATGACCGGCGTCGGCCGCCCGCAGTTCTCGGCGGTCCTGGAGTGCGCCGCCGAGGCGAGGAAGTACGGCAAGCACGTGTGGGCCGACGGCGGTGTCCGCCACCCGCGCGACGTCGCGATGGCGCTGGCGGCGGGCGCGTCCAACGTGATGATCGGCTCCTGGTTCGCGGGCACCTACGAGTCGCCGGGCGACCTCCAGCAGGATGCGAACGGCCGCCTCTACAAGGAATCCTTCGGCATGGCGTCGGCGCGCGCGGTCCGCAACCGCACGTCGGAGGAGTCCGCGTACGACCGCGCCCGCAAGGGACTGTTCGAGGAGGGCATCTCGACGTCGCGGATGTTCCTCGACCCGGCACGCCCCGGCGTCGAGGACCTGATCGACTCGATCATCGCGGGTGTCCGGTCCTCCTGCACCTACGCCGGTGCCGGTTCACTGGAGGAGTTCGCGGAGCGGTCCGTGGTCGGCATCCAGAGCGCGGCGGGCTACGCGGAGGGCAAGCCGCTGCACGCCAGCTGGAGCTGACCCGACTCCCTTTCCCGCGGCCCCTGTGCTGCCGCACGCGGGACCACAGGGGCCGTCGGCGTGCCCGGACGGAGGGACCACCGGTCGCCGAGTCGCCGGTGAGGGGCGCAGACATCGAAACGGTCCGCGCAACGAATGCGCGCGAACGTTCGATGAACGCAATGATCCTGCGGAGACGGGCAAGCCGCCGCATTACGCCCGTGAAGGGCGGCGCACAGGGTCTGCGCTGTACGTGGCACGGCGAGGACCCGCTCGGCGGTCCCCCAGGGGGCTGCCGGTCCTCGCACGCGCCCCGCGCCCGGCTTCGCCTTGTGCGTGTGGACGACGGGCAGCCTCTCGGCTGTCACCCGGGCGGTCTTCGGGGTCTGGAGGGCCATCGGGCTCGTGTTCTACTTCCTGTATGGCCACCGGCGTTCCCGGCCGGCCGCCGTGGAAACCGCGGCACCGACGTCGCCACACAGAAGTGAACCATCCGCCTTGCTGAACGATCTCGACGAACGCATCGTGCACGCCCTGGCCGAGGACGCCCGCCGCTCCTACGCGGACATCGGGCAGCTGGTCGGCCTGTCCGCGCCCGCCGTGAAGCGGCGCGTGGACCGGCTGCGCGCGACGGGTGCCATCACCGGGTTCACCGTCCGGGTGGACCCGGGGGCGCTCGGCTGGGAGACCGAGGGGTTCGTCGAGATCTACTGCCGGCGCAACACCTCGCCGGAGACCATCCAGCGGGGCCTGGAGCGCTACCAGGAGGTCGTGGCCGCCTCCACCGTCACGGGTGAGGCGGACGCGATCGCCCAGGTCTTCGCCTCCGACATGCGCCACTTCGAGCGCGTGCTGGAGCGCATCGCGGGCGAGCCGTTCGTCGAACGGACGAAGTCGGTCCTGGTCCTGTCCCCGCTGCTGCGCCGCTTCTCGTCGGGATCGCCCACCCGGTCCGGGTGAGCGGTCACTCGGCCGTCTTGCGTGCCAGCGCGTTGTTGCCGATCGAGTTGCGCACGCTGAAGCTCACGGCGTCCGAGCGGTAGCGGTCGTCCGACCACTCCACCGGGCGGCCCTCGTGCGTGGTCGTGACCCGGCGGACCCGCAGCAGCGGGCTGGTGCGGCGGATGCCGAGCAGGTCGGCGTCCAGGGCGCCCGCAGCGACCGCGTCGATGACGTGCTCGCCGTATGCGAACACCAGGCCCGTGTCGTCGAAGAGCCGCTGGGTGACGGAGGGGCAGTCCGGTTCGATGGCCTCGACCGCCGGGGCGATCCAGTCCGCGTACACGGTCCGCTCCAGCAGCACCGGCTCGCCGTCCAGACCGCGTACCCGCAGGACGTGCAGCACGGGTGTTCCGGCGCGCAGTTGCAGGCGGACGGCGTCCTCCTTCGTCGCCGGGCGGTGCTCCTGCGCCACGACGTGTCCCGTCGCCTCCCGGCCCATCGCCCGCGCCCACTGCGCGAAGCTGCGCAGTTCCTCGAAGCTCTGGCTGCGGTGGCCGGCCAGGACCACCCTGCGGGCGCCCTGACGGGAGCCGATGAGCCCCTCGGCGGTGAGGGCCGCGACGGCCTGGCGGACGGTGCCGCGTGAGACGCCGTAGTGCGCAGCCAGCTCCGTCTCCGAGGGCAGCCGACTGCCGACTGTGTACTCCTCGCGGTCGATCGCCCGCCGCAGCTCGTCGGCGATCTCCTCGTGTCGCGCAGCCATGCTTCCTCTCGAGGTCGGTTGCTGTGCACAGCGTGACCAGCCTAATCGAGACCTGAGCGTGATCTGCAACGGTCTGGATTGTGCATATAACCAGGGCCCAAAGTTTCGCCACGGTTTACAGACAGGACACCGGCAACGGGCGTACTGTGACGCAACTTGTTCAGACAAGTTGTCCCCGTCTCGTCCCGTCTCCTCGCTCGTGCGTACCCCTGGAGTGACAGTGACAGTGTTCCCGCCGAGAACCGCCGTGCTCGCCGGTGGCCTCGCCGCAGCCGCCGCACTCGCCCTCAGCGCCTGCGGCGCCGCCCCCGACAACGCGTCGACCACCGCGAACGGCAAGAGCGCGGCCACCGCGACCTCGGCCGCGGACTTCGGCGGCCTCGACGCCCTGGTGAAGGCCGCCAAGAAGGAGGGCACGCTGCACGCGATCGCCCTGCCCCGCGACTGGGCCAACTACGGCGCCCTGATCGACGGCTTCCAGAAGAAGTACGGCATCAAGGTCGAGGTGGAGAACCCGGACGGGTCCAGCCAGGACGAGATCAGCGCCGTCACCTCGCGCAAGGGCCAGGACCGCGCGCCCGACGTCCTCGACCTCGGTAGCTCGTTCGCGCTCAGCGCCGCCCAGCAGGGACTGCTGGCCCCGTACAAGGTGGCCTCCTACGCCGACATCCCGTCCGGCCAGAGGGACCCGCAGGCCCGCTGGTACAACGACTACGGCGGCTACATCTCCATCGGCTGCGACGCCAAGCGCGTGAAGGCCTGTCCGACGACCTTCGCCGACCTGCTCAAGCCGCAGTACAAGGGCCAGGTCGCGCTCAACGGCAACCCCACCAAGTCGGGTTCGGCCTTCGGCGGCGTGTACGCGGCGGCGCTCGCGAACGGCGGCTCGTTCGACAACATCCAGCCCGGCCTCGACTTCTTCGCCAAGCTGAAGAAGAACGGCAACTACACGCCCGTCGAGTCGACCCCGGCCACCGTCGAGAAGGGCGAGACGCCGATCAGCATCGACTGGGACTACCTGAACGCCGGGTACGCCGACGAGTTCAAGTCCAAGGGCCTGGACTGGAAGGTCGCCGTGCCGACCGATGGCGTGTACGCCCAGTTCTACTCGCAGGCCATCAACAAGGACGCCCCGCACCCGGCGGCCGCCCGCCTGTGGCAGGAGTACCTCTACAGCCCCGAGGGCCAGAACCTCTGGCTCAAGGGCTACGCCCGCCCGGCCCTGATGGCCGCGATGGAGAAGGCCGGCACCCTGGACAAGACCGCGGCGGCCAAGCTTCCCGAGGTCTCGGGCACCCCGTCCTTCCCGACCGAGGCCCAGCAGAGCAAGGCCAAGATGGTCATCGGGCAGGGCTGGGGGAAGGCCGTCTCCGGATGACCGCCGTCCTCACCGAGGCCGAGGCCGAGGTCGCGCCCGCCGCTGCTCCTCAGCAGCGGCGGCGCCGCGCCTCCGGCGCGCTCGCCGTGCTCCCCCTGCTCGCCTTCACGGCGATCGCCTTCGGGATCCCCGCCCTCGCCATGCTGAACGGCGCCTTCACCGTCACGGACCAGACCACCGGCGCCACCTCGTACAGCACGGCCAACCTCACCGCCTCGCTGCACGGCGCCTACCTCACGGCTCTGGTCGGCAGCGTCAAGCTCTCCGCCGTCTCCGCCGCCCTCGGCACCGTACTCGGGCTGCTGTTCGCCCAGGCGGTGGTGACCTCCCGCTTCCCCGTGCTGCGTGAGGCCGTGCTCACCGCATCCGGGGTGCTCGCCAACTTCGGCGGCGTCCCGCTGGCGTTCGCCTTCGTCGCCACGCTCGGCAACTCCGGCGTGCTCACCCGCCATCTGGGCCTGACCGACAAGGGCTGGAGCCTCTACAGCTTCTGGGGCCTGGTGATCGTCTATCTGTACTTCCTGATCCCGCTGATGGTCCTCACCATCACACCGGCCCTCGACGGACTGCGCGTCCAGTGGCGCGAGGCGGCGCAGAACAACGGCGCCACCACCGTCCAGTACTGGCGCCATGTCGCCCTGCCCGTCCTGCTGCCCTCACTGCTCGGCGGATTCGTGCTGCTCTTCGGCAGCGCCTTCGCCGCGTACGCCACCGCCGCGGCCATGGTGGGCAGCGCCGTCCCGCTGGTCACCCTGCAGATCGCCGACGCCATCTCCGGCAACGTCCTGGTCGGCCAGGAGAACGTGGCGCTCGCCCTCAGCCTCGACATGGTTCTGGTCGCGGGCCTGGTCATGGTCGTGTACCTGCCCCTGCAACGACGGAGTGCGCGATGGCTCGCCTGAACCCGTGGCGCTGGGTCGTCCTGGCCTGCGCCGGCCTGTACTTCCTGGTCCCGCTCACCGCGTCCGTGATCTTCACGGTGGACGTGCCGAACCGGGGCGTCACCTTCGACGCCTACACCCAGATCGTCTCCACCGACGGCTTCGGCTCCAGCCTGCTGCTGTCGCTGGAGCTGGCTGCTGCCACGATCGTCCTGGTCCTGCTGCTGATGGTGCCCGCGATGGTCGCGCTGCGGCTCGGTGCGCCCCGGCTGCGGCCCGTCGTCGAGACGGTGTGCTCGCTGCCGCTGGTCGTGCCGCCGATCGCGTTCGTCGCGGGGATCGCCACGGTGCTCAAGTGGGGCCCCGACCATCTCTCGCGCACGCCGCTCTTCCAGACGTTCGTGGCGATCCAGAACCCGGGCTTTCCGATCGTGCTCGTCCTCGCCTACGCCGTGATGGCGCTGCCCTTCGTGTACCGGGCCCTGGACGCGGGCCTGCGCGCCATCGACGTGCGCACCCTCGTCGAAGCAGCGCGCAGTTGCGGGACGAGCTGGCGGCAGGCCCTGGTCCATGCCGTGCTGCCCAATCTGCGCGGCGCGCTGCTGAACGCTTCCTTCCTCACGCTGGCGCTGGTCCTCGGCGAGTTCACGGTCGCCCAGCTGCTGGGCTTCACACCGTTCGCCGTGTGGATCTACAGCGTCGGCGGCTCGCAGGCCCAGCTGTCCGTCGCCGTCTCCGTGCTCAGCCTGCTCGTCACCTGGGCCCTCCTGCTCTCGCTCGCCGTCTTCGGCGGGCGCTCCCGTACCGCCGCCAAGGGATGAACCACATGACGCTCGACATGGCCGCAACCCGCGCGAAGACAGCGACGGTCGAATTCCGGGAACTGCGCCGCGCGTTCGGCCCGACCGTCGCGCTGGACGGACTCGACCTGACCGTACGTCCCGGCGAACTCCTCGCCCTGCTCGGCCCGTCCGGCTGCGGCAAGACCACCGCGCTGCGCATGCTCGCCGGATTCGAGCACCCCGACTCGGGTGCCGTCCTCGTCGACGGGGAGGACGTCACCCGCGTTCCGGCCCACCGCCGCGACGCCGGGATGGTCTTCCAGTCCTACAGCCTCTTCCCGCACCTGAGCGCCCTGGACAACGTGGCCTTCGGGCTGCGCATGCGCAAGGTGCGCACCACGGATCGGCGTGCCCGCGCGGCCGAACTGCTCGACCTCGTCGGCCTCGGCGACAAGGGCGAGCGCTTTCCGCACCAGCTCTCCGGCGGCCAGCAGCAGCGCGTCGCACTGGCCCGCGCGCTCGCCCTGCGTCCGCGCGTCCTGCTGCTCGACGAGCCGTTGTCCGCCCTCGACGCCAAGGTGCGGCTCACACTGCGCGAGGAGATCCGACGCCTCCAGCAGGAGCTCGGCATCACCACCCTGTTCGTCACGCACGACCAGGAAGAAGCGCTGTCCATGGCGGACCGGGTGGCGGTGATGCGGGCCGGAAAGCTCGAACAGTGCGCCGCTCCCGCCGAGTTGTACGGCCGCCCGGCCACCGCCTTCGTCGCCGAGTTCGTCGGCACGATGAGCCGGATCCCCGGGCGGCTCTCCTCGGACGTCGTCGAGGTGCTCGGGCAGCGGCTGCCCGTCGACGGCCACGCGCCCGCCGCGACCGAGGTGGACGTGCTGGTGCGGCCGGAGGCGGTACGGGTGACCGCGGACGACGAAGGGGAAGCACGGGTGATCACTACCGCCTTCCTCGGGGCTGCGGTCCGGCTGACCGTGCGCCTCGCCGACGGCACCGAGGCGAAGGCCGATCTGCCGGCGCACGAGGCCGCCGCCCTCGGCGCCGGCGCCGCGGTCACGGTGACCCTGCCGGACCGCCCGGTCCTGGTCGCCGAGCGCGCCCACTGACCCCTGAACCGAACCCCCCGCGAACCCCCACAGGAAAGAGAGAACCGTGACCCTGCTCCCGCTCCAGGCCGTCCTGTTCGACATGGACGGCACGCTCGTCGACACCGAGCGGCTGTGGTGGGAGGCGGTGGAGCGGGTCGCGGCCGGACTCGGCCGACCGCTCGGCGGCGGCGACCGGCCGGACGTGCTCGGCCGTCCCGTGGAACACACGGCCGACTGGCTGGCCGGGCTCACCGGCGCCCCGGCGGGGGACGTGGCCGCCGAGCTGCACCGGGAGTTCGCCGACCGGGTCCGCGGCGGCGTCGTGCCCCGCCCGGGCGCGGTCGACCTGCTCGACGCCCTCGCCCGCGACGGCGTCCCCACCGCGCTGGTGACCGCGTCCCCGCGGGCCATCGCCGACACCGTCCTGGAGGTACTGGGCGCCGCCCGGTTCGCGGTCTCCGTCACCGCCGACGACACCGAACGCACCAAGCCCGCGCCCGACCCTTACCTGGCCGCGTGCCGGGCGCTCGGAGTCGACCCCGGCGGCTGCGTGGCCGTGGAGGACACTCCGACGGGCGTCGCCTCCGCCGAGGCGGCCGGGTGCGTGGTGCTCGCCGTACCGTCGCTCGCGCCGATCGAGGCGGCGCCCGGGCGGACCGTGCTGGCCAGCCTGGAGCAGGTCACGCCCGAGCGGCTGAGGTCCCTGCTGACCCGCGAACTGCGCGTGATGACCTGGAACCTCTGGCTCGGCGGGAGCATGGTCGACGATCACCGGGCCAAGCAGCTCAAGGCCGTCGTGGAGAGCGGAGCCGACGTGGTGGGTCTGCAGGAGACGGGCGGCACCGCGGCCCAGGAGCTGGCGGAGGCACTCGGCTGGTACCACCACCGGGCGGGTGAGAACCTCGGCGTCATCAGCCGCCACCCGATCACCGCCCGCTTCGGTGACCCCGACGTGGGCTTCTACGGAGCGGCGGGCGTCCGCATCCGACTCGGCCACGGGTGCGAGGTCGACGTCTGGACGGCCCACCTGGACTACACGCCGTACGGGCCGTACGAGTCCGCCTTCGACGGCCTTGCGGCGGCCGAGCTGATCGCCCACGAGGGGGAGCGGCTGGCACAGATGCGGGACACACTGCGCAGGATCGGGGAGTCGGCGGACAGTGGCGTTCCGGTGGTGCTCGTCGGCGACTTCAACTGCCCCTCTCACCTGGACCGGCCCGACGTCGCCTGGCCGGTGACCAGGGCGGCCGAGGAGGCGGGCCTCAGCGACTCCTACCGCGAGGCGCACCCCGACCCGGTCCGCGACCCGGGCCACACCTGGTCCCCGATCCACCCCGTGCACGAGGACGGCAGCGGACGCCCCGAACCGCAGGACCGGATCGACTACGTGCTGCACCGTGGGCTCACGGTCCTGGACTCACGCACGGTCGTCACGGGCACTCCGCGCCCGTGGCCGGACGTCGCCGGCAACGACTGGCCCTCGGACCACGCCGCGGTGCTCACCACCTTCGCCGTTGCGCGGACCGCCTGATCCGGGGCGGCCCCGGCGACCGTGGCCGCCCCCCACCGTCTTCGCGGTCGACGGCCTCCACCGGCTGAGCCCGGTCGAGGACCGCTGCCCGGGCAGCTGCCGCTCGCCCATCGGGCTGACGGTCCCCCCACGTCACAGCAGGGCCCGGCCACGGGGGCTGCGGGCAGCAGGCGCCTCGGGGGGACGCAACGAATCGCCGCCCTCCCGCCGGCGGACGCAACGATTCGCCCATCGGCGCGCAACGGCTCCTCCTTGTCGGGCCCCAGGCGCCGACCGTACGGTCTAACCGACCCCCGAACCCCCTTCCGCACCGGTGGAGAAACACGCATGCGCACCGCCCTGCTCCAGAGCTCCGGACGTCCCGGATCGGTCGGCGAGAACCTCAAGGTCCTCGACCAGGCCGCGGGACGCGCCGCCGCCGCGGGCGCGGGGCTGCTGGTCGCGCCGGAGATGTTCCTCACCGGGTACGCGATCGGCGGTGACATCGACCGGCTCGCCGAGCCCGCGGACGGCGACTCGGCGGACGCGATCGCCGAGCTCTCCTCGCGGCACGGTCTCGCGGTCGCCTACGGCTACCCGGAGCGGGACGGCCAGAGGGTCTTCAACTCCGCCCAGCTGATCTCCGCGGACGGCTCCCGCCTCGCGAACTACCGCAAGACCCACCTGTTCGGCTGCTTCGAACAAAGCCACTTCACCCCGGGTGACCAGCCGGTCGTCCAGGCGGACCTCGACGGTCTGCGCGTCGGCGTCATGATCTGCTACGACGTCGAGTTCCCGGAGAACGTCCGCGCGCACGCCCTGGCCGGCACCGACGTCCTGGTCGTGCCCACGGCGCAGATGCATCCGTTCCAGTTCGTCGCCGAGTCCCTCGTGCCGGTGCGGGCCTTCGAGAACCAGATGTACGTCGCCTACGTCAACCGGGTCGGCAGGGAAGGCGAGTTCGAGTTCGTCGGGCTCTCCACCCTGGCCGGTCCCGACGGGATCGCCCGGGCCCGGGCCGGCCGCGGCGAGGAACTGGTCCTCGCCGACGTCGACCCCGTCCACCTCGCCGCCTCCCGTGAGGCGAACCCGTACCTGAGGGACCGCCGCCCCGGCCTGTACGGGTCCCTGGTCTGACCTTCGGTCCTCCCCGAACCCTCCCCGAGTTCTTCCCGCGCAAGGAGTCCGTACCCCATGACGTCCACGGTGCCCAACGCCGTCGAGCACGCAGACGAGCAGCAGCCGCCGATCACCATGTTCGGCCCGGACTTCCCGTACGCCTACGACGACTTCCTCGCCCACCCGGCGGGCCTCGGCCAGATACCCGCGACCGAGCACGGCACCGAGGTCGCGGTCATCGGCGGCGGCCTGTCCGGCATCGTCGCCGCCTACGAGCTGATGAAGATGGGCCTCAAGCCCGTCGTCTACGAGGCCGACCGGATCGGCGGCCGGCTGCGGACGGTGGGTTTCGAGGGGTGCGACCCGTCGCTCACCGCCGAGATGGGCGCGATGCGCTTCCCGCCGTCCTCGACGGCCCTGCAGCACTACATCGACCTGGCGGGCCTGGAGACCAGGCCGTTTCCCAACCCGCTCGCCGAGGCCACCCCGTCGACCGTGGTCGACCTCAAGGGCGAGTCGCACTACGCCGAGACGATCGACGATCTGCCGCAGGTCTACCGCGACGTCGCGAACGCCTGGAACCGGTGCCTGGAGGAGGGCGCCGACTTCTCCGACATGAACCGCGCCATCCGTGAGCGGGACGTCAAGCGCATCCGTGAGATCTGGTCCAAGCTCGTCGAGAAGCTCGACAACCAGACCTTCTACGGCTTCCTCTGCGACTCCGAGGCCTTCAGGTCCTTCCGGCACCGCGAGATCTTCGGCCAGGTCGGCTTCGGCACCGGCGGCTGGGACACCGACTTCCCGAACTCCATCCTGGAGATCCTGCGAGTCGTCTACACCGAGGCCGACGACCACCACCGCGGCATCGTCGGCGGCTCCCAGCAGCTGCCGCTGCGGCTGTGGGAGCGCGAGCCCGAGAAGATCGTGCACTGGCCGCACGGGACCTCCCTGAAGTCCCTGCACGTGAACGGCGAGCCCCGCCCCGCCGTGACGCGGCTGCACCGCACGGCGGGCAACCGGATCACGGTGACGGACGCGAACGGCGACATCCGCACCTACCGGGCGGCGATCTTCACCGCGCAGTCCTGGATGCTGCTGTCCAAGATCCAGTGCGACGACGCACTGTTCCCGATCGACCACTGGACGGCCATCGAGCGCACCCACTACATGGAGTCCAGCAAGCTCTTCGTGCCCGTCGACCGGCCGTTCTGGCTCGACAAGGACGAGGAGACGGGCCGTGACGTGATGTCGATGACGCTGACCGACCGGATGACCCGCGGCACCTACCTCCTCGACAACGGCCCGGACGGCCCCGCCGTCATCTGCCTCTCCTACACCTGGTGCGACGACAGCCTGAAGTGGCTGCCGCTGTCCGCCAACGAGCGGATGGAGGTCATGCTGAAGTCGCTCGGCGAGATATACCCGAACGTCGACATCAGGAAGCACATCATCGGCAGCCCGGTCACGGTCTCCTGGGAGGACGAGCCCTACTTCATGGGCGCCTTCAAGGCCAACCTGCCCGGCCACTACCGCTACCAGCGGCGCCTGTTCACGCACTTCATGCAGGACCGGCTGCCCGCCGACAAGCGGGGCGTCTTCCTCGCGGGCGACGACATCTCCTGGACGGCCGGCTGGGCCGAGGGAGCCGTGCAGACCGCGCTCAACGCCGTGTGGGGCGTGATGCACCACCTCGGCGGCGCGACCGACCCGGCCAACCCCGGCCCCGGCGACGTCTACGACGAGATCGCGCCCGTCGAACTCCCCGAGGACTGAGCCGCCTCCGGGACGGTCACACCCCGGCCGCCCGCGCCTTCTCGTACACCTCCGCGGCGACGTCCTTGAGCTCCTGGGCGTCCCGCGGGGTGGACTGGAGGTCGAGGAGGATCTCCTCCAGACCGATCGACGTGTAGGGGACCAGGTCTTCGACGATCTGGTCGACGCTGCCCCGGAAGGGCCGGCGGTCGGCGCCGTCGTAGGCCTTGGTCCGGTGCTCGGCGTTCACCCGCAGGACGGTCCGCAGGGGCTCCGGGCGGCCGCGCTCGGCCGCCAGATCCTGCAGTTCCTGCCACCGGGTGGCGATCTGCTCCACTCCCATGCCCACCGGCAGCCAGCCGTCGGCATGGTCGACGAGCCGGGTCAGAGCCTTCCTGTTGCTCGCGGCGAGCAGGATCGGGATCGGTCGGGCAGGCTTGGGACCGACCACCGCGGACGTGATCTTGGTGATACGGCCCTCGTAGCGCACCGGATCCGGGCCCCACACCGCCCGGCACACATCGATCACCTCGTCCAGCACCCGGCCGCGCTCCTCGATCGGGCGGATGCCCGCGGCCGCGTACTCGTCCAGGGACCAGCCGGTGCCGAAGCCGGCGATCACCCGGCCGCCGCTCGCCGCGTCCAGCGAGGCCAGAGCCTTGGCCAGCTGGAACGGCTGGTGCAGCGGGGCGACCAGCACGCTCGAGCCGAGCCGGACCCGCTCGGTGGCCGCCGCGGCCAGGGTGAGGGTGACCAGGGGGTCGGCCACATTGCGGTACGAGTCCGGCCAGGGCAGGCCCTCGATGCCGTAGAGCCCCTGACCGGCGGGCTCCGGGTACAGGGCCCGCTCGTAGACCCACAGGCTCTCGTAACCGATCTGCTCGGCGGTGCGGGCCACGTCGGGCACGTCCTTCCCGATGCGGTACTGCCGGTTCTGCGGAAGGCCGAGTCCCAGCCGAGTCGCCATGCCTGTGCTCCTTCGCAAAGGGGTCTGCGCGAATCAACGTGCAGCGGTCTCAAGGGAGTCCCGGCACGGCAGGCGGGGTCGGCCGGGTCGATGCGGTAGTGGTGTGAGGAGCATCCGGCCGGCGAACCCCACGGCCGCGTCAAGGCGCTGCTCGAACTCGTCGGCGACCTCGGGCAGTTCCCGCAGCGCCCACAGGGCGCGGGCGGCCGACCAGGCCGCCTCGCGTGCCCGCTCCAGGCTCCACGCGCCGACCAGATGGGTCAGCGGATCGGCGATCTCGAGCAGGTCGGGACCGGGCATGAGGTCGTCGCGGATGCGCTCCTCCAGCGCGACGAGGATGTCGCCCACGCGCTCGAACTCGTCCTCCAGACCGGCCGGTTCGCAGCCGAGCGTACGACAGGCGTCCACGACGGCGAGCGCCAGGTCGTGCCCGATGTGCGCGTTGATGCCCGCCAGCGCGAACTGCAGCGGCCGTACGCCGGGATGGCGGCGAAGCTGGAACAGGGGCCGCCAGCAGGCCGGGACCGATGTGCCTTCGGCCACGGACAGGTACCGCTCGGCGAACCGGACGTCCAGCGTGATCGCCTGCCGTCGATCGGCGAAGTACCCGGCGTCCAGGCGCCGGTCGACCTCCTCGGTGACGGCGAGGTAGACCCGGTTGAAGACCGCGACGCCGTCGTCTTCCGGCCAGCTCTCACCGAGCGCGCGCATCCGTGTGACGACCGTGTCCACTTCCGTCGTGCACTGCTCCGACCGCACCATGAGGGCAGAGTTCCAGCCCCGGGCCGACCGGAGCAGCGACGGCCCGCGGACTTCCCCGGAACGGGGGACGGCACCGATGGGCCATGAGGGGGACGGGGGAGCGGTACGAGCGGGAGGTGTCGGGCTCACGTGCCCGGCGGTCGGCCGAGCGCCGGGCCGCCCGCAGGCGGCGCGCCGGAACGGCACGGCGCCCCCCGCGAACACCGCGCCGGTCGCGGTGGCGCTGGTGCCGCCCCGCGCCCGGATCAGGGCACCGGCGTGAGCGCCGTCCGACGCGATGACCGGCTGAGCGATCGCTTACCATGGACGTGCTCCGCGCCGCAGCGTCGCGAGCGCCTCACCAGGTCCTGCCGAGGAGCACCGCCCGTGACCGTCGAAGCCCAGGCCGCGCCCGTCCTGTCGTACGGCAGGCTGATCCCCGTCACCGTCCACTTCGACGACCTGGACGCGCTCGGACTGCTGCACAACGCCCGCTACCCGGTCATGGTCGAGCGCGCCTGGTCCACCCTGTGGCAGGAGCGCGGCTTCCGCTTCGAGGGCGACTGGGAGGCGGCGGGCGACTTCTGCAACGCCGTCAGGGAACTGCGGATCAGCTACGAGGCCCCGGTCGCCAAGCCGGGCCCGTACGCCGTGCACCTGTGGCTGGAGCGGCTCGGGAACACCGGTCTCACCTACGGCTTCCGGTTCTGCTCGGCGGACGGGACGGCGACGTACGCGCACGGTACCCGGGTCCTGGTCCGGCTGGACGCCTCGACCCTGCGGCCGACCTCGTGGAGCGAGCGGTTCAGGGACGCGGGTCGCGAACTGCTGCGCTCGGCGGACTGACCGTCGGCCGGTCGCGGTCGCCGGTCCGGAGGACGCCCGCGAACCCCGCGAGCCCGCACGCCAGCACCGTCACCAGGCCGAACGACACGACCAGGCTCGTGGCTTGGGCCAGAGCGCCGATGGCGCCCGGCGCGACCAGGCCCGATGTGTACGTGATGGTGGCCACGCCCGCGATGGCCTGACTCGGGTTGGGGCCGCTGCGGCCCGCCGCCGCGAAGCACAGCGGGACGACGACCGCGATGCCCAGACCCATCAGCGCGAACCCGCCCATGGCGAGAGCCGGCTGGTCCGCGACGACGATGAGCAGCCCGCCGAGCGCGGCGAGGACGCCGCTCAGCCGCACGGTGCGCACCGCCCCGTAGCGGTCGACCACCTTGTCGCCCGCGATCCGCGCGAGCGCCATGGTGAGGGTGAACCCCGTCGTGCAGGCGGCGGCCAGACCGGCGGAACTGTCCAGCTGGTCGCGCAGGTAGACCGCCGACCAGTCGAGGCTCGCGCCCTCCGCGAACACCGCGCAGAAGCCGACGGCGCCGATGAGCAGGGCCGACCTGGGCGGCAGCGCGAAGCGGGGCGGCGGCTCCTCGCCCTCGGCCGGCTGCAGGTCGAGGACCCAGGTGCAGGCGACGAGACCCAGCACGGTCAGCGCCGCGGCGGCCAGGGCGTGGTGCAGCCGGGCGTCCGAGCCGAGGTGGGCGGCGAGCGTGCCGGCCGCCGAGCCGATCAGGGCGCCCGCGCTCCACAGGCCGTGCAGTCCGGACATGATCGACCTGCCGAGACGGTTCTCCACCTCCACGCCGAGCGCGTTCATCGCGACGTCCGCCATACCGGCCGAGGCGCCGTACGCGAACAGCGCCGCGCACAGGGTGGGCAGGTTGGGGGAGAGGGACGGCAGGACCAGGGACAGTGTCCAGAGCGAGATCAGCCCGCGCAGCGCCGTGCGGGAGCCGAAGCGGTGGCTGATCCGGCCCGCGAGCGGCATCGCCAGGGACGCCCCGAGGGCCGGGAACGCGAGGGCGATGCCGAGCCGGCCCGCGCACGCGGGTGGCGAACGAGCCGGTGACGGCGCCGTGCACGGCGAACACCGCCGCCACGGCGTACCGGGCGCGCCGGACCTCGCGTTGTCGGCTCGATTCGCTCATCCCGCTCATTCTCGGGCCCTCCCGGCTGTGTCCTCCCCGCGCGCCGACGTAAACTATCAGGAACCCTGCCTGATAGATACGGTGCCGAGGCCGCGCCGGGGCGGCGCGGTCACCGATCTGGGAGGATCCCGGCATGCCCGCATCCCCGAGCACCGCCCGGGCCATCAACGACCGGCTCGCCCTTCGCCTGCTGCAGCAGGAAGGCCCTTTGACGGCAGCGCGGTTGAAGCAGCTGACCGGACTGTCCCGGCCCACGGTCGCCGATCTCGTCGAACGGCTCACGGCCGCCGGACTGATCGCGGTGGTGGGGGAGTCGGGCGAGCAGCGACGTGGTCCGAACGCGCGGCTGTACGGGATCGTCGCCGACCGCGCCCACCTCGCGGCCCTGGACGTGCGCACCGAGAGCGTTTCCGTCCTGGTCTCGGACCTGCTGGGCGGGGTGCTCGCCCGGGCGTCCGTACCGATCGGCGGCGACACCGGCACCGGGCCCGCGGTCGAGCAGGCGGTGCTGCTGGTGGAGCGTGCCGCGAAGGAGGCCGGTGCCGACAGGCTGCACACGGTCGGGATCGGTGCGCCCGGGCTCATCGACCCCGCCACCGGCGAACTGCGCGACTCCGCGGGGCTGCCGGAGTGGCACCGCCGACTGGTCGCCGCGCTCCAGGAGCGGCTGCCCGCCAGGGTGATCGTGGAGAACGAGACCAACCTCGCGGCGCTGGCCGAGCAGCGCGAGGGTGTGGCCCGGGACCGCGACACCTTCGTCCTGCTGTGGCTGGGCCATGGCACGGGTGCGGCGGTCGTCCTGGACGGAGCACTGCGGCGCGGTGCCTCGGGCGGCACGGGGGAGATCGGCTTCCTGCCGGTCCCGGGCACCGGCACCCTGCCGTCGGCGACGGACTGCGAGGGCGGATTCCACTCGCTGGCGGGGGCGGCGGCGATCGTCGAACTGGCAGGAGAGCACGGGCTGTCGGCGGGGCCGGACGCGCCCGAGCTGCCGGCGGCGGCCCTGGTGAGGGGCGCGGTCGCGGCCCTCGCGCCGGGCGGCGGGAGCGAGGTGGCGGGCGCCGCCCTCGCCGGGCGGGCCGGCCGTTTTCTCGACACCCTCGCCGACCGGCTCGCCATCGCTGCCGCCTCCGTCGCCGCCGTCCTCGACCCCGGCTGTGTCGTGCTCGGCGGCGAGGTCGGGCCGGCCGGCGGGGACGCCCTCGCCGCGCGGGTCGCGGAGCGCCTGGTCCGCCTGTCACCGCTGGCCACCGAGGTACGCGCCGGCACCCTGGGCGGCGGCGCGGTCCTGCGGGGGGCGCTGCTGACGGCACGGGACGGAGCCCAGGAGGAGCTGTTCGGCCCGCTGGAGCGGTAGGCGGCCGTGCCGCCTGTGCGTGCGGAGGTCCGGCGGCGGGCAAGGGCCTTCGTCGCCGCCGCCGGGCCGTTCGAGGACGGTGTACGGCGCCGCGACCGCCGACCCCAGGAGGGCTGGACCAGGCCCGTCGAGAGGTGTGGACCAATTTCAAATGCCGCTCGAAGCGCGCCGGTTGGCCCCGGCGGCGGGGCGTCCCCTGCACCTGTCGTGGGAGATGTCCGGCATGTGAACATGTGAGGGACCGCACAGTAGTTCACTCGTTTGATCACCCGTGGGTCGTGGCACACTGGGGCTGTACCAGAAGCAGCGCACTCCGGGGTCGGTGAAAGTCCGAACCGGCGGTTAAAGTCCGCGACCCGGCCGCTTCCAGCGGCCGGTTGACCAGGTGGAATTCCTGGACCGACGGTTAAAGTCCGGATGGGAGGCAGTGCGCGGCGGGCGGGCATTCGTGCGCGCCGCCGTCTCGGCTCGTCCATGTGGACGGAGCCCGTCCGGCGTCGCCCCGGTGTCCTCGCCCGTGTCTGCTGTCGTCATCGACAGGCCCCGGAGTCCATGCCCGAACAAGGCAGGAGGACCCGGGAAGTGTTCACCGGAATCGTCGAAGAGCTGGGTGAGGTCACCGCCGTCGAGAACCTCGGCGACTCCTCCCGCTTCCGGGTCCGTGGACCCGTCGTCACCGAAGGCGCCCGTCACGGCGACTCCATCGCGGTCAACGGCGTCTGCCTCACCGTCGTGGAGCACGAGGGCGACGAGTTCACCGCCGACGTCATGGCGGAGACCCTGAACCGCTCCGGCCTCGGCGTCCTCGCCGTCGGCTCCCGCGTCAACCTCGAACGCCCCACGGCCGTCGGCACCCGTCTCGGCGGCCACATCGTGCAGGGCCATGTCGACGGCACCGGCACGGTCCTGGAGCGCAAGCCCTCCGAGCACTGGGAGATCGTGAAGATCTCGCTCCCGGCGGACCTCTCCCGCTACGTGGTGGAGAAGGGCTCCATCACCGTGGACGGCATCAGCCTCACCGTCGTCGAGACCGGAGGAGACCACTTCTCCGTGAGCCTGATCCCGACCACCCTGGCGCTGACCACCCTCGGCCTCAAGCGACCCGGCGACCCGGTCAACCTCGAGGTCGACATCATCGCCAAGTACGTCGAGAGCCTGCTGGCCGGTCAGGGGGCCACCAAGTGAACTGGCTGAACTCCGAGGCGTTCACGCTGTTCGGCCAGCACATCAAGTGGTCCGACATGATCGGCAACGTGATCGGTCTGCTCGGCCTCGTCTTCGGCTGGCGGCGCTCCCTGTGGAGCTGGCCGGTGCAGTTCCTGTCCGGGCTGATCCTCTTCGCCGCCTTCGCCACGGCCCACCTCTCCGGCAGCGCCGGCAAGCAGGTCGTCGTGATGGTCGTCGCCGTCTACGGCTGGTGGCAGTGGAACCGCGGCAGGGGCCGGGCGGAGGACGGCCACATCGCACCGCGCTTCGCCACCTGGCGCGAACGCGGCATCCTGGCCGGCGCCGCGGCCGTGGGCACCCTCGCCGTGGCCGGCCTGTTCACCGCCTACCCGGCACTGTCGTGGGACCCGTGGCCGGACGCCTACATCTTCGTGGGCACGATCGTCGCCATGTACGCCCAGGCCCGCGGCATGGTCGAGTTCTGGTTCGCCTGGCTGCTGGTCGACGCCGTCGGCGTCCCGCTGAACTTCGCCAACGGCTTCGCCTTCTCCGGATTCGTCTACGTCATCTACGGCGCACTCGTCCTGTGGGGCATGCGCGACTGGTGGCTGCGCTCCCGCAAGGCCGCGCGGCCCGTCCTGGAAGGAGCCGCCGCATGAGCACGGCACCGGTGCTGTACAGCACGGACGACATCGAGGACTTCGCGCTCGACCCGGTCGAGCAGGCCATAGCCGACATGGCGGCCGGCCGCCCGATCGTGGTCGTCGACGACGAGGACCGCGAGAACGAGGGCGACCTCGTGATCGCCGCCGAGAAGGTCACCCCCGAGATCGTCGCCTTCATGATGAGCGAGTGCCGCGGCCTGATCTGCGCCCCCATGGAGGGCGAGGAGCTGGACAGGCTGCGGCTGCCGCAGATGGTCGACGAGAACTCCGAGTCGATGAAGACCGCCTTCACGGTCTCCGTCGACGCCTCCGGTGCCCACGGCGTGACCACCGGTATCTCCGCCTCCGATCGCGCCACCACGCTCCGGCTGCTGGCGAGCGGCACGGCGGAGCCCTGCGACTTCGTCCGCCCCGGCCATGTCTTCCCGCTGCGTGCCCAGCCCGGGGGAGTGCTGGTCCGCAACGGCCACACCGAGGCCGCCGTCGACCTCGCCCGGCTCGCCGGGCTGCGCCCGGCCGGCGCGATCGTGGAGATCGCCGGCGAGGACGGCCATATGCTGAGGCTGCCCGAGCTGATCCCGTTCGCCCGCAAGCACGGCCTGACGATCATCTCCATCGAGGACCTGATCGCCTACCGCCGCGCCGCGGACGAACCGACCGTCCGACGGGAGGCCGAGGTCCGGCTCCCCACCGCCCACGGCACCTTCACGGCGTACGGCTACCGGTCCACCGTCGACGGCGTCGAGCACGTCGCCCTCGTGCACGGCGAGATCGGCGACGGCGAGGACGTCCTGGTGCGCGTCCACTCCGAATGCCTCACCGGCGATGTCTTCGGCTCCGCGCGCTGCGACTGCGGACCCCAGTTGGAGGCGTCCCTGCAGCGCATCCAGGCCGAGGGCCGGGGCGTGGTCGTCTACCTGCGCGGTCACGAGGGACGCGGTATCGGACTGATGTCCAAGCTGCGCGCGTACGAACTCCAGGAGCGCGGCCGTGACACGCTGGACGCCAACCTTGAGCTGGGTCTGCCCGCCGACGCCCGGGACTACGCCGCGGGCGCGCAGATCCTGAAGGACCTCGGCGTGAGCAGCGTGCGGCTGATGACCAACAACCCGGACAAGACCGACGCCCTGCTGCGGTACGGCCTCAGGGTCACCGCCCGGGAGCCGATGCCCGTCAAGGCGGGTGAACACAACCTCCGCTACCTGCGCACCAAGCGGGACCGGATGGGGCACGACCTGCCCTGGCTGGACACGACGGCCGTGTCCACCTGCGGCAACCAGTAACAGAGCACTGAGGAGAGACGTGAGCGGCAAGGGTGCACCGGAGCTGTCCGTACGCAATGTGAGCGACCTGCGGGTCGCCGTCATCGCGGCGCAGTGGCACGACAAGGTGATGGACGGTCTGGTGGACGGCGCGCTGCGCGCCCTGCGCGAGCTGGGGATCGACGAGCCGACCCTGCTCAGGGTCCCCGGCAGCTTCGAGCTGCCGGTCGCCGCCAAGGTCCTCGCCGGCCGTGGCTACGACGCGATCGTCGCCCTCGGGGTCGTCATCCGTGGCGGCACCCCCCACTTCGACTACGTGTGTCAGGGCGTGACCCAGGGCCTGACCCAGGTCTCCGTCGAGACCGGTGTCCCCGTGGGCTTCGGCGTGCTGACGTGCGACACGGAGGAACAGGCCCTGGACCGCGCGGGCCTTGAGGGCTCCGCCGAGGACAAGGGGCACGAGGCGGTGACCGCGGCGGTGGCGACCGCCGCCACGCTGCGCTCAGTATCTGAACCCTGGCACTGAGGTACGGTCCTCAGCGCGTAGGGTAAGGACCACCATGTCCAAGAAGACGTTCGAGGAGCTCTTCACCGAGCTCCAGCACAAGGCCGCCCACGGCGATCCCGCCACCTCCCGCACCGCCGAGCTGGTCGGCAAGGGCGTCCATGCCATCGGCAAGAAGGTCGTCGAAGAGGCCGCCGAGGTATGGATGGCCGCCGAGTACGAGGGCAGGGAGGCGGCTGCCGAGGAGATCTCCCAGCTGCTGTACCACGTCCAGGTGATGATGGTCGCGCGGGGAATCTCCCTGGACGACGTCTACGCCCACCTCTGAGCCAAAAACCGAATACGCGTACACCCAGACACCCGTACGAACGAAGGAAGCCGACCTCATGCTGCGCATCGCCGTCCCCAACAAGGGTTCACTGTCCGGCCCTGCGGCGGAGATGCTGCATGAGGCCGGCTACCAGCAGCGCCGGGAGTCCAAGGAGCTGAGGATCGTCGACCCGGAGAACGAGGTCGAGTTCTTCTACCTCCGCCCCCGCGACATCGCGATCTATGTCTCCTCCGGCCGCCTCGACATCGGCATCACCGGCCGTGACCTGCTCATCGACTCGGGGGCGGGCGCCGAGGAGATCCTCCCGCTGGGCTTCGCCCGCTCCACGTTCCGCTACGCCACCAAGCCCGGCACGGCGCACGGCGTGGCGGACCTGAACGGCATGACGATCGCCACCTCCTACGAGGGCATCGTCGCCAAGCACCTCGCGGACAACGGCATCGACGCCTCCGTCGTCCACCTGGACGGCGCGGTGGAGACCGCGGTCCAGCTCGGCGTCGCCGAGGTCATCGCGGACGTCGTCGAGACCGGCACCTCGCTGCGCAACGCCGGCCTGGAGATCATCGGCGAGCCGATCATGAAGTCCGAGGCGATCGTCATCCGCCGCACCGGCGCCGACACCGAAGAGCCCAAGGTCCAGCAGTTCCTGCGCCGCCTCCAGGGCGTGCTGGTGGCCCGGACGTACGTGATGATGGACTACGACTGCCGTGTCGAGCAGCTCGAGAAGGCCGTCGCCCTCACCCCGGGCCTGGAGTCCCCGACCGTCTCGCCGCTGCACAACGAGGGCTGGGTCGCCGTGCGGGCCATGGTCCCGGCCAAGGAGGCCCAGCGGATCATGGACGACCTGTACGACATCGGCGCCCGGGCCATCCTCACCACGGCCATCCACGCCTGCCGCCTCTGAGGAACCGCGCACCGATGTCGGACCAGCTCACCCTCCCCGTCACCTTCCGGCCGGCCCGCACCCGCGTCGTGCTGCTGACCGCCGGTGCCGCGATACTCGTGGTGATCACCACGGTCGCGGTGCTCCTGGACCCGCTCACCCCGGCGGAACGCCTCAGCTTCATCATCACGGCGGCCCTGCTGTTCGGAGGGCTGCTGCTGCTCGCCCGGCCCAAGGTCGTCGCCGACGAGAGTGGAGTCACCGTCGTCAACATCGCCAGCCGACGCCACCTGGAGTGGGCGGAAATCGTCCAGGTCAACCTGCGTCCCGGCGACCCATGGGTGTTCCTGAACCTCAGCGACGGCACGAGTCTGCCCGCCCTCGGCATCCAGCCGGGCATCGCCAAGAAGCGCGCCATCGAGGACGCGCACGCCCTCCGGACGCTCGCCGAGGCCCGCTCCACGGTCCGTCCCGAACGACATCGGGGCTGACTCCGGGCCGTCCACCCTGCCGCACAGGGCGATGTCTTGATTAATCTGGTGGCGGAGGCGCTTTACGTGGCGCCTCCGCCCCTGAGGTTCCACCCGGTGCTCAGGGGTTCCTGCTACCCGAGGAGTGACTCCCCCCGGCGATGGACGGATCGTCCTGCAGTACCTGCGCCGCCCCCTGCCGACATAGCGCGGACCGAACCCACGAGGTTCGCGTGAACGCGGAGGCGGCGGCATCATGACCATCCCCCTGCTGCTCCTCGGGGCGGCGTTCCTGCTGATTCTCGCCAACGGTTTCTTCGTGGCGGCCGAGTTCGGGCTCGTCACGGTCGAGCGCCCGGACGCCGAGCGGGCCGCGGCCGAGGGCGACCGGCGTGCCGGTACGGTCGTCGAGTCGCTCAGGGAGCTGTCGTTCCAGCTCTCCGGCACCCAGCTCGGCATCACCATCACCTCGCTCGTCGTCGGCATGCTCGCCGAACCCGCGCTGGCCGAGGTGCTGCACGCCCCGTTCGCGCTGATCGGGCTCCCCGAGGACGCGGCGAGCGGTATCGCAGTGGTCGTCGGCATGCTGCTCGCCTCGGCCGCACAGATGGTGATCGGTGAGCTCGTGCCCAAGAACTGGGCGGTGTCCCGGCCTCTCCAGGTCGCCCGCTTCGTCGCGGGCCCCCAGCACCTGTTCTCCCGGCTGTTCCGGCCGGTCATCGCGGCCCTGAACGCGGTCGCGAACCGCCTGGTGCGGGCCCTGGGCGTGGAGCCCGCCGAGGAACTGGCCTCCGCGCGCACCCCGGGTGAGCTGGTCTCGCTGGCCCGCCACTCCGCGCAGGCCGGCGCACTGGAACAGGACACGGCCGACCTGTTCGTCCGCACGCTGTCCCTGGGTGAGCTGACCGCTCAGCACGTGATGACCCCACGGGTCAGGGTGAGCGCGCTGCAGTCGTCCGCCACCGCGGAGGACGTGGTCAACCTGACCCGGGCCACCGGTCTGTCCCGGTTCCCGGTCTACCGCGACAAGATCGACGAAATCGTCGGCATGCTCCACCTCAAGGACGCTCTCGCGGTCCCGTCCCACGAACGGCTGCGCACGCCCGTCACCCGGATCGCGCAGGCACCCCTGCTGGTCCCGGAGACGCTGCCCGTGCAGCTGCTCCTGGAGCTGCTGCGCAGCCAGCAGCCCATCGCCGTCGTCGTCGACGAGTACGGCGGCACGGCGGGCGTCGTCACCCTGGAGGACATCGTCGAGGAGCTGGTCGGCGAGGTGCGCGACGAGCACGACGGCCTCGACCTGCCGGAACTCGCCGCCGCGCCGCCCGAGGAGGGGCGCCCCGCATGGGACGCCGACGGCAGCTGCCGGGTCGATGTCCTCAAGCGGATAGGCCTGGACGTACCTGAGGGGCCGTACGAGACCGTCGCCGGACTGGTCGCCGACCTGCTGGGCCGCATCCCCGCCCCGGGTGACCGGGCCGAGCTGCCTGGCTGGCGGCTCACTGTCCGTCAGGTCGGGCACTACCGCGCCGAGCGCGTCAGGCTCGTGAAGCTCGCCGACGCCGCCGCACCGGCTGCGGAGGCGCTGCGATGAGCCTGCTCCAACTCGTCTTCGCGGCGCTGCTGGTGCTCGTGAACGGGTTCTTCGTCGGCGCCGAGTTCGCGCTCGTGTCCGTCCGCCGCAGTCAGATCGAGCCGCTCGGGACCGCCCGGGCCCGACAGGTGCTCTACGGCCTTCAGCGGCTGCCGCAGATGATGGCCGCGGCCCAGTTCGGCATCACGGTGTGCTCCCTCACCCTGGGCGCCGTCGCCGAGCCGACCGTGGCTCATCTGCTCGAACCGGCGTTCGCGGCTGCGCGTCTCCCCGACGAGATCGTCCATCCGCTGGGCTATGTGATCGCGCTCGCCGCGGTCGTCTTCTTCCACCTGGTGATCGGTGAGATGGTGCCGAAGAACCTGGCGATGGCGGCCCCGGAGAAGGCCGCGCTGTGGCTGAGCCCGGGTCTGGTGGCGTTCGCGCGGCTGTGCCGTCCGGTGACGGTCACGCTCAGCGCCTGCGCCCGGGTGATCCTCAAACTGTTCCGGGTCGAACCGAAGGACGAGGTCGAGGCCGCCTTCACCAGTGAGCAGCTCAACCAGCTCGTGGAGGACTCCGGCCAGGCCGGCCTGCTCGACCCCGAGGAGGCGGAGCGGCTGGAGGACGCGCTGGAGCTGGGCTCGCGCCCGGTCACGGACGTCCTCCTGGACCCGGACCTGCTGGTCACGGTCGAGCCCACGGCGACCCCCGGCGAGGTCGTGGCCCTCACCGCGCGCACGGGTTACTCACGCTTCCCCGTGGTCGCGGAGAACGGCGGCTTCCAGGGCTATCTGCACGTCAAGGACGTCCTCGACCTCGAGGAATCAGAACGGGCGGTGCCGCAACAGCTCTGGCGGCCCATGACGACGCTCGCGGCGGAGCTCCCGCTGGACGACGCCCTGACGGTGATGCGCCGGGCGGCCACCCATCTGGCCCAGGTGGCGGACACCTCGGGCCGGGTCCTGGGCCTGGTCGCGCTGGAGGACGTGCTCGAACTGCTGGTGGGCGAGGTCAGGGACCCGGCCCACCGGGAGACGCCGCCTCAGCCGCGCATGGCGGAACCGGCACCCAGGGAAGCGGTCCCCAGCTGACGCCGGGTTCCCCGCGCCCCTTTTCGGGGGCGCGGGGGACGTGCCGGTCAGGGGCGCGGGGACGTGCCGGGGTCTACAGTCCCGAAGGATCCTGCGGCCCCCGCCCGGACAGCACTTCCCCATACGCCTGCATCAGATCCGGCAACCGCAAGGTCGACAAGTCATCCCTCGTCGGCGTCCCCGGATATCCGCTGAGCCGCAGATCCCGGTACGCGCAGCTCTTCTCGTACAGCGTCCGCAGGAACCGCCCGTTCCCGAGCTCGTCGATCCACCCCTGATCGACGACGTGCCCGGCGATGGACCGAAGCTCCTCCAACGCCTCCTCGTCCCACACGTCCCCGTTATCGGCGGCCAGTACTTCGCCGATCGCTGTGAGCTCCAAAGGGCGGTACGAGGGGAAGTCGACGCGAGTGGTGAACCGCGAGGACAAGCCGGGGTTGGCAGCCAGCAACCGGTCCATCCCCTCGGGATACCCCGCGAGGATCACCACCAGGTGGTCCCGGTTGTCCTCCGCCCGCTTCAGCAGGACCTGAAGCGCCTCGTCCCCGTAGGCGTCCCCCTTGCCGTATCCCGAATTGGACAGCGAGTAGGCCTCGTCCACGAACAGGACGCCGCCGATCGCCGAGTCGATCAGCTCGTTCGCCTTCACGGCCGTCTGGCCCAGGTACTCGCCGACCAGATCCGCCCGCTGCGCCTCCACGAGGTGGTCGCCGCCGAGCAGGCCGAGCGCGTAGAAGACCCGGCCCAGGATCCTGGCCACGGTCGTCTTGCCGGTGCCGGAGGGCCCCGAGAACACGAAGTGCCGTTTCGGAGGCTGCACGGGTAAGCCCTGGCCGGCCCGCAGCCGGGCCATGTTCAACTGCGCCGACAACGCCTTGACCTGGCGCTTGACCGGTTCCAGGCCGACCATGCGCTCCAGCTCGGCCAGCGCCTCCTCCAGCAGTGCCGGATCGGTGGGCCCGGCAGGCCACGACTGCGCCGACGCCGAGGCGGCCTTCTCACGCACGAGGTCGCCCTGCGCCGGCAGCGGACCGGTCGGCGGGGGTTCGGGATCGGACAGCTTCACGTCCCGGCCCTCGGCGCCGAAGAGCGGATCCAGGCCGTCCGGCGCCTCCAGCGTGTCGCCGCCGCCGGTGAGCGCCATCGTCGCCAGGTCGGCCGCCTCGTCGTACCCGTCGCCCTCGGCGATCGCGGCGAGCCGCGCCGAGGTGTCCATGAACGCAGGGTCCACCCGGTGAACGGCCCGGTAGAGGGGGAGCGCGGCGGCCGAGCGGCCCGTGCCCTCGTGCGCCCGGGCCAGCCAGTACCGCAGCTCCTTGCGCTGCGGCTGCTCACTGCGGCAGCGCATCAGGGCGGCGGCGAGCAGCGGCTCGGCCTGCCCGTACATCTCCAGACGGACCCGGGCCATGCCGCCGAACAGTCCGGCCTCTATGCCGAGCATGGGATCGTGGATCAGCGGATCCGTGTGCCGGACCAACTGCTCCCAGTCCTTGACCAGGTACGCCCGGCAGGCGTGCAGAAAGCGCACCTGGGGGTCGGTGTCGACCGGCGGCAGGCCCGCCAGCGCACGGTCCAGCTCGGGGACGTGACGGCCGTCCAGCCAGTGCGAGGCGTGCGCGAGCAGCAGGTCGCGCGGGCTCTCCAGGACCGGCTGCACCCACCAGCCCAGCCAGTACCAGGAGTTGAGGGTGCGCCGGTGCCGCGTCCGTTGCTCCCCGAAGCGGTCGCGGTGGCGGTACATCCTCAGCAGCGCGGTCGTCGTGTCGACGCGCAGCGCGTGCAGCCCGAGCCAGCCGTCGGCCATCCCCGGATCCGTCCGGACCGCGGCGCGGAACTCCTCCTCCGCCTGCGGATAGGCGCCCATCGTGTAGGCGTCGACCCCTCGCAGCCAGGCGAGGTCGGCCGGGGCCTGAGGGCCCTGCGTGCCGAAGTCCATCACGTCCCCCACATACCGTGCCCCCGCTGGTTCACCGCCGGGCCGCTGCCCGTCGGCCGCCTTGCTCGAACCGCTGTGCCGCGGACCGGAGTTGCCACGGTGCGCAGAGCAGTGTCCGAACGTCGCACCGAGAGGCATCGTACCTGCGGGGGAGTGACGTACGAAGGGTGCCGCACGGGCCGTTCGGCGAGGTGGGAGCAGACGGGGCGCACGGCGCACGGTGACCGAGGGTGAGCGGATCACGTCTCTCGGCGCCCGCGGAAGGTGTCCCGGGCAGAACGAAGCCCCCGGTCACGGGGGAACAACCGGGGGCTTCGCGTCTGGGTGCGACCTCGAAAGACGCACATTGAGAACGTAAGACCTGTGCGGCTCCCCGGTCAAGCAGACTTGGGCACTCGAGGAGGAACCCCCTCGGTGAGGGTCTTCACGACTTCAGCACACTGCCGATGGGCCGTCACTGTCGGTGAGATCCCGAGTCGGACCAGGAGACCCGGCAGGCCCCGGCAGTACCTCATACCCCCGTGGTTTCTGACGTACCAGGAGCGAGGCGTGGGGGTGTGAAGGGTCCTTCGCGAAGTGCCGGAGCTCCGCTTCGACCCAGCCGTCCCAGAACGCGCGCTGTTCCTCGCCGTCCCTGGCCCGCCCGCGTGTCCACGCCTCCTCGTGCGGCACGTCCATCCACAGCAGCTGCGCGAGATACGGGCGCAGCGCCCGGCGACCGGCGCCGACTCCCTCGATCAGGATCACGGGGGCGGGCAGCAGCGCACGGGCGGGTCCGAAGCGCCGTGCGCGCCAGTCGTAGGCCCGGTAGTGCGCGGTCCGGCCGCGGCCGAGCGGCTCGATCACCTCCCGCAGCAGCCGGTTCGTCCAGGAGAACAGCTCGTCATGGGTGGCGATGTCGTCCAGGTGCAGCACGGGCGCGCCGCCGAGTGCGGCTGACAAGTGTCCTGCGAACGTGGATTTCCCCGACCCCGCGTGTCCGTCGACGCCGACGAGGCGGACAGGGCCGCAGGAGGGCGGCAGGTGCCGCAGACGGGATGCTTGAGCGTGAATGGCGATTCCCGGACGAGAGGGGGTGAAAGAAGACATCGGAATGTTTTCGAGGGGAGAGTTTACTCGGGCAGCGGAACTGTCCCTCCTCGGGGGAAAGCGGGCTCTCGCTCCGGGATTTCCCGCTCATTCGGGTCGGGTGAGAACGCGGGTGGTTCGCCCCTCGGAATTTCCTGGCTCCCTTCCGGGGTACCGCCACAGGCCCGGACCCGTATCGGTGGGCGCGTCGAGGGCCGAGATGCTGGCATAAGTCCGTGCTCGGCGGCCATATTTGGCGCACACCGTGCGTCCGAACCGCTGCTTGAAGGACTCCTGGGGGTCACCCGCCGATGACCAGAGCTGCAGAGCCGTCCCGCAGAACCCTCCTCACCGCGGCGGTCGCCGCGGCCACGGCGGCCGGTGCCGCGGACCCGGCGGCCGCGGCAACCCCGGCCGCCCGGCCGGCGAAAGCGCCCCCGGGCCTCGTGGACTACCGCCCCTGGACCTCGTACCCCGACTGGCGAAGCGGCACCGCGCAGGGCGTCCGCGCCGTCGCCGGTCCCCGCCCCGGCCTGGTGATCGCCACTCCCGCCGGCCGCACCGACTACACCGACCCGCACACCGGAAGGACCGCCGCCTGGGAGTACGCCACCTGGACTGCCCCGGCGCACCGCCTCGCCGTCCCGTCCACCGAGATCATCGCCTCCTGGAACGCGCACACCCCGCCCGGCACCTGGCTCCAGGTGGAGCTGACGGGCACCGGCTCCGACGGCACGGACACTCCCTGGTACGTGATGGGCCGCTGGGCGGCCGGCGACCAGGACATCCGCCGGACCTCCGTGGACGGCCAGAGCGACGGCAAGAGCGCCGTCCGGACCGACACCCTCGCCATCGCCGATCCCGCCTCGGGTCTGCGTCTGGTGTCGTACCGCCTGCGCCTGACCCTGTACCGCACACCCGGCGCGCGGAGCACGCCGACGGTGTGGCGGCTCGGCGCCATGGGCTCCGACATCCCCGACCGGTTCACCGTCCCGGCGTCCACGCCCGGGCCGGCCGGGGAACTGATCGTCCCCCGGTACTCGCAGGAGATCCACAAGGGCCAGTACCCGCAGTACGACAACGGCGGGGAGGCCTGGTGCAGTCCCACGTCGTCACAGATGGTCATCGAGTACTGGGGGCGCAGGCTCACCCCCGAACAACTGTCCTGGGTGGACCCGTCCTACGCGGATCCGCAGGTCTGCCACGCGGCCCGCTCCACCTACGACCACCAGTACCAGGGCTGCGGCAACTGGCCCTTCAACGCGGCCTACGCGGCGACGTTCAAGGACCTCCAGGCCGTGGTCACCCGGCTGTCCTCCCTCACCGACCTGGAGAGGCTGATCGGGGCGGGCATCCCGGCCATGACGTCGCAGTCCTTCCTCGAGGACGAGCTGACCGGGGCCGGGTACGGGACCTCGGGGCACCTGATGTCCGTGATCGGGTTCACCGCCGACGGCGACGTGATCGCCAACGACCCGGCCTCGCCGAGCGACGAGGCGGTGCGGCGCGTCTACCGGCGGCGGGAGTTCGAGAACATCTGGCTGCGGACCAAGCGGTACAACGCCTCCGGCAAGGTGGCCTCCGGCACCGGCGGGGTCTGCTACCTGTACTTCCCGGCCCGTCCCACCTCGCGCCAGCGCCTGGCGCTGGCGGCGGTGGGCGTCCGCTGACGGGTCGGGCGAGGAACCGACGGCACATTCCCCAACAGCGGCCGACTCCCTCGATCAGAGTCGAACATGCCGGTGGTGTCATTCTGCAATACTGCGGATGTCCCACCGGCAGTCGGAGACTTGGGTCGAAAGTGAAAACCAGTCAACAGCGAGGTGCCGTCCGCGCTCGGGCGCGCGGCACCGATCGCTCCCTGGCGCGTCGCGCCGCGCTCATCGCCGTCGGACGGAAGTTATTCGCCGACACGTCCTACGACGCGCTGTCGATGGATGACATCGCCCGCCACGCCCAAGTGGCGAAAGGGCTCATCTACTACTACTTCAAATCGAAACGCGGCTATTACCTCGCCATTGTCGAGGATTCGGTGGCCGACCTCGTGACCTCCGCCGCCGCCGGCCTGGACCTGCCGCCGGTGGAACGGGTGCACCGCACCATCGACCGCTATCTGCGCTACGCCCAGCACAACCAGGCCGCCTACCGCACGATCGTCAGCGGCGGCGTGGGTTTCGACGCACAGGTGCACGCCGTCCGGGACGAGGTGCGCGAGGCGATCGTCACCACCATCGCCGAGGGAGCGTACGGGCGGCACGACGTCGCTCCACTGGTGCGCACCGGACTGCTCGGCTGGGTGTGCAGCGTGGAGGGCGTGACCCTGGACTGGGTCGACCGCCCGGTACTGTCCCGCGACACGATGTGCGACCTGCTCGCGAAGACGCTCGGCGGCACCCTGCGCGCGATCGAGGAACTGGAACCCGCGTACACGGCCCCGCCGCCGGCCCGCCGGCCCACCTGACGCCACCGGAACCGGAAACCCGCGCCTTCCACCCGACCGGGCCGCCCGGGCGAGCGGAACCGGCCTCGGGCCGCCCCCGGTCGGCCGGATGTGGATCAGCGCTCTGAGCACGGCATCCGCTTTCTTGAAGTAAGCGGTCGTTAACCGGTGACGTCGTGCCTCGGATCGGGCATACTCCAAGCGCCACAACCGCTGGTCAACCGCCTCCGCGACCCGGAGCGGCGAGCATCGGCCAGGCCCAGTGAGACCCGGCGGCGCCGCCCCACCCAAGGCGCGTGTCCGCCGATGTGCCCAAGAGGGAGGAGAGCGTCGCCATGCCCGACCGCGCCCCGCAGCCGGTGGACCGACAACTGCCCACGGACGAGGCCCGGGATCTGATCTCGCTCGTCCGTGACATCGCGCAGCGCGAGATCGCCCCGAAGGCGGCCGAGGAGGAGCACGCCGGACACTTCCCGCGGGCGGCCTTCCGCCTGCTCTCCGACTCCGGACTGCTCGGTCTGCCGTACGACTCCGAGTACGGCGGTGGTGACCAGCCGTACGAGGTCTACCTCCAGGTCCTCGAGGAGCTGGCCGCTGCCCGCCTCACCGTCGCCCTCGGTGTCAGTGTCCACACCCTCGCCTGCCACGCCCTGGCGCACTACGGCACCAAGGAACAGCAGCTGGAACACCTGCCCGCGATGCTCGGCGGCGGCCTGCTGGGTGCCTACTGCCTGTCCGAGCCGTCCTCCGGGTCGGACGCCGCGTCGCTGCGCACCAAGGCGGTCCGGGACGGCGACACCTGGGTGATCACGGGCACCAAGGCATGGATCACCCATGGAGGGATCGCCGACTTCTACACCGTGATGGCGCGCACCGGGGAGGAGGGTCCCCGTGGCGTCACCGCGTTCCTGGTGCCCGGCGACGCAGGGGGACTGAGTGCCGCGGCGCCCGAGAAGAAGATGGGCATGAAGGGGTCGCCCACCGCACAGGTCCACTTCGACGGGGTGCGCGTGCCCGACGAACGGCGCATCGGCGAGCAGGGGCAGGGCTTCGCGATCGCGCTGTCCGCGCTCGACTCCGGGCGGCTCGGCATCGCCGCCTGCGCCATCGGCGTGGCCCAGGCGGCGCTCGACGAGGCCGTCGCCTACGCCACCGAGCGGAGGCAGTTCGGGCGGCCCATCGCGGACTTCGAGGGGCTGCGCTTCCTGCTCGCCGACATGGCGACGCAGATCGAGGCGGGCCGGGCGCTGTACCTGGCGGCGGCACGGCTGCGCGACGCCGGGCGGCCGTTCGCCAAGCAGGCGGCCATGGCCAAGCTGCACTGCACCGACACCGCGATGAAGGTCACCACCGATGCCGTGCAGGTGCTCGGCGGGTACGGCTACACCGCGGACTTCCCGGTGGAGCGCTACATGCGTGAGGCCAAGGCGCTGCAGATCGTCGAGGGCACCAACCAGATCCAGCGCATGGTCATCGCCCGTCACCTCGCTGGTCCCGAGTCCCGCTGAACGACTCCTCGCCCGCCGCGAGCCGACGCGGCCCGACCGGGGGCGCCGCGAGCCGCACCCACTCCGGGTCGTGGCGCCCCGGGAGCGTGCGCCCGCGGTCGGCCCAGGTGCGCATCAGCGCACGGTAGATGGGCGGATCCTGCGGCTGCGGCGGCGGCACCGACGCCGCCGGCACCGGAACGAACACCGGCCGCCGGGGCCCGGTCGCCGAATACGTGGGGCTCATGCACGGAGCAACGCCCCGACGCCCGCCGAGGTCACCGACCCCGCTAATCGAGCGTGAGTTCCGCGGTGGGACCGCCGGGGGAACAGGCGCCGGCTCGTCGGCCCGGGTGTCCCCGCGAGGTGAACCGGGCCACGGGCTCCGCAGCTCGGCAACCGCCCTGCGCCCCGAGCTGTGGAGCGGCAAGGGCGCGGGGTGACGTGCGTGGAGTGTCAGGCGGCCTGCCGGCGCAGCGCCGCCGGACGCAGCGGGCGCGAGCCCGGACCACCGACGTGCGAGAACGGCTGCGTGCGCCAGTCGAGCCCCTGGGGGAGGGTCAGCAGCAGGGCGGTGTCCTGCTGCTGTGGCTCCACGGACTCGTCCGCCGGACGGGCGTCGGCCGCCGCGCGGCCCGTACCGGAGCAGACCGTGAGACCGAACGGGTTCCACGGCGAGGCGCACAGCGCGTGCTCGGGCAGAACCTCCTCGTCCGCCAGGAGCGCGATGGGCTGTGCACAGTCCGGGCAGATGACCCGGTACATCTCGAAGGTGTCGTACGCGTCGAACTCGTCGTCGACGCCTTCGACGCCCTCCGGCTCGGACTCGATGACCGGCTGCTGCCGCTTGGGCACGGTACGACCAGGGCGCTTGGGATTCTGCATGGGTTTCTCCCCCTCGGGCTGGGCCGACAAGGCACTGCGGCCTCGACCACAGCAAGCACTTCCCGTCCTGTCTCCGGGGTAATCACGAGCACATCACGAAGCCTGGCCGGATACTGTGGCGTTCGTCACATGCCGTGCGCAGGTGCGCGGCGGGGCCGCGGCTCACCCGGGCGGCGCGCAGACGGCGCCCTCCGACATCACAAACCGGGTATGACCTGCGCTGCTGAGGTATCCGCGAGGTCAGGGCGCACTGTAGGTTCTAGCGCCATGGAGGAGCTGGACCGACAGATCGTGCAGCTGCTCGTCAAGGACGGGCGGATGAGCTACACCGACCTGGGCAAGGCCACGGGCCTGTCCACGTCGGCCGTGCACCAGCGGGTGCGCCGGCTGGAGCAGCGGGGCGTCATCCGCGGGTATGCCGCCGTCGTCGACCCGGAGGCCGTCGGCCTGCCGCTGACCGCCTTCATCTCGGTGAAGCCGTTCGACCCCAGCGCCCCCGACGACATCGCCGAACGCCTCGCGGGCGTCCCGGAGATCGAGGCCTGCCACAGTGTCGCGGGCGACGAGAACTACATCCTCAAGGTCCGCGTGGCCACGCCGCACGAACTGGAGGAGCTGCTGGCCCGGCTCCGGACCCTCGCGGGCGTGTCGACGCGCACCACCGTGGTCCTGTCCACCCCCTACGAGGCGCGGCCGCCCCGGATCTGATCGCCCTCCGTGCAGGGCGCCCGTCGCCAGGGGCGACACTGTTGCCCATGAGTGAGCGCACCGCCGAGCCGAAGACCGTCCTCCTGCGCCGCGGAGAGATCCACAGCCCCGCCGACCCCTTCGCCACCGCGATGGTGGTGGAGGCCGGACATGTCGCATGGGTCGGTTCCGAAGGCGCGGCCGATGCCTTCGCGGACGGCGTCGACGAGGTGATCGACCTCGACGGCGCCCTCGTCACTCCCGCGTTCACCGACGCGCACGTGCACGCCACCGCCACCGGCCTCGCGCTCACCGGCCTCGACCTGTCCGGTGCCCCGTCGCTGACGGCCGCCCTCGCCCTGGTGCGGGACTTCGCCGCCACCCGGCCGGACGACCGGGTCCTGCTCGGTCACGGCTGGGACGCGGCACGCTGGCCCGAACGGCGGGCGCCCCGACGGGAGGAACTCGACGAGGCCACCGGTGGGCGTCCCCTCTATCTCAGCCGCATCGACGTCCACTCCGCCGTCGTCACCACCGCCCTGCTGGACCTCACCCCCGGCGTGCGCGGCAAGGCCGGCTTCACGGACGGCGAGCCGCTCACCCGCGACGCCCACCACGCCGCGCGGGCCGCCGCGTTCGCCGCCGTCACCCCCGCCCAGCGCACCCGGGCCCAACGCGCCGCCCTGGCCCACGCCGCCTCCCTCGGCATCGGCTCGCTCCACGAGTGTGCGGGCCCGGAGGTCTCCTCCGAGGACGACTTCACCGGGCTGCTGCACCTCGCCGCCGAGGAGGCCGCGCCGCGCGTCGTCGGCTACTGGGCCGAGCAGGACGTCACCAAGGCCCGGGAGCTGGGTGCGCTCGGCGCCGCGGGCGACCTCTTCGTCGACGGTTCCCTCGGCTCGCACACCGCCTGTCTGCACGAGCCGTACGCGGACGCCGCCCACACCGGCGCCGCCTACCTGGACGCCGACGCGGTCGCCGCGCATGTCGTCGCGTGCACCGAGGCCGGGCTGCAGGCGGGGTTCCACGCCATCGGCGACGCTGCCGTCTCCGCCGTGGTGGAAGGGGTGCGCACCGCCGCCGAGAAGGTGGGCCTGGCCCGGATCCGCGCCGCCCGCCACCGGGCCGAGCACGTCGAGATGCTCACCCCGCAGACCCTCGCGGCCTTCGCCGAACTGGGCCTGACCGCTTCCGTCCAGCCCGCCTTCGACGCACTGTGGGGCGGCGAGGAGGGCATGTACGCCGAGCGCCTCGGCGTCGAACGGGCCCGCACACTGAACCCGTTCGCGGCCCTGCTGCGCGCCGGCGTCCCGCTCGCGTTCGGCTCCGACAGCCCGGTGACCCCCCTCGACCCGTGGGGCACTGTCCGTGCCGCGGCGTTCCATCGCACCCCCGAGCACCGGGTCTCCGTACGCGCCGCGTTCACCGCGCACACCCGCGGCGGCTGGCGGGCGATCGGACGGGACGACGCGGGTGTTCTGGTACCGGGTGCCCCCGCGGACTACGCCGTGTGGCGCACCGGCGCACTCGTCGTCCAGACCCCCGACGACCGGGTGGCCCGCTGGTCCACCGACCCCCGCTCCGGCACTCCCGGACTGCCCGATCTGACCCCCGGCACCGATCTTCCGGTCTGCCTGCGCACCGTGGTCGGCGGCCGGACCGTGTTCGTACGGCCGGGCGAGTGATCTCCCGCGGTGGCGTGGCGGCGACCGCCCGCCCCCACCCCGTGGTGCGACCTGCGTATCCTCTGCTGCGACCAGGCCCTTCGCCGAAGGCCCGCAGGTGGGAGGCCTGTTGACAGTGAGGCGCGGGGGGCCGGTAGGTTCGGCCGCGTCCACCGTCGAAACGTCCGGCCGGGGAACCTCCGCGCAGTCGCCCGAGCGCCGCTGGGTCAGGGATGATGTGCCGCGCCGGCGCATCGCCACTGGGAGCCAGGCTCAGCGCCCGCGCCACGGCGAGGGCAACGTTCCGGTCGGTCGGCAGGGTGTGACCCGGGTGGGGCCCGGACGTCCAGTAGACAACGGCTTTCGGTCGACCCGCAGCCAGCGGGTCCCAGGTCGGCCCGAAGGACGCCGGGCCCCGATCCGCAACCTGGGCCGGCTCGGCGCGCACCGGGCGTGCACCGGGTCCCGAAAGCGCGAGAGGCATCCTTACCCGACTCTTATGGAATCGACACCTCCAAACGAACCCGCGGTGGCGATGCCCCCTCACGCGACCACTATGGTGGACCTCTGCGTACGGATGTGAAGGGGCAGCAGTGAACCACGGCGACGGGACCCTCGGGGCAGGAGCCCAGGGCAGGCAGTTCGGTCCGCTCGGCACCGCCTTGGTGATCATTCCGACCTACAACGAGGCGGAGAACATCAAGACGATCGTCGGCCGGGTGCGGTCGGCGGTGCCCGAGGCGCATGTCCTCGTGGCCGACGACAACAGCCCCGACGGCACCGGCAAGCTCGCGGACGAGCTCGCGGCCGAGGACGACCACGTCCACGTCATGCACCGCAAGGGCAAGGAAGGGCTGGGCGCCGCGTACCTCGCCGGCTTCCGCTGGGGTCTGGAGCGCGACTACGGCGTCCTGGTCGAGATGGACGCCGACGGCTCCCACCAGCCGGAGGAGCTGCCGCGCCTGCTGACCGCGCTCAAGAGCGCGGACCTGGTCCTCGGCTCCCGGTGGGTGCCGGGCGGACGGACCGTGAACTGGCCCAAGTCCCGCCAGTTCATCTCCCGGGGCGGCAGCCTCTACTCGCGCCTCGCCCTCGGCCTGCCGCTCCGCGACATCACCGGCGGCTACCGGGCCTTCCGCCGTGAGACCCTCGAGGGCCTCGGTCTCGACGAGGTGGCCTCGCAGGGGTACTGCTTCCAGGTCGACCTGGCGCGCCGCGCGGTCAAGGCCGGTTTCCACGTCGTCGAGGTGCCGATCACGTTCGTGGAGCGCGAGCTCGGCGACTCCAAGATGAGCCGGAACATCGTCGTGGAGGCGCTGTGGCGCGTCACGGCCTGGGGCGCGGAGGAGCGCCTCGGCAAGGTCCTGGGCCGGGGCGGCAGGACGCGCCGGTAGAGGCGAGGGCGGCGTCACGGGCGCCGCTGATCGGCCCCTTATCCCGCACTGAGCCGGGCCCGGGCACACTGGGAGCATGACGACTGGCGCTTCGACCTCTCCCCGCCCCGCGACCCGGTCCCGGCGCTCCCGGCTGCGCACGTTCCTGCCACTGGGCATCGCGGCGTGGCTGGTGCTGGAGATCTGGCTGCTGACCGTGGTGGCGGGTGCCACGAGCGGATTCGCGGTGTTCCTGCTGTGGGTCGCCGGCCTGGTGCTCGGCTCGGTGGTGATCAAGCGGGCGGGCCGCCGCGCCTTCCGGAACCTGAACGAGGCGCTGCACAGGGGCGGCTCCCCGTCGAGAACAGGCGGCAACGGCCTGATGATGCTCGGCGGCCTGCTGCTGATGCTGCCGGGCCTGATCTCCGACGCGGCGGGGCTGCTGCTCCTGCTCCCGCCCGTCCAGCGGGCGGTCGGCCGGTACGCGGAGCGCACGATGGAACGCACCCTGCGCCAGTCCCCGTACGGCGGCTTCGGCGACGCCTTCCGGCAGGCTCGAATGCACCGCCCCGATGGCAAGGTCGTCCAGGGTGAGGTCATCAGGGACGACGCGCCGGCGGACGACCCCGGGGAACCCCGGCCGCCCCTGCCCCGCTGACCCGGCGCCCCAGCGGCACCCGCATCCGGAGACAACGGTGGGCGCCGAACGTCAGAGACGTTCGGCGCCCACCGTTACTCGCGTGCGCTGGATACCGCCGATCCCCGGGGGGACGGACTACGCGGACTTGCGGCTGTCCCGCGGATGTACCGCGATGTTCATCGCCCCGGACCGCAGAACCGCGAGACGCTCCTCGAGGACCTCTTCGAGCTCCTCACGGGTGCGCCGCTCCATCAGCATGTCCCAGTGCGTGCGCGCGGGCTTCGCCTTCTTCTCCTCCGGACCTTCGCCGTCCACCAGGAGCGCCTGGGCACCGCAGACCTTGCACTCCCACTCCGGCGGGATCTCCGCCTCGACCGAGAAGGGCATCTCGAAACGGTGCCCCTTCTCGCATGCGTACTCCACGGCCTGGCGCGGAGCCAGGTCGATGCCGCGGTCCGTCTCGTAGCTGGTCACCACGAGGCGCGTGCCGCGAAGAGCTCGCTCACTCATGAATCGTGCCTCCCGGGCTTGTCGCCCACAGGACAGGTGTCGCTGTCGTCGTCATCCGGTCAACGTCCGGTCGGCGGTAAAGATTCCCGTTCCGAGTCCCGTTCCGGGTCATGCGTCGCCGTCGTAGCCGCCCCTTGTTGTACCCACCGGCGCCCGGTTTGTCACATCTGCTAGCAGATGTCACCCAGCGTTTCGGCTCCTTTGACGCGCAGTAACGGTACGCCTGGCAGGCCAAACGCGTACACTACCGCCCTTTGCCCTCGGACGCTAAATCCTCTCGGGAACCGGGTTGCCCGCGTCGCGCACCGCCTCGCGTACCGGAACCCGGGCCAGCAGCACGAACCCCACGGCGAAGAACGCCACCAGTGAGATGATCGCGTCGCGGTAGCTGCCCGAGAGCTGGTAGGTGATCCCGAACAGCAGCGGGCCCAGCCAGCTCATGCCGCGGTCGCTCAGCTCGTACGCGGAGAAGTACTCGGCCTCCTTGCCGGGCGGCACCAGATGCGAGAACAGCGACCGGGAGAGCGCCTGGCTGCCGCCGAGGACCAGCCCGATGCAGGCCGCCAGGGCGAAGAACCCGCCCGGCGCGCCCGCAGGCAGGAAGTAGCCGGCGGCGAGTGTCACCGTCCAGGCGACCAGCGAACCCAGGATCGTGCGCTTGGCGCCGTACGTCCGGGCCAGCCGGCCCATGCCCAGCGCGCCGCCCACCGCCAGCACCTGCACCAGCAGGACGGCGGCGATCAGCGTCGACTGGCCGAGGCCCAGCTCCTGGGAGCCGTACACCGACGCCTGCGAGATCACCGTCTGGATGCCGTCGTTGTAGATGAGGTACGCCAGCAGGAAGGCGAGGGTCAGCGGGGTGCGGCGCATGTCCCGGACCGTGGCGGCCAGTTGCCGCCAGCCGTGCACCGCCGCAGCCGTGGACGTCGTACGGCGGTCGCGCAGGCGCCGGAGCGGGATCAGGGTGAAGGCGCCCCACCACAGGCCCGCCGAGGCCAGGCAGATGCGGACCGCCGTCGACTCCGAGACGCCGAAGGAGTCGTGGGCCGTGAAGAGGACCAGGTTCGCGATCAGGACCAGCGAACCGGCCGCGTAGCCGAAGGCCCAGCCGCGTGAGGAGACCGCGTCACGCTCCTCGGGTGGGGCGATCAGCGGCAGATAGGAGTTGTAGACCACCATGGAGACGGCCACCGACGCGTTCGCGACGATCAGCAGCAGACCGCCCAGCAGATACCGGTCGCCGTCCAGGAAGAACAGGCCCGTGGTGGCCGAGGCGCCCAGGTACGCGCACAGGGCGAGCAGCGGCTTCTTGCGGCCGGTGCGGTCGGCCGCCGCGCCCGCGAGCGGCATCACCACGATCGCCACGACGACCGACGCCGAGACGCAGTACGCGAAGAACGAGCCCGCGCGCACCGGCACGCCCAGCGGGTGCACGTAACCGTCCGCGTCCGCCGCCGACTTGGCCACCGCGGTGAGGTAGGGGCCGAGGAACACGGTCAGCACGCTGGTCGAATAGACCGAGCACGCCCAGTCGTAGAAGTACCAGCCGCGTTGTTCGCGCCGTCGCTCGGCGGCCTCGTCGCCGGCCTGTGCCCGCACGGTGTCGGTGCCCACCCGTGCCCTCGCTTCCCCGTGGAACGGTGATCGTGCGCGGGGCGCTCAGGCCCAGGTGCCCCGGGCTTCGAGGACCGTGCGCAGTGTGTCGATGTGATCGGTCATGATGCCATCCACTCCCAGGTCCAGGAGCCGGTGCATGCGATCGGGCTCGTTGACCGTCCACACATGGACCTGCAGTCCCAGCGCGTGGGCGGTCCGCACAAAGCGGTGATCGACCACGCGGACGCCCGACTGGTACTCGGGCACCTGGGCGGCGATCGCCGAGCGGCGCACCACCGCCGGCATCCCCCATGAGCGCAGCCGCAGGTTGAGGACGCCCCGGGTGCCGTACGACGTCGCCAGCCGGGGCCCGGCCAGGCGCTGGGCACGCGCCGCACGCGCCTCGGAGAACGAGCCGACGCAGACCCGGTCCCAGGCGTCGGTGCGCTCGATCAGGCCGAGCAGGGGCAGCAGCGCCGGCTCCGCCTTGACGTCCACGTTCCAGCGCACGTCGGGGAGCTCCTCCAGTACCTCCTCGAAGAGGGGCACCGGCTCCTTGCCCGCCACGCGCGCCTGCCGCACGTCCTCCCACGGCAGGTCGGCGATACGGCCCGCACCGTCGGTCACCCGGTCCAGCGTCGCGTCGTGGAACGCCACCAGCTTCCCGTCGGCCGTGGCGTGCACGTCCGTCTCGATATAGCGGTAGCCCGCCGCGACCGCGCGCCGGAACTGCGCCATTGTGTTCTCCAGACCCCTGGCCGCGCCGCCCCGGTGGGCGAAGGCGATCGGGCCGGGATGGTCGAGGTAGGGGTGGCGTATCAGGGTGGTCACGGACGCAGTATCGCGCGCTCCGGTTGCCCGGTGGCAACGACCTTGCTGCGCCCCGATGCCGCGGAGGCGGCGAAGACGCGCAGGAAGAACTGGGCGAGCGGTCCGATGGACAGCGCATAGACGATGGTGCCGAGCCCGACGGTGCCGCCGAGCGCGAAGCCGGTCGCGACGACGGTGATCTCCACGGCCGTGCGGATCAGCCGGATCGAGCGGCCCGTGCGCCGGTGGAGTCCGGTCATCAGGCCGTCGCGGGGGCCGGGACCGAAGTCGGCGGCGATGTAGAGGCCGGTCGCCACCCCGTTGAGCACCACGCCGGCGGCCAGAAGGGGCACGCGGACGGCCAGTGAGTGCACCTCGGGGAGCACGGCCAGCGTGGTGTCCAGGGCCGAACCGATCACCAGGACGTTGGAGACGGTGCCGAGGCCGGGGCGCTGCCTCAGCGGAATCCACAGCAGCAGGACGGTCGCGCCCACGATCGTCAGCACGACGCCCATGCTGAGCCCGGTGAGCTCGGACAGACCCTGGTGCAGGACGTTCCAGGGCTCCAGGCCGAGGCCCGCCTTCACCAGGAGGGCGGAGCTCGCGCCGTAGAGGGCGAGGCCGGCGTAGAGCTGGAGGAGCCGTCGTCCGGGACGACTCCTCATGGACGTGTCAATGGACGGGTCGTCCGGAGAGTCGGCAGACAAAAGGTGCCCCCCTGTGGTGGTAGTGGACTGGCGCATGTCACTCTGTGGCTTGGAAGGACAAGCCATCCATGGCCAATTCCGGGAAGGTGGACTGGGAATCATGGCGCAGTGGACCTCGGCGGTGGGCGCGGCACAGCTGGCCCGGCTGCTCACCTCGCAGCAGGACCGTCCCGCGGGGCCCGGCAGCCGCCGCCCGCCGGCCTATCGGGCGCTCGCGGACGGCATCCGACTGCTCGTGCTGGAGGGCCGGGTGCCGGTCGCCGCCCGACTGCCCGCCGAGCGGGAGCTGGCGCTCGCCCTGTCGGTGAGCCGGACCACGGTCGCGGCCGCGTACGAGGCACTGCGCACCGAGGGATTCCTGGAGTCCCGCCGCGGAGCGGGCAGCTGGACCGCGGTGCCGGCCGGGAACCCGCTGCCGGCGCGCGGCCTCGAACCGCTGCCGCCCGAGGCGCTCGGCTCCATGATCGACCTGGGCTGTGCCGCGCTGCCCGCGCCCGAGCCCTGGCTGACCCGCGCCGTACAGGGTGCCCTCGAGGAACTGCCGCCGTACGCGCACACCCACGGCGACTACCCGGCGGGCCTGCCGGCACTGCGCTCCATGCTCGCCGACCGCTACACGGCGCGTGGCATCCCGACCATGCCCGAGCAGATCATGGTGACCACCGGCGCCATGGGGGCGATCGACGCGATCTGCCACCTGTTCGCCGGGCGTGGTGAGCGCATCGCCGTCGAGTCGCCCTCGTACGCCAACATCCTGCAGCTGATGCGGGAGGCGGGTGCCCGACTCGTCCCCGTGGCCATGGCCGAGGGGCTCGGCGGCTGGGACCTGGACCGTTGGCGCCAGGTGTTGCGGGAGGCCGCCCCGCGGCTCGCCTACGTCGTCGCCGACTTCCACAATCCGACGGGTGCGCTCGCCGACGAGGACCAGCGCCGCCGCCTGGTGGAATCGGCCCGCTCCGCCGGGACGGTCCTGGTCGTCGACGAGACGATGAGCGAGCTGTACCTGGAGGAGGGGGTCGAGATGCCGCGCCCGGTATGCGCCTTCGACCCGGCGGGCTCCACCGTCATCACCGTCGGCTCGGCGAGCAAGGCGTTCTGGGCGGGCATGCGTATCGGCTGGGTGCGGGCCGCCCCCGATGTCGTCCGCAGCCTGGTCGCGGCACGCGCCTACGCCGACCTGGGCACCCCGGTTCTCGAGCAGCTGGCCGTGAACTGGCTGCTGAGCACGGGCGGCTGGGAGGAGGCGGTCGACCTGCGGCGCGGCCAGGCCCGGGAGAACCGGGACGCCCTGGTCGCCGCGGTGCGCAAGGAGCTGCCGACGTGGGAGTTCTCGGTGCCCCGGGGCGGCCTGACGCTGTGGGTGCGCACCGGCGGCCTGTCGGGGTCCCGGCTCGCGGAGGCCGGGGAACGGGTCGGTGTCCGGGTGCCGTCGGGGCCGCGCTTCGGTGTGGACGGCGCGTTCGAGGGCTATGTGCGGCTGCCGTTCACCGTGGGCGGCGCCGTGGCGGAGGAGGCGGCGGTCCGGCTGGCGGCCGCGGCCCGCCTGGTCCAGACGGGCGCGTCGGGGCCGGCGGATGCTCCGCGGACGTTCGTGGCCTGACCGGGGAGCGGGGCAGGGCGGCGGTCAGCCTTCCACGGCCAGTGCCTCGGTCGGGACCGACTCGACCGGTGCGCCGCCGTCGGTCGGCTTGTCGCCCTCGATCGGGGCGCTGGAGGCGATCGGGGTGCCGGCGGCGGTCGGGGCGCTGGAGGTGATCGCTTCGCTGCGGCGGGGCAGCAGGCCGAGGACCGCCTGTCGGTGCTGTTCGTCAGCGGAGTCGTCGTACGGGTCCGGGGTGGCCGGTACCTGGAGACGGTGGACCGGGCCCGAGCCCAGGCGGGCGTACCCGCGGCCGGGCGGTACGTCCTTGACGGGGGTGGTGTGCGGCGGCGCACCGAGCACCGCCTCCAGTTCGTCGGGAGCCGCCGGGCCGAGCACCACGCGCGCGCGGGTGTGCTGCAGGACGGCGTCGGACAGGGCGTCCAGGGCGTCCAGCTGCTCGGCGACCACCACCGTGACGTTCGCCGCGCGGCCGTGCCGCAGCGGCACCTGGAGCAGGGCCTGAGGATCGGTGCGGCCGTCGGCGGCGGCGAGCTGCCCGAGGACGGTCGGCCGGTCCAGCAGAATCCACAGCGGGCGCCTGACGTCGTCCGGCGAGGGCTGCCCGGCCTGCCGGGCGCGGTTCGCGGCGATCAGCCGACGCTCCGTCTCATGGGTCGCCCACTCCAGGCTCGCCGCCGCTCCGGCGAGCCCGGACTCCACCGCCAGCACCCCGTCCCGGCCCGTCAGGAAGGCGTACTCGCCGGTGCCGCCGCCCTCGACGATCAGCACGTCCCCGTACCGCAGCGCCTGCAGGGCGAGGGAGCGCACCAGCGTCGTCGTGCCGCTGCCGGGTGTGCCCGCGATCAGCAGGTGCGGCTCGGTGCACCGCGGGCCCGTGCGCCACAGCACCGGAGGCACGTCGCGTCGCTCCTCGCCGTGGGTGAGGGGAAGCGTGCGCTGGACGCCGGTGGGGTCGGTGAAGCCGAGGACCGTCTCGCCCGGGGCGGTCACGAAGCGCTGTGCGGCGATGTCGGTGGGCAAGGGAGGCAGCACGGTGACCGTCAGTTCGTTGCCCTCCTCGTCCCAGGCGAAGTGGTACTCCCGGCCCCGGCCCGACTTGGCGTGCAGAAGCTGCTCGATCCTGGCCCGTGATGCGGGTTCGCCGTCGGTGAAGTAGGCGGGATAGCGGACGACGAGGCGGGAGACGCGGCCGGTGTCGTCGAACTCGCAGCAGGAGAAGGCCTGCGTGAAGTCGCCGCCGTGCGCGTACAGCGGAGCCGGGTCCTCGGCGGCCGAGAAGTACGGCACCAGGGCCTCGTACAGGGCGCTCAGCCGCTTGGTCTGCGCGGGGTCCGGGCCCGGCGGCGCCGTCGGCCTGCCTTCCCGGCCCGTCCAGGCCGACGCCGCCATCAGCGTGATGGCGGCGAGCAGCGGCCCGTACGGCAGCAGCGCCACGACCAGGATCACCGAAGCCACCAGGAAGAGCAGCGGTCCCCGCCCGTCCTTCGGGGTGTCCGCCCACCTGCGCCGCCCGGCTGCGGCCAGCCGGCGCAGGCCGCGCGTGATGGTGATCAGCGGGTGGAGGACGTCGGTGGCGCCGCCGGCCGCCGCCCGCGCCAGTTCCCGGCTGCGGGCGATCCGGACGCCGCCGTCGCTCAGAATGCGGGGGAGGGGACGCCTGGCCACGTCGTTCTCCTGACGGTGTGTGCGGACGGAAGCCGGGTCAGAAGTTGATCCCGCCGAGGAGGCCCGCGAGACTCGCCCCGCCGGCCTTGATGCCCGGCGCGATGGCGGTGCTCGACAGGTAGAACCCGAAGAGCCCGCAGATCGTCGCGTGCCGGCCCTTGAGGCCGTCCTTGCGGCAGAAAAGGAAGACGACGGTGCCGAGCAGCAGGACGCCCGAGATGTTCAGAATCATTTGCTCTCTCCTGGTCCGTGGGGACAGTCACCATGAGTCCTTCCAGGCTCACAGAATGTATCCATACGATAAAAGGTGCAACTGGGTGAAATGCGCCGGATTTCCTTCGGTCGGCGGAGCCGTCGTCGGCCCTTGACCGGCTCTGACGCCCGCCACGGACCTCGCCGTGATCTTTGCCGAGTACGGTGCCGGTCATGTGTCGCGGCAGCCAGTACGCTGGCGATTCACCCGTACGGGTCACCGGTTCCGGCACCCGTGGGGCACCAGTACCAGCAGCCGTAGTGGAGAGGCGGTCCGGCCGATGAGTGAAGCCCCCGACCCCGAGGTCGTGGAGCTCGCGACCAAGATCTTCGATCTGGCGCGCCGAGGCGAGACCGAGACGCTCGTGGCATACGTCGACGCGGGCGTTCCGGCCAACCTCACCAACGACCGCGGTGACACCCTGGTGATGCTCGCCGCGTACCACGGCCACGCCGACGCCGTCCGGGCCCTGCTCGGGCGCGGAGCTGAGGCCGACCTGGCCAACGACCGAGGCCAGACACCGCTCGCCGGAGCGGTCTTCAAGGGTGAGGCCGAGGTCATCCGGGCCCTCCTCGACGGCGGCGCCGATCCGGCCGCGGGCACTCCCTCGGCGATCGACACCGCCAGGATGTTCGGCAAGGCGGACCTGCTCGAACTGTTCGGCGCGCACTGATCCGAACACACTGACCAGCGGAAACGACGAAAACGGGGGAGGCGGTACCGGACCGCCCGAAATAAGGTCGCGGCAGCGCGAGAGCCCGGGTCATCATGACGTCGTGATTCACGGACGCGATGGCCGGGCAGGTGATGCCGCACCGCGCGGACCGTGATCGGTCCACACGGGCCACCAACGAGAGGCAGAGGAAGATGGTCTTCAACAAGCAAGAGACGGCGGGCGCCCCGACGTGTTGTCACGCGGCCTGGTAATGCGTGTCCCCGGTTGCGTCGACGCTTGATGTGAGGCTGTTTCCCATGTTCGAACCGGTCATAGCGCCCAGCGGTACGCTGCTCGGCCTGCTCCAGCGAGGCCGTGGCGACGGCACCCTGCACGCGCTCACCGCCCCCCGCGCCGAGGCTCTCGCGGCCCTCGACCACTGTGTGCTGCGCGACCCCCGCCACGACTGGCAGGTGGAGAACCGCTCCCTGTACTACGCCCGGCTCTACCTCGATCTCGGGGGTGAGCTGGACGCCATCGAGGCGCACCTGTTCGGCGCCGAGGACGTCCTCGACGCGGACGAGTGCCGCACCGGGCTCGCCCTCGCCGTGCTCGGTCACCTCGCCTCGTACGGCAGGCGCGACGCGCTCGAACTCCTGCGCAGGTACGCCGCCTCGGGCACCAACTGGGCCTGGGCCCTGGACGAGCTCGCCCTGCGCGACGACGACGCGGGCCTGCGCGCCCTGGCCGTCCCCGTCCTGGCCCGCTTCCCCGCGGACCCCGAGGGCGAGGCCGAACTCGCCGCCGCTGTTCGGGACGCCTTCGAACCACGGCCCTGGCGGCTGTGGGCCGACGACCCCCGCGCATCCATCGCCTCGCGCGTGCGTGCCGCACAGGAGGCCGGCTGCTTCGACCGCTGGCAGCGGCAGATGCGGCCCCAGGGGCCGCGCCCGGGGTGGAGCGTGCGGGCCGTCTTCGACTGGGCCCAGCAGGGCATCGAACGCGGTGCCGCGCTGCACGTGCCCGCCGCGCGCTGCCTCACCGCCGTCGCCGGCCCGGAGGACCGCTCGGAGATCGTCGAGGCGGCCCGGTCGGGCAGCGACGGAGCCCGCTCGACGGCCCTGCGCTATCTCGCCGACGGCAACGATCCCGACGCCCTCGAACTCATCGAGGACGCCGTGTCCACGGGTTCCGCGCTCGTCGTCGACGCGGCCGTGGACGCCTTCGAACGTATGTGCAGTATCGCCGCCGTGGACCGGGCGCGGAGCTGGGCCCGCCGGCCCGACGCCCTCGGGGCCGCCGCCGGTCGCATGCTCGCCTGTCGTGGCGGTGCCCAGGACCGTGATCTGGTCCTCACCGCGCTCCGGGAGGCGGTCCGGGGCGAGGGCCCCGACGCGCCGACCCTGTGGACCCTCGTGGACGGCGCCGGACGGCTCGGCATCGCCTGCGCCGCACCCGTCCTGCGCCATGTCTACCGCGAGACCGCGTCCTCCCATCTCCGCGGGCGCGCCGCGCGCGCGCTGGCCGCCACCGACTCCTCCTTCGCCGCGGGATTCGCCGTCGAATGCCTCTGGGACTGCGAGGAGTCCACCCGCGAGATCGCCGCACGGCACGCCGAGACGGGAGACGCCCGCGTCGTGGAGCGGCTGCGCCGGCTCGCTGCGGATCCGGCCGAGGAGGCCGAGGTGCAGACCGCCGTACGCAGCCGGATCGGGCCCGACACGCCCGCCGTGTGAACTCCCGGTGACCCGCGTGTCAGGAGCACGTGGACACGCGGCAGCCTGCTCGGCTGCGCAGCTCAACGCTCATGGGACGTTCCCCGGCCGGAAAGATCGACGTTGACGCGGCCACGTCCCGTGCGGCGAGAACACGGGTATGCGTGTCGTCATCGTGACCGAATCCTTTCCCCCCGATGTGAACGGCGTGGCCCACTGCGCGGTGCAGACCGCCCGGCACCTCGTCGATCGCGGTCATGTTCCCCTCGTCGTCGCACCGGCAACGTCCCCCAGGTTCTCGGCTTCGCCCGAACCGGGAGGCGTCCTCGCCGGCAACGGGCCCGACGCCCTCGCGCCGTGCCCCGTCGTCCGTGTCCCCTCCCTGCCGCTCCCCGGCTACCCCCAGGTGCGTGTGGCCCTCCCCAGCCGACGCGTCGCCGCGGCCATCACCGAACACCGCGCCGACATCGTGCACCTGGCCAGCCCCTTCATCCTCGGCGTCCGCGGCATGGCGGCCGCCGCCCGGCTCGGCATCCCCGCCGTCGCCGTCTACCAGACCGATCTCGCCGGATACGCCCGCACCTACATGGGCGCCGGCGAGGCGGCGGCCTGGCGGCGCATCCGCTCCGTGCACGCCGCCGCCGACCGCACCCTGGCGCCCTCCAGCGCCGCCCTGCGCGACCTGGAGACACACGGCGTGCCCCGGGTGCAGCTGTGGCCGCGCGGCGTCGACACCGTCCGTTTTCGGCCAGAGCTGCGCGACGAGGCGATCCGCCGTGAACTCGCCCCGAACGGTGAGCTGATCGTGGGCTATGTCGGCCGGCTCGCCCCCGAGAAGCACGTCGAACTCCTCGCCGGCGCCTGCGGCCTGGACGGCGTACGCGTCGTCGTGGTGGGCGACGGGCCGAGCGAGACCACCCTGCGCACCGCCCTGCCCGGTGCCGCCTTCCTGGGCCGCCGCACCGGCGACGAACTCGCCCGCATCTTCGCCTCGCTGGACGTCTTCGTGCACACCGGCCCCTTCGAGACGTTCTGCCAGACCGTGCAGGAGGCCATGGCGAGCGGTGTGCCGGTCGTCGCCCCCGCCGCGGGCGGTCCGCTCGACCTGGTGGCCCACGGCCGCACCGGCCTTCTCGTCCCGCCCGGGGACGCTGCCGCCTTCCGGGACGCCGTGTGTTCCCTGGCCGCCGACCCGGCGCTGCGGGCCGCCTTCGGGGCCGCGGCGCGCGCACTCGTCGAGGGCCGCACCTGGGCCGCCGTCGGTGACCAGCTCATCGGCCACTACACGGACGTGCTCATCGCGCGCGAGACGGTGGTGGCGGCATGAGCTTCGCCACCGAGCGGAACGGCGCCGGCCTGCGTATCGTGCGGCTCGCCAACTTCGTCGCCCCGGCGTCCGGCGGTCTGCGCACCGCGCTGCGCGAGCTGGGCAAGGGCTTCAGGGAGGCCGGGCACGAGCCGGTGCTCGTCGTGCCCGGCGAGCGCCACACCGACGAGATGACCGAACAGGGCCGGGTCATCACGCTGCCCGGACCCCTGCTGCCCGGCACCGGCGGCTACCGCGTCCTCGTGGACAGGCGCCGGGTCGCCGCCCTCCTGGAGGAACTGGACCCCGACCGTCTCGAGGTCTCCGACCGCACGACCCTGCGTTGGACCGGCAAGTGGGCCCGGCGTGCCCGGGTCCCCGCCGTGATGGTCTCCCACGAGACCGCCGACGGCGTCCTGCGCACCTGGGGGCTGCCCGAGACGGCATCCCGGCGCGCAGCCGACGCCCTCAACATCCGTACGGCGCACACCTACACGCGCGTGGTGTGCACCACCGAGTTCGCCGAGCGGGAGTTCGTGCGCATCGGCGCCCGCAACGTCGTACGGGCACCGCTGGGCGTCGATCTCGAACAGCGGCACCCGGCGCTGCGCGACGCAGGGCTGCGCGCACGGTACGCGCGCGGGGACGAGACGCTGCTCGTCATGTGCTCCCGGCTGTCCGTCGAGAAGAGGCCCGGCACGGCCCTGGACGCCCTGGAGGCCCTGGTGCACCGCGGGCGGCGCGCGGTGCTGGTGGTCGCCGGGGACGGGCCGCTGCGGGCGCGGCTGGCACAGCGGGCCGAGGAGCGGCGGCTGCCCGTCACCTTCCTCGGCCACGTCGCCGACCGGGACCTGCTCGGCGCGCTGCAGGCCACGGCCGACGTGTGCCTGGCCCCGGGGCCCGCCGAGACCTTCGGGCTCGCCGCCCTCGAGGCGATGGCGTGCGGCACCCCGGTGGTGGCCAGCGCCCTCTCCGCGCTGCCCGAGGTGATCGGTTCGGCCGGGGCGACCGCCGTGAACACCGGTGAGGCCTTCGCGGACGCGGTGGAGCTGCTCCTGGAGCGGTCCGGGTGCGAGCGCCGGGAGAAGGCACGCGCGCGTGCCGAGTGCTTCGGCTGGAAGACGGCGGTGGACGCGTTCCTCACGGCCCACGACGCCCTGCCGTACGACGTGCCGCAGGCGGCGGGTGACGCCCGCCTGCGGGAGGCGGCCCGGGAGGGCGTGGGATGAGGCCCCTGCGGTTCGTCGCGCTCGGCGACTCGCTGACGGAAGGCGTGGGCGACCCCGTCGGGGACACCTGGCGGGGGTGGGCCGCGCTCCTCGCCGACGGGCTCACCCCGGCGGACACCCCCGCGGCGTTCACCAACCTCGCCGTCAGCGGCGCCCAGACCCGGGACCTCCTGGAGCGGCAGATCCCGGCCGCGCTCCGTCTGCGCCCCGACGTCGTCTCCGTGGTCATCGGCGTCAACGACACCCTGCGCTGCACCTTCGACATCCACGCCGTGGCCGCCCGCCTGGACCAGGTGTACGCCGCGTTCCGCGCCCAGGGCGCGGTGCTGCTCACGGCCTGCCTGCCCGACCCGGGGACGATGCTGCGGCTGCCCGGCCCACTGGCGCGCCCGCTGGCGCGGCGTCAGCGGGCCGTCAACACGGTCGTGCACGCGCTGTCCGAGCGGTACGGGGCGGTGCATCTGCATGCGGCGGACGGGGACTGGATCAGCGACCGCGCGATGTGGAGCGCGGACCGGCTGCACCCGGGCGAGCGCGGGCACCGGCAGCTCGCCCTGCGCTTCCACGCGTTGCTCGCCGACGCGGGGCTCGCAACCGGCGCCGCTCCCTCGGCGGAGCCCGAGTCTCCTGCGCCCAGCCGCTCGGCGAGCCTGTGGTGGCTGGCCACCGCCGGGACGGGGTGGGTGGCCAGGCGGTGCACCGACCTGCTGCCGCAGCTGCTCACCCTGGCCGCCGACGAGGTCCGCCACAGGGCCGGGGGAACCGGCGCGCGGCTGGACCTGAGCGCCTCCCACGCGGTGACGTCCGCGCTGGCCGCGCTGTCGGTGGCGGAGCAGCCGGACGCGGCGTGAGCGGTCACGGCACTACCGGCGGCTCACGGCCGTGAACCGCACGGGGCCCCGGGGCCGCCTGGGCGGCGGCCGCGAGATCGGCGGCGCGGACGACCGCGATCACCGGGTACCCCCCAGTGGTCGGATGGTCGGCCAGGAACACGACCGGCCTGCCGTCGGGCGGCACCTGCACCGCGCCCAGAACCATGCCCTCACTGGGGAGTTCACCGGCCCGGGCCCGTTCCAGGGCGGGTCCTTCCGTGCGCAGGCCGATGCGGTTGCTTCGCGGCGGACACCCGGTAGGCGCGCGTGAGGAATGTGCGAAGTGCGCCCGGCGTGAACCAGTCGGCGCGCGGCCCGAGCGTCACCCGCAGCACCAGCTCGGCCGGCGGGCCCGGCTGTGCGGCGACGTCCACGCCCGCGTGGGGGCCGGCCGGCCCAGAGGCAGGACGGCACCGTCCGCGAGCGGTGGCGGGCCGAGCCCGGAGAGCAGGTCGGTGGAGCGGCTGCCGAGCACCGGCTCCACGGCCACTCCGCCCGAGACACCGACGTAAGCGCGTACTCCGGCCCGCGCGGGCCCCACGTCCAGCAGCGCCCCGCCCGGCACCCGGACCGGCGCTCCCCAGGGGGCGGGGCGGCCGTCCACGGTGACCGCGCAGGGCGCGCCGCCGACCGCGGCGGTGACCGTCGACCGCGGGCGCAGCGCGCAGCCGTTGAGTGTGGTCTCCAGGACGGCGGCTTCCGGCGGGTTGCCGACCAACCGGTTGACCAGCGCCGCCGTGGGCGCGTCGAGCGCCCCGGAGCGCGGCACCCCCAGATGGGCGTGGCCGGGCCGTCCCCGGTCCTGCACGGTGGTGAGCAGCCCGGCACGCACGACGACGAGAGCCCGATCGGTCATCACGACCCCACCGGGACGAAGCGGACACGGACCCCCGGGGTGAGCAGAGCGGCCGGCACGCGCGCGTGGTCCCACAGCACCGCGTCGGTCGTGCCGATGAGCTGCCAGCCGCCCGGCGACGAGCGCGGATAGACCCCGGTGTACGGACCCGCGAGCGCCACCGAACCCGCCGGGACGGCCGTGCGCGGGGTGGCCCGGCGAGGCACGTGGCAGCGGTCGGGCAGGCCGGTGAGACAGCCGAACCCCGGCGCGAACCCGCAGAAGGCGACCCGGAACTCGGCCGCCGCGTGGATCCGCGCCACCTCCTGCCGCGGCACGCCCCACAGGGCGGCCACTTCCGCAAGATCGGGACCGTCGTACCGTACGGGGATCTCGACCGGCTCCTCCGCGCGCGTTCGCGCCCCGAGTGGGCCGCGACGGTCCCGGAGCGGGCGAGGCCCACGGCCAGCTCGTCGGGCGGCACGTCCATCGAGCGCCGCCCGAATCCGGCCAGGTCCCGGTAGGAGACCTGGGCGCCGATCCGTACGCCGCGCTCGGCCGCCAGCTCGCACACCCGGCGCATGGTGGCCGCGTCCCCGGCGTGGAAGCCGCAGGCCACGTTGGCGCTCGTGACGACCGACAGCAGCCGCTCGTCGTCGGTGAGATGCCAGCGGCCGAAGCCCTCGCCGAGATCGGCGGTCAGATCGATCATGGTCCCTCCTGGTCGGGCGCCGTCGGGCGACGCGGTACCGGTCGTCCGGCGACGTGGTACCGGTCGCCGTCAGCCGACGCGGTACCGGTCGTCGCGGGCGTCGGTGATGAACATCCGCCCCGGTGCGTGGGTGATGGCGAACGGCGGGCGCGAGGCCATCACCGCGGCCTGCGGGGTCACGCCGCAGGCCCAGAACACCGGCACGTCGTCCGGCTCCGCGTCCACCGGGTCGCCGAAGTCGGGCCGGCCGAGGTCCTCGATGCCCAGGACCGACGGGTCGCCGCAGTGTACGGGGCCACCGTGCACCGCGGGGAGCAGACTGCTCTCCCGGATCGCGGCGCCCACGTGGGCCGGCGGCACCGGGCGCATGGACACCACCATCGGGCCGTGCAGCCGCCCCGCCGGACGGCACTGGCGGTCCGTCACGTACATCGGGACGTTGCGGCCCTGCTCGATGTGGCGCAGGGGCACGCCTGCCCCGGTGAGCGCCCACTCGAAGGTGAAGCTGCATCCGATGAGGAACGACACCAGGTCGTCCCGCCAGTAGGCGCGCACGTCCGTCGGCTCGTCCACCAGTTCGCCGTTCCGCCACACGCGGTAGCGCGGCAGATCGGTCCGCAGATCGGCGCCCTTGGCGAGGACCGTCGTCGGGGAGCCCGCGTCGGTGACGTCCAGGACCGGACAGGGCTTCGGATTGCGCTGGCAGAACAGCAGCGTGTCGTACGCCCAGTCGGCGGGCACCGAGATCAGGTTGACCTGGGTGTGGCCCGCGGCGACCCCGGCGGTGGGGCCGCTCAGACCCTCCCGGACACGGGTCCGGGCGTCCTTCGCGCTCCACGCGTGCGCGTGCTCGTCGACGAGGATCAGCGGGCGGTCCTCTGTGAGGGGCGGGGGGAGGTTCTCCGTACGGTTCACCGCAGTTCCTTTCCACGCGTCTCCGGCAGACCCAGCAGCGCCAGTGCCGCGATCCCGTATCCGACCGCTCCGAAGACGAGCGCGCCGCCCACGCCCCAGCTGTCGGCCAGGAAGCCCACCAGGGTCGGGAAGGCGGCGCCCACGGCGCGGCCGGTGTTGTAGGTGAAGCCCTGTCCCGTGCCGCGCACCGCGGTCGGGTACAGCTCGCTCAGGTACGAGCCGAAGCCGCTGAAGATCGCCGACATGCAGAACCCGAGCGGGAAACCGAGCACCAGCAGCAGGGTGTCGGCACCGTGGGGGATGTTCGTGTACACCAGCACGCAGAGCGCCGAGAGCAGCGCGAACAGCCAGATGGTGTGCCTGCGGCCGAGCCGGTCGGTGAGGTGGCCTCCGGTGAGGTAGCCGATGAAGGCTCCGGAGATCAGGAACGTCAGGTAGGAGCCGGTGCCCACGACGGACAGGCCCCGTTCCGTCTTCAGGTACGTCACCACCGTGATCATCAGTGCCTTGACCCGTCCGACGCGGTCGGCGACCACGCCCGCTGCGGCGCCGCCGATCGCCGACACGACCAGGGTGACCGTGGTGAACAGGCCGGTCCGGCCGCTGTTCAGGCCGAAGTACGCGGCGAGCGCGACCATGCTCAGCGGGAGCGTGAAGTAGTCGTACGAATCCAGGGCATAGCCGCCGAAGGCGCCGGCGAAGGCGCGGCGGCCGCGCGGGCCGAGGGCGTGCAGCCAGCCCAAGGCGCCGTCGTCGTCGGCACCTTCACCGGCGCCGGAGCGGGCGCCGGCGGTCGGGACCGGGGAGGGGGGAGTCGTGCTCATGGGCACCTCGCAGTGAGGGACGGAGGGTGCTTGCGGGTGAGCCGTGCGGTGCGGAAGCCGCGACGCCACGGTGGAGCGGAGTGGTGCCGTGTGCAACAAGGTAGAGGATCGTTGAACGATCCTTCAATACTCGTGTTGTTTCGTCCTTGTGTCTGCGCTTGAATTCCGGGCATGGCAGAGGAGCTGACGGGACTGGCCGACGACCGTGCCCTGCTGGGGCGTACCAGCACCGCCGAGCGGGTCTCCGACATCCTCAGGAGCCGGATCGCCGACGGCTTCTTCCCGCCCGGCACCCGGCTGTCGGAGGACAGCATCGGCGGCGCGCTCGGCGTCTCCCGCAACACGCTGCGCGAGGCGTTCCGGCTGCTCACCCACGAGAGGCTGCTCGTCCACGAGTTGAACCGCGGGGTGTTCGTACGGGTCCTGACGGTCGAGGACGTGGAGGACATCTACCGCACCCGCAGCCTCGTCGAGTGCGCCGTCGTACGAGGGCTCGGCGAGCCGCCGTACGCGCTCGAGGGCCTCGCGGGGGCCGTCGCCGACGGGCGGAAGGCGGCGCGCGAAGGTGACTGGAAAGGTGTGTCGACGGCCAACATCCACTTCCACCGGGAACTGGTGGCACTCGCGGCCAGTGAACGCACGGACGAACTGATGCGCAGCGTCTTCGCCGAACTCCGGCTCGCCTTCCACGTGGTGGACGACCCCCGCCGGCTGCACGAGCCGTACCTGGCGCGCAACCGGCAGATCCTCGACACGCTGCAGGCGGGGCGGAGGGACGAGGCGGAGAGGCTGCTCGCGGCCTACCTGGACGACTCACGGGCGGGCCTGGTCGTGGTGTACGGGCGCCGGGTGGCCGACGCAGGCCGGTGACGCGGAGCTCGGACATGGGCGGCTTTGCCGCGGGGCGCGGCCGCGGAGCACACCCGGCGATTTGGGCCGTTGTCAGACCCAGGACCTAACCTCGCCGTTTCGGTTGGAGTGATGAGACGTCGTTGAGGGTGACCGTCGGGGTGGCCGACGCGATTTCGGTGTTCGGACATGACGGAGACCCGGCGCGGTGGTCGGGTTCTCCGAGGTCCTTCGGTCGTGGGCGGTCAGGGGTTTGCCGGTCAGCTGGCGGGACGGGGCAGTGCGGCGAGGCGA